>JAGXHU010000010.1 GCA_024636015.1 Halothiobacillus sp.
ACGGGCATTCTTGTGCAAAGAAACCATCATGGTCGACTCCTCCCACTGCGGGTATAGTCGTCGATGATAGACCGAAAGAAGCTTCTGGCAACAAACAAAGGCCAGCGCCTCAGATCGATGCAATCATCCGGGACTCTACAGATACCTTTGGATCAAGAAATCAAAGTTCTACATGTTTTTCACAACTCTTAGCAATACCATTGAATTTAAATAAAATTTTACTATAAAGGTAGGAAATTGTGATTCGCATTTTTCCAGCACCAGCCAAAAGACCAAACAACCAATCGCAGGGATTTTTTATATGACTGGAATATTGAACTCTGATGAGATTAAAAAACTGGTTGTGCTGGTGGAAGAAGCCGCAAGATCAACTGAAGAAAGCGTTAAGTATTTTATAGAACCAGCACCTGGCACTCTTGATAGATCTAGAACCAGGCGGCACCACCTCATATTCGGTCGACGAGGATCAGGCAAATCAAGTCTACTGCGAAAAGCCGCATCAGAACTAACTTTAGATAGAAGACCCATAGCGTACGTTAATCTCGAAGTCTTCAAAGGGCACACTCACCCTGATGTGTTATTGAGTGTTCTGATATCTACCTTTAAAAAATTTAATGAATGGATGAAAACTGCGGCGATTTACTCATCAACTAAAAAAACTTTTTGGCAAAAACTCTTCGGATCCATACCAAATAGAAAAGCATATCGAAAACAGGACGCAAGCAACATTTCAATCAAAATTGAAAAAATAATTACTGATCTTGAAAAAACACTTCATCAAACAGACGAATCAGATATAAAAGAAACTTTTGGAAGCAACGTAGCAGATCAATCAAAGATAGGAATAAACATATCAGATCCTGTCTTAAAATCCACGTCACTGAATGCCGAATCCACTTTTGGGTCGGCGGAAACAAGAAATACAGAAGAAAACTTCAAACGCTCAAAAATAGATTTCCTACATAGAAATGTAATTCAATATCAAGACATATTCAATCATCTTGGAACCTTATCTGAAGGAGATGCATTTCTATTTATGGATGATCTCTACCATATTCGTCGTGATGATCAAGCACGGGTAATTGATTACTTTCACAGAATTGCGAAAGACAATAGACTTTGGCTTAAAATTGGCACGATCAGACATAGGTCAACTTGGTATGTACATGGTGACCCATAGATTGGCATGAAGCTTGGCGATGACGCAGATGACATCGATCTTGATGTCACTCTAGAAAAATATAGTCTGGCAAAAGACTTTTTGAAAAAAGTTTTAACAAAATTTTCCTCAGAAGCGGGGATTTCAAACATTTCTGATTTTATTACTGACGGAGCTTTTGATCGCCTTGTTCTTGCAAGTGGTGGTGTGGCACGAGACTTTCTTTCAATTTTTCGTCGTTCAATTGATGTTGCAAGAGAGAAAGGTAGAGGTCCAAGTGGGACTGATAAGGTAAGCGCAGAACACGTTAATATTGCGGCTGGTGAATATGACTCATCAAAGCGTGAAGAACTTCGCAGAGACACCTCAGATGGCGTAGAAGCGACATCTCTTGAATCTGTCTTTATAAAACTTAAAGAATTTTGCCTTGAGAAAAATAATACGAATTGTTTTTTGGTCAATAAAGATGAACAAGGAAAAGAAATAGACTATATTCATGAGCTTGTCGATTTAAAATTAATTCATTTAGTAAGATCCCGAGTCACTGTTAGTGGGCGTCCGGGTCAAATATTTGAAGCCTACATGCTCGATTTGAGCCAATATGCCGGAGCAAGAAAGCGAAGAAACCTTAAGCTAATCGAGTTTTGGCGTGATGGAGCTAATGAAGAACTTAGACGAGCATTGTTAATATACAAACCAGAATCTTAATTACTCGCTACACAAAGAAAACCCAGCACGGTGAACTTGTTCGGACTTCAGTAATATTTTTTTACTTTAGCCACTGTCATCTGCGCGATTGCCGCCTCTCCGGTGTATGCGTACGGGTTGAACCCTCGCTCGTACTAAAATGGAAAACTTATCACGATTAAGCTCACCTTCACCGAGAAGCCCTATGTTCTATTCAGTCAACTGACGCTCATGCACCATTGAACACCAAATTGATACAACTCCAATTTTTATAGATCACTTTTTAGGTTGCATCAGAAATCCGCAAACCTGATAACCATTCTTAAAAATGCTTCTCCCAAACGAGGTATCCCAATTTACACCTCGCCCGGATAGAATGTCCCTGCAACAGGTAAAACGAAACCTATAACGACGCCAGGGATACACCAACCATGACACGAATCATCATCGAATCGGAAGATGAACAGCTCAAATCTGCTCGAACCATCACCTCGGCAGTGTATGCGCTTCAGGCGGCCTCGTTCCTGTTGGGCATCACCTACCTTGTGGCCGTAATCGTCAACTACGTCAAGAAAGAAGATGTACAGGGCACCTGGCTGGAATCCCATTTCCGCTGGCAGATCCGTACCTTCTGGTTCAGCCTGCTGTGGACGGTCATTGGCGTCATTACGCTGCTGATTGTTGTGGGTTATTTCATCCTGATCGCCACGTCAATCTGGGTAATTTATCGCATCGTCAAAGGCTGGTTGCGGCTCAGTGAAAACAAGGCGATGTACCCGGCGGGTTAGGCCTCTCCGCCCTCATAATCTAGCGCACGACCACACTCGAACAACGCTACGTCTTGATCAACACCGGGTCGGGTCGGGTCAGCAGGGTCCGATCCCCTCAGGCCATGGCCTCGGTGGTACAATCTCGGCCCAGTAAACGCCACCCCTTGAGCGCCTCAACGCGGGGCGTGGCGGATTTTCACGTATCCCCTTGAAGAATGAGCAATTCAACCATGCAGATTTTTTTCGGTCATGCCGCGCTGTCTGATTTCCGATTGACCAAGAAACTGGCTGCCATTCAGGCAGTTGCGCCGCAAATCACAGCGCTTTCTGCCCGTTTTGTCCACTTCGTCGATCTGGCGCCGGGCAGCACATTGACCGAACAGCAGACCCATCAGCTGCATGATCTGTTCGACTACGGCCTGCCGTTGGGCGCATGGCCGGATGACGCAGCCTGCCTGCTGGTCACCCCGCGTCCAGGCACGCGCTCCCCCTGGTCCAGCAAAGCGACCGAGATCATTCGCATCTGCGGGATCGAACAGGTCGTTCGTGTGGAACGCGGCATCGAATACGCCCTGACAGGGCTGCATCTGCTGGAATCCGACATCCGCGAAGCGACCGCCGCCCTGCTGCACGATCGCATGACCGATGCCGTGTTCACGAGCTGGGCCGAAGCCGAAGCGCTGTTTGCGCACAGCGAACCGGCTGCGCTCGACACCGTGCCCTTGCTGGAAGAAGGCGAGACAGCCCTTCATGCGGCCAACCAAGAATTGGGACTGGCGCTTTCCGCTGACGAAATCGCCTATCTCACCGAGGCGTATCAGAATCTGGGCCGGAACCCGAACGACATCGAGCTGATGATGTTCGCGCAGGCCAATTCCGAGCATTGCCGCCACAAGATTTTCAATGCAGACTGGACCGTCGACGGTCAAGAGCACGATCTCAGTCTGTTCGCGATGATTCGCAACACCCATCGACACAACCCCAAGGGCACCCTGAGCGCCTACAAGGACAACGCCGCCGTGATCGAAGGCTGGCCGGGCAGTCGCTTTTCCGTGGACCCGATCAGTGAGATCTATGGCCAGACCCATGAGCCAATCCATTTCCTGATCAAGGTGGAAACCCACAATCACCCGACCGCGATTTCACCCGATCCAGGAGCAGCAACCGGTTCCGGTGGTGAGATCCGTGATGAAGGTGCCACCGGCCGAGGCGGCAAACCCAAGGCCGGGCTGTCCGGATTTTCGGTCTCCAACCTGAGGATTCCCGGTCACGAACAGCCCTGGGAAGCACTGTCGAATATCGGCAAACCCGACCGCATCGTCTCCGCTCTCGACATCATGCTCGACGGCCCGATTGGCGCCGCGGCATATAACAACGAATTCGGTCGCCCCGCCCTCACCGGCTATTTCCGTAGTTTCGAACTGGGCACAAACCACACCGATGGCGAACCGAGCATGGTTCACGGCTATCACAAGCCGATCATGATTGCCGGGGGCCTGGGCGCGATTCGGCCAGATTTTGTCGAAAAACAACCGATTCTCGATGGCGATTTATTGATCGTGCTCGGCGGGCCGGCCATGCAGATTGGCCTGGGCGGCAGCGCGGCCTCATCCCAGGCATCCGGCAGTGGTTCCGCCGCCCTGGATTTTGCCTCGGTGCAGCGCGCCAATCCGGAAATGCAACGGCGCGCACAGGAAGTCATCGACCGCTGTATTGCGCTCGGCGACACCAATCCCATCGTGTCGATCCATGACGTCGGCGCGGGCGGATTGTCCAATGCCTTCCCCGAATTGATCAACGATGCGGGTCTCGGTGGCGAGTTCAACCTGCGGGCCGTGCCCAACGACGAGCCCGGCATGACACCGCTCGCCATCTGGTGCAACGAATCACAGGAACGCTATGTGCTGGCGATTCATCCGGAAGACCTCCCCCGCTTCACCAGCCTGTGCGAACGGGAACGTGCACCGTTTTCCGTCGTAGGCCGCGCGACCCGTCAACAGCAACTTGTAGTCAACGATCCGCATTTCGACAACCGCCCCATCGATCTGCCCATGAGCACCCTGTTCGGCCATCCGCCCAAGATGCACCGCGATGCCAAGACGTTGACCACGCAGTTTGCACCGTTCTCGACAGCCAATCTGGATGTAATGGACGCCGTCACCCGCGTACTGAGCCTGCCGACCGTGGCAGACAAGAGCTTTTTGATCACGATTGGCGACCGCAGTGTGGGCGGCCTCGTCGCGCGCGATCAGATGGTCGGCCCCTGGCAGGTGCCGGTGGCCGATTGCGCGGTAACCGCCACCGACTTCTATCACGATACCGGCGAGGCGATGGCGCTGGGCGAGCGTGCGCCGATCGCTGTGCTGGATGCGCCCGCCTCGGCCCGCATGGCCATTGCCGAAGTGCTGACCAATATGGCCGCCGCACCGATCAAATCAACGGCGGAAATCAAACTCTCAGCCAATTGGATGGCGGCCTGCGGACATCCCGGCGAAGACGCCGCCCTGTACGCCACCGTCCGCACCGTGGGCATGGAATTCTGCCCGGCGCTGGATATCGCCATTCCAGTCGGCAAGGATTCGCTCTCGATGAAAACCCGCTGGAGCGAAAATGGCGCCGCCAAGGAAGTGGTTTCACCCGTTTCCCTGGTCGTGACGGGTTTTGCGCCAGTATCCGACATCAACCACGTGCTGACCCCGCAACTGCAGCCAAAATTGGATGCCTGCCTGCTGTTGATCGATTTGGGCCAAGGCAAGAATCGTCTCGGCGGCTCTGCGCTCGCACAGGTGTACGGTCACATCGGGCAAATCGCCCCGGACATCCATCCAGAGCCACTTAAGGCCTTCTTCAATACCGTGCAGTTGCTGAACGAACTCGGCCATATCATCGCCTATCATGACCGAAGTGACGGCGGCCTGATCGCCACCTTGCTGGAAATGGCGTTTGCCGGACATTGCGGTTTGAACATCAACCTCAACAGCCTGGGACAAGACGTGGTCGGCAACCTGTTTGCCGAAGAAGTCGGTGCCGTGCTGCAGGTGCGCCGTGAAGATCTCGCCTTCGTGCGCGAACAATTTACCCAGGCGGGCCTGACCGGCGCAATCCACGAACTGGGTGAAGCCATAGTCGGCAACACCATCGATATTCAGTGGACGGGCAAGTCCGTCCTGAAGGCCAAGCGCAGCGATCTGCATGCCATCTGGTCGAAAACGAGCTACCTCATGGCCAGCCTGCGCGACAACCCGGACAGTGCGCAATCTGCCTTTGAGCGCATCATCGATGACCGTAACCCCGGCCTGAGTGCGGCCCGCGCCAGCTTCGACGTGCGTGAAAATGTTGCAGCACCGATGATCGCCACGGGTGTTCGGCCACGAATTGCGATTCTGCGTGAGCAGGGCGTGAACGGTGAGGTCGAAATGGCAGCCGCCTTCGACCGGGCAGGCTTCATGGCCGTGGATGTCCACATGAGTGATCTGCTCGCTGGCCGAGTGGATCTGTCAACCATGAAAGGCATCGTGGCCTGCGGTGGCTTCTCCTACGGTGATGTGCTCGGTGCCGGTTCCGGCTGGGCGCATGCGATTCGCTACAACCCGCGCACTTTCGATGCCTTCAGTGCCTTCTTCAATCGCGACGACACCTTCGCCCTGGGCGTGTGCAATGGCTGCCAGATGCTCTCGCAATTGCATGATCTGATTCCCGGTGCCGAATTTTGGCCTCGCTTCGAGCGCAATACCTCGGAGCAGTTCGAGGCCCGCTTGTCGCTCGTCGAGATCATGCCCACACCCTCGATTTTCCTACAGGGCATGGAAGGCAGCCTGCTGCCGATCACCGTCGCGCACGGTGAGGGCAAGGTCAGCTACCGCAATCCGATGCATGCCGAGGAATCCTTCACGACACTCCGCTTTGTCGACGGGCATACGATCGCTACCGAGCAGTACCCGGATAACCCGAACGGCTCGGTCTGGGGCCAAACTGGCTTCACCTCCCCGGATGGCCGCTTCAATATCATGATGCCGCACCCGGAACGTGTCTGGCGCCGTAGCCAGTTCTCCTGGGCACCGGAAAGCTGGTCAGAACAATTCGGTGATCGCAATGCCCCCGAAGGGCCCTGGTTACGTCTGTTCCGCAATGCCCGTCACTGGATCGGCTAGAGCCGCATGACGACATCTCCGTCAGGGGGCTTGCTGAACCGCCTCCCCCCAACGCTCGTCCTGATGATAGGGTCCACCCTGTGGGGCCTGACCTGGATATGGCTCAAGGCCATCGATCAGCTTGGCATGGGACCGATCACCCTATCCATTATTGCCTACGGCATGCAGTTCCTCATGGTGCTGCCCTGGGCGCTGCATTGGCTAATCAAAACATGGCGGCCCAATCGCGCCAACCATCCCCTGCCCTGGCACTGGTTGGTGCCGCTCGCCTTTTTGAGCGGGGTTGCGGGGATCGGTTTCACTATCTCGATGGTCTATGGCGACGTAGTACGATCCATGCTTCTGTTCTTTCTGATTCCCGCCTGGGGCGTGCTGTTCGGCCACTGGTTTCTGCGCGAAGCGCTGGCCGGCATTCGAATCACGGCAGTTGTGCTGGCCCTGGCGGGTGCGGCATTGATTCTCGGCCCTGATGTGCAATGGGGCTTTTCCTTTGCCGATCTGGCCGCCCTGATTGCCGGAATCGCACTGGCGGGCTCCAATGTGCTGTTCCGGTATCTTCAGGATGAGCCCATGTTGGTCAAGCTCTCCGTGATGCAGGTGGGCGGTGTGATCTTCGGGCTGATTTTTCTCTTGATCTTGCCCGAGCCCGGCGCCCGGATTACGCTGGCTGGCATAGTCCAGAGCGCCCTGTATGGCGGCACGCTCCTCCTCGGCGCAATGCTGGCGACGCAATATGCTGTCGAACGGATGCCTGCCGGGCGCGCAGCCATCCTGATGACCCTGGAGCTTCTGGTCGCCAGTGCCTCTGCCATCCTGATCGGACACGAGCATCCTGCGGTGAATGTCTGGATCGGCGGAAGTCTGATACTCGGGGCGGCTCTGCTGGAAGCCCGTAGCCAGCCCATGTGGTCGACACAGGTGGCGACATGAGTGACCACGCCGGCATCCATGGCCTGAACCCCGAACAGACCCGCGCGGTTAAGCACCTCGATGGCCCGCTGCTGGTACTGGCTGGCGCGGGCTCAGGCAAGACGCGCGTAATCACCGAGAAGATCGTGCATCTCATCGAACGCCAGGGCATGCCGGCGCGCACCATCTTCGCGGTGACCTTCACCAACAAGGCGGCAAAGGAAATGCAGGAACGCACCAATGCGCTCCTCCCCGCCGAACGGCGCCGTGGCCTGAATATTTCCACCTTCCACACGCTGGGGCTGAATTTTATTCGCCGTGAATTCGCCTCCATGGGCCTGCGCGCCGGATTCACCGTGCTGGATGCCGAAGACAGCCTCGCCATCATCAAATCACTGATCAATCACAGTGAATACAAAGATGTGATCGAGCCGAAGGCCGCCCAGTGGCAGATGTCCTTGTGGAAAAACGATCTGCTGACCCCCAGCACCGCCCTCAATACCGCCGTGGATGAAGATCACCAGGCGATGGCGCGGCTATACGATCAGTACCAGAACCAGTTGCAGGCCTGCAATGCATTGGATTTCGACGATCTCATCGGTCGCCCGGTCGAATTGCTGCGCGAAAATCTTGAGGTGCGTGAACGCTGGCAACAGCGCGTGCGGTATCTACTGGTCGATGAATATCAGGATACCAACACCACCCAATACGAACTGGTGCGCCTGCTGACCGGTTCGCTCGGCGCCTTCACGGCCGTGGGCGACGATCACCAGTCCATCTACGCCTGGCGCGGTGCGCGGCCGGAAAACCTGATCCGCCTCGCCAGCGATTTCCCGAATCTGACCACACTCAAGCTCGAACAAAACTACCGCTCGGTCAATACCATTCTCCAGGCGGCAAACCACCTCATTGCCAACGATACAACCACCCAGCCCAAACAGCTCTGGAGCGAGATCGGGATCGGCGAGCCGCATCGGGTGATTGTCTGCGCCACGGCCGAAGAAGAAGCCGAACGCATCGCCACCGAGATCCTGCATCAGCATTTTCGCAATCAGACCGAATACCGGGATTTTGCCGTGCTGTTTCGTGGCAACCACCAGGCTCGGCTCATCGAACAGTCCCTGCGCAAACTCAGCATCCCCTATAACCTCACAGGCGGCCAATCGTTCTTCGATCGGGCCGAGGTCAAGGATGCGATGGCCTATCTAAAACTCCTGGTTAACCCGGATGACGATGCGGCCATGATGCGCGTGATCAACACCCCCCGGCGCGAAATCGGCCCAACCACCCTCGAAAAACTCGGCCGCTATGCCCGCGAACGGCGCAGCTCACTGAATCAGGCCGCCCGTTCGGCCGGACTGCAGTCCACGTTGGAAGAGCGGGCTTATTTCCGCCTGAACCGCTTCTGTGGTTGGCTTGATGCCACCCGTCACCAGCCGGGCACCGATGCCGTCGTTGTCCTGCAGCAGCTTTTCGCCGATATCGATTATCTGGGCTATCTGCACGAGCAGGAAACCAGCACCAAGGCCGCCGAGCGCCGTTGGCAGAATCTGACCGAATGGCTGGACTGGCTGGGCCGCATTGCCAGCGACAGTGCCGAAAAGGGTGAAGTGATGGACCTGCCGGCGCTCGCGCAGCGCATGACCCTGCTCGGCATTCTCGACCAGCAAACCCGCGAAAAGGACAGCAATGCCGTCTCCCTGCTCACCCTGCACGCCGCCAAGGGGCTGGAATACAAACATGTGTTCCTGGCGGGCATGGAAGAGGAAATCCTGCCACATCGCGACTGCGTGGACGACGACCGGCTCCATGAGGAGCGACGGCTGTGTTTTGTGGGCATCACCCGCGCGCAGATCAGCCTCACCTTCACCCTCACCCAAAAGCGCCGGCGTTATGGCGAGTGGCTCAATACCCTGCCCAGTCGGTTTCTCGACGAAATTCCCACCGAGTTATTGAGCTGGCAGGGTGTGGGCATCGAACAGCCCAAGGCCGTGACGCAAGCCCAGGGTCGGGAACACCTGGCCAGCATCCGTGCGATGCTCGGGCAGGAGACCAAACCTTAGACCAACCGCACGCTAAGGTGTGATGGGCGTCCCATTGATGGATGCGGATGTCACAACAGAGTCGACATTCCCGACACTGGCGTCAACCAAATGGCTTTTGAGCACCAAACCGTTGCCCACACCCAACCAGGCATCAAGCGTATTGCTATAGTTCGAACCGTTGCTGTCTTGATAGTGCGTTGGTCCAAACACCATATGGCAAGCCTGAAAAGTGCCGGCGGGAATCGTCACGGACTCGATGCCCACGAACGTGATAGGACCGCTGATGGTCGATACATTGTTAACACCTGGGGTCGTCGAGCTCGGCGTTGTTTCGGTGGTACTTGTCTGATAACTGCCGCCGGCAGTGAGATTAAACCGTAGCGGCAGGGCGGGGGTATCCGTGGAGGTTGTGGTGATAGTCGTTCCAAATGAGCCGGGCCTCGTCTCTTGTGACCCTAATTGGTATAACGTCGTATTGGGGACATCAACCGAGTAGTACTCCTTGCTCGACGACGTAGTTGTACCGCCTCCCGTGCTGCCTGTAGTCACAGACGTTCGCGAACGGTCTATCTCGGTGGCGGGCGAGCCATTGAATATCTGACCAGCGAGCGTCGTACTGTCTTCCGTGATTGTTTCCGGACTTGTGCCGTCACTGTAGGTTTCCTGGCTCACCACATGGGTGGTCGTACCCGCCGTCGCCCATAGCGCCGGGTTGAAACAGACCGAGGCGTCACCGGACCCGGTCACCGACGAGGGGGGTGTATTCGTGCCCGCTGAAGTCGCCGCTGTTCCACCGCCACCGCCCCCACACGCCGATAGGCCAAATGCCGCAAAAAGTGAACAGGCCAGCGCCGTGAATTTCATTCCATGAGTCATAAACACATCCTTGGTGACGTACAAACTAAAAATTGAAGTTCTGATTTCCAGATCAAAACACGAGGCCCTTTTAACACTTATGATAAAGCACATCGCATAGCAAATATATCTATTAAAACGAGCCCAAACATCATCGTGGGCGAGACCCACACTCGGGGCAGCGACCACCACAGATACCCGTTCAACTTGCCAATCCGGTATGCTCCCCGCTCCACATGATCGTGACTACCATCCGCACCAACCCAGATCGCCCGCATGCAGCCTAATAAAGATTTAATAAATTTTGATGTCATTGTGATCGGCGCCGGTGCCGCCGGCATGATGTGCGCGGCACAAGCCGGACAGCGCGGGCGCCGCGTTCTGCTGATCGATCACGCCGCCAAGATTGGCGAGCGGATTCGCATTTCCGGCGGCGGGCGCTGCAATTTCACTAACCGGGATATTCGTCCCGAGAACTTCCTGTCGCGAAATCCGCATTTTGCGCGCTCGGCCCTGGCACAGTTCACCCAGTTCGATTTCATCAAACTCATTCAACGCTACAACATTGCCTATCACGAGAAAACGCTCGGCCAGTTGTTTTGCGATGACTCGGCCAAACAGATCATCGACATGTTGCGGGCCGAATGCGATCTGGGGGGCGTGCGCTGGGCGCAGCCGTGTCAGGTTCACACGGTTCGCGCTGGTGTGGGCGCAGCGGCAGCAGGTTTTACCGTAAAGACGGATCAGGGGGAATTCACTGGCCAGTCGCTCGTGATTGCCACGGGCGGGCTCGCCATTCCCCAGTTGGGCGCCAGCCCGTTCGGCTACAAAATCGCCGAGCAATTCGGTCTGCCGATCATTGCACCGCAACCGGCCCTGGTACCGCTGGCCCTCGCACCAGAAACCCTGGATTCGCTGAAAACACTGTCTGGCACGGCCATCGACGTCATTAGCCACTGCGAAGGCCAACCGGTGCATTTTCGGGAATCGCTGCTGATCACTCATCGCGGCCTGTCCGGCCCGGCCATCCTGCAAATATCGAGCTACTGGCAGAATCAGGCCTATAGCACGGCGAAATCCAGCCAGAAGCCGGGCAATAAAAAACAGCCCATCAGCCTGAACCTCCTGCCTGATCTCGATGTATCGGACTGGCTACAGGAACATCGCCAGAGCAAATCAAACCTCACCACCCTGTTAAGCGCCTTCTGGCCGAAACGCTTTGCGCAGGAATGGTGTGCTCTGCTTCAGTGGCAAAAACCGATGGCGGAACACAGCAACAAGGACATCGCGGCCATGCTGGATGCCTTAACCGCCTGGAAAATCATGCCCGCGGGCACCCTGGGATATGCCAAGGCCGAAGTGACCCTGGGCGGTATCGATACCAACGCGCTCTCCTCCAAAACGTTGGAAACCAAAAGCGTACCGGGCCTGTATGTCATCGGTGAAGTCGTGGATGTCACCGGCTGGCTGGGGGGATACAATTTTCAGTGGGCCTGGTCGTCGGGCTGGGTTGCCGGTCAACACGCTTAAATCCGAGCGACTTTAAGGGGTTGCCGGATTATCGTGGAAACCACACGAACTAGCTCATGGGGGAACCGCCCAATGCGACGAAGAGTCGCACGCAGTCGAGATAACGCTGGCTCGATATCTCGGTGATCCCGAGTTGCGCTTGAGCCAAATGCCGCTGGGCATCTTCGATCGGCATCAAACCGGTATTCCCAGCCTGATAGCTTTTGCGCGCAAGATCGAGCGATAAACGCGCCGTATCCACAGATTGCTGCCAGGTTGCGATCAGCTCTTCGTCATGGGCAATGGCCGTCAGCGCATCGGCCACCTGGCCAAACGCGTTCAGGACCGTCTGTTGATACTGATCAAGTGCCACCCGATAGGCATCCTCCGCCGCCTTCTTCCGCGCCGACAGTTCACCGCCGTTGAAGAGAGGGGCACTCAGACCAGCGGCGGCCGACCAGGCATCGTTGGCGGCATGAAACAGACCCGCCGGATTCAGCGCCTCCTGCATCAGATTGGCCGACAGCGTGATATTGGGATAGAGATTAGCCGTCGCCACACCGATGGCCGCACTGGCCGCATGCAGATTGGCTTCGGCGGCCATGATGTCCGGACGGGTCCGAGCAAGTTCGGATGGCAGACGCACGGGCAATGACCGGGGCAACGTAAATTCGTCAAGGGTCAGTGGTGGCGGCGTCCAGGCAGATGGTTGCTTGCCCACAAGAATGGCCAGTGCATGCCGGTTCGTGCTGATCTGTTGTTTCATCGGCGGGATCAGTGCCTGATCGGCAATCAACTGGCTGCGGGCGCTCAGAATATCCACCCGGGTTCCGGCCCCTGCATCAAAGGATGCCTGCATAAGTTTCAGCGTTTTTTCATCCTCGGCAATGATGCGATTGATCACATCCATCCGGGCCTGCGCCGAAGCCATGCCGAGCGCTACCGCAACCACGTTGCCAGTCAATTCCACATAGGCCGCATCGAGCTGTCGGGACTGATAGTCGACCAACGCACGCATCCGTTCACGATTTCGGCGCTCGCCGCCAAATAGATCCAGCGTCCAGCTCACCGTCGGTCCGATTTCATCGTAACTGAACGCCGGAATGGCAAAGTCCGCCGGGCCGAACAGCGCCACCCCGTATTTTTGTCTGCCCGAGGTGCCACCCAGAGAAACATTCGGCCAGAGGCTACCGCTTTGCGCCCGCGCAGCTTCCTGTGCCTGAGCGAGGGTTTGTTGCGCTGCGTGCAAGGAATAGTTGCTCGTCACCGCCTGTCGAATGAGTGCATTCAAGGGTTTGGATGCAAACAGCCGCCACCATTGCGACTCGATGTGTTTGCCCAGTTCAACACGCTGCGCGACTGGCAGGGCATCCTCTGCGGATGTGTAGGTTCTTACCGCAGGCGCCTCGGGAGGCGTGAAATTCGGCCCCACGGTACACCCCGACAGGAATGCTGCCGTAGCCAACCCCATGATCATCTGTTTGCCTGATTTCATCGTCCACGCGCTCATGTTCTGGATTCTCGCAAGTGCACCGGCGGACGCAGGAATATCAACAGTGGAATCACGACAATCGTGATGACCATCATCAGTTTGAAGTCGTCGATATAGGCAATCATCGCCGCCTGCTGATTGATCATGCCGTTGAGCGTGCTGATGCCTGATTGGGTAAGCGGATCGATGTGGTTGGCGGCATAGGCATAGTTCCCCGCGTTGTAGGGAGTCACCTGCGTAGCCAGACTCGAATGCATGACCTGGGTGTTTCGCGTCAGCAGAGCCTGAACAACCGAAATACCGATGGCGCTACCGATATTCCGCATCAAATTGAAAAAGGACGTCCCTTCGTTTCGGTGAATCGGCGCGAGGGTGCTGAAAGCCATGGTCGACAGTGGCACATAGGTCAGGCCAATACCGAGCCCCTGAAGCATCCCGGCGATGATGATGGAGTCCTCGCCCATCAGCAGATTGAAATTCGTCATTCGCCAGAGCGAAAAAGCCACCAGACTCAATCCCACCGTCATGATCAACCGGGCATCGAAGCGACCAATCAACTTGCCGACCAGCATCATGCCGAGCATGGTGCCCATGCCTTGTGGCGCAGTGACCAGCCCGGTGGTTACCGCCGGGTACCCCAGGCCGTTCGTGAGCATGGGCGGCAAGAGCGCCAGGGTTGAGAACAACACCACCCCGATCAGAAAGATGAAGATATTGGCAGTCACGAAATTTCGGTCGGCGAAAAGCGAAGGGCTCAAAAACGGTCGCCGGTGCGTGAGTGTGTGGACCAGAAACAGATAAAAGGCGATGCCCGCCACCAGGGCTTCCAGCATGATTTCCGTCGAACCGAACCAGTCCTTGAGTTCCCCCCGGTCGAGCATCAGTTGCAACCCACCGATGGCAATCGCCAGGGTGGTGAACCCGAAGAAATCAAAGCGATTGGTATGCGATTCGGTTTCAGACAACGTGGCGGAAAGACCCGCAAAGGCAAGTATCCCGATCGGCACATTGATAAAGAATACCCAGCGCCAACTGTAGTACTCGGTCAGCCAGCCGCCCAGCGCCGGGCCGATTACCGGCCCCAGGGTGACGCCGATCCCCCAGATTGCCATGGCCTTACCGTGATTTTTTGGAGGGTTGATGTCGAACAGCACGGCCTGCGACAGCGGAACCAGGGCGGCGCCGGAAATCCCCTGAAGCAACCGGAACAACACGATCTCCGGCAGGGTCGCTGCGATGCCGCACAGGGCCGATGCCACGGTAAACCCGACGATCGATATCAGAAAAACCCTTTTGCGGCCGAAACGCCCGGCCAGCCACCCCGTCAGGGGAATCATGATGGCGGCCGCGATGATGTACGAGGTCAGTACCCAGGCCATCTGGTCCTGTGTCGCCGACAGCGTCCCCTGCATTTCGGGCAGCGCCACATTGGCGATGGTCGAATCCAGGGCTTGCATGATTGTCGCCGTCATGACGAAGAACGTGATCAGCGGCCGGTTCAGTGTCTCGGTAGGACTGGGCTTCGTGTGGGGCGTGGCCGAGGCCGCAGCGCCCTCCCCTGCCTCCTCAATGACTTCTTCATACAGGTTTTCACGGGAAGAATCCGCCATCACCAAAGCCCCTTGATACGGCTATGATGGGTATCGACGTCCACAACGGCGCTCAGGCCAGTCTGTAGAGGGTATTTCGGATCGAAATCGTCAATGCTGATCCGTACCGGCAGGCGTTGTACCACCTTGACCCAATTGCCGGTCGCGTTTTCCGCGGGCAACAGGGAAAAACTCGCCCCCGTGCCGGAAGACAGACTCGCTAAATGCCCTCGAAATTTCCGGTCGGGATAGGCATCAATCCGGATCGAAACCGATTGCCCCGGATGCAGGTACGTCAGATCCGTTTCCTTGAAATTCGCCTCCACCCAAACGTTCTTGTCCGACGTCAGCGCGAACACGGGGGCCGCCGCATGAATGTATGCACCGACCTGGAGTTGATCGACCTTGGATACGATGCCATCCATCGGCGCCTTGATCACCGTATAGGAGAGGTTCAGCTCCGCCCGGTCAAGCTCGTCTTGCGCCTCCTCTACGTCCGGGTGTTTATCAATATTGATCGCCGGATCATTACCGAGCGAAGCCAGAATGTTTGCCTGCGCCTGTTCGGCCTCGTTCAGTTTTTGGCCGGCATCTTGTAGCGCGTACTGCGCCTGCTCCAGTTTTTCCTGGGAAGAAACACCCTGGGCGGTTATTTTTTTCTGACGGACCAGTTCATGCGCCAGATACGTTTGCGTATCCCGTGCGGCCTGAACAACCGCCAGATGTTGCCGATAGGTCGCCTTGAGAGCGGCGATTCTTAATTTGGCGCTCGCCAACTCCGCCTTGGCATTGTTAACGGCAATCACATAGTCGCGATCGTCCAGGCTAAACAGCGTCTGCCCCTGATGCACTACCTGATTGTCGTGCACATCGATCTGCGTGACCCGACCGGAAACACTCGCGCTGACCGCGACACGCGCCGCCCGGACGTAGGCGTTATCCGTGGAAACAAAACGGCCTCCGGTCAGATACAGGAATCCGGCAACCAGTAAAATAACCACAACGCCGCCCAGCAGCAGTAGGCGGCGATGTCGTTCCAGCCAGCCATTCTCAGAGACAGGATCTTCCATTGGTAAGCATTGCTCAGTATTAGGGGAGGCGGCTATTGTAGCCCGCCCAGATTGTGAAGATAATGCGTCACAATCCACATACGTTATTCGGCTGAAGCGAATAATGATCGACGGGTTTCCCGCGTTCCCGTTAACTTCCAGAGACCTATTGCATGCGCGGTTCGGAATTCACCGAGTTGAGAGCATTTGTCGCCGTGGCCGAACGCGAGAACTTTTCACGCGCGGCCATCCATCTGGGCATTGCGCCGTCGACGCTGAGCCAGACCATCCGCTCGCTGGAAGAACGCCTGGGCGTTCGACTGCTTCATCGAACCACGCGGAGTGTTTCGCTGACCGATGCCGGCATACATCTGCTCGCCAGGGTTCGGCCGGCTTTCGAGGAATTGAGTCTGGCGGTTGAATCCATCAATGATTTTCGCGATGCGCCGATGGGCACGTTGCGCCTCAGCGTTTCGACCATCCCGGCTCAGATGATTCTCGCCCCGATCCTGAAGGAATTCCTCGCGACCTACCCAGACATCCTTCTGGAAATCACGGTGAACGATGCCGATATCGACATTGTGAAAAGCAAATTCGACGCCGGCATTCGCTATGGCAAACGCATCGCTCAGGACATGCTGCTGGTGAAAGCCTGTCCGCCCTCACGCCTCATTGCCATGGCATCGCCCGAGTATCTTGCCCAGTATGGCGTACCCGAGAAGCCACAAGATCTGCAGCACCATCGCTGCATCCGCTATCGATACGAGAGTCTGGCGCTGCTGCCCTGGACCTTCGAGGAAAACCGTAAAATAATGGAAATCGAAGTCAGCGGGTCCCTGATCGTCAACGATGTCGATCTGATGATCAAGGCCACGCGGGATGGGATCGGTATCGGCTATATGGCCGAATCCTATATCGTCGACGATTTGCGGGAAGGACGACTCGTCCCCTTACTGACTGAATGGTCACCGGCCTACAACAGTTGGTACCTGTACTATGCCGGTCATCGCCAGCTACCCGCTCCGTTGAAAGCCTTCATCCGGTTTCTGCGGGTGCATGCGGATGCGGGCCAAGACCCGGACAGCGGCTCGACCGGACCGGACTGATCATTAGATTCCCCGTGCCACCGCGCGGGGCAATTCAATAACCGCGTGATCAGACCCATTCCAGTACCTGCCGACAACGCCTCATAGAAGCCGTGTGATCATTCTGTTTCGTGCACGTGTCGGCAAGGTAAGATAGATCCCCGACTACAAAAAGAAATGCAAACGCCCTTGAAAAACTCGGCCACGCTGGAATAACCTGAGCGAATAAAGGGGTTGGCAGGGTATCGATATAGAACAACCCAAGGCAGTGGCTTAAACCCAGGTGCGGGAACACTTGGCGAGTACCCGGGTTATTAGTGCATTAATGTTTTCATTGAAAGTCACCACTATTGCACTATTATTGATCAAGCGGCAGCAACACTTGGCCGGCCCCCAATTTTCCAATCAACAATTTTCACGAAACAAATAACTGCATCCCATTCAGTCGTCGTTAAGGGCGGTACCTAAACTGAAATATCAAAATCGGTCATTGCGACAAACGCCTTCAGAGCGCCATTTTCTCATTTTGTTAACATGAAAATAATTGTTTTATAACACTAAGATATAACGAATTAATTATACAGGGTACCCTTAAAAAATACCCATTTAATTAAATGGTTTTTATTAAACAAAAGCGGTTACTTGTCACACGTTAATTCCCCCTCAGATCCATTCTATAAAACAATACCCCATAAAAATTTAGACTTGCCTAATTTATTTACGCCATGTAACGTGAACGTCATATATATGTGCGTGTAGAAGTACTGATTTTCTGGTCAACTATCCATCCCTGTGAACCTTAAATGATCTAACTTGTTTCATAAATTCAGAAATAACACTATGCACCGAACCCATAATATGAAAACGCTCCGTCGTTCTTTGCCATGACTACACTCTCGACCAGACAGGTCACGTTCCGCATTGTCGTGATCATCGCCTTCGCCGAATTTTGCATCATGCTGCTGATACGCGCGCTACCGATGGAAATTTTCGATGGCCACCACTATTGGGAGGCCGTGCTTGACGTAATTCTGCTGGGTTTCGTTTCGACACCATTAGTCTATTTCTGGGTCATCAAGCCCTTTGTTACCGAACGCGATACAGCTCTGGCGCGCATCAATCACCTGGCATTAACCGACCCATTGACCGGGCTGGCCAATCGTCGTCTCATCATGCGGGATCTGACTCAGCTGATTGCGGCCAATGCTCGTCACAAGGACTATGGCGCCTGTCTGCTACTAGACCTCGATGCGTTCAAGGCTGTGAACGACACCTACGGTCATGAAACAGGCGATGCCGTCCTGATCGCCGTAGCCGGCCGCCTTCGTCATATCGCACGCTCGGAAGATTCAATCGGACGTTTGGGCGGTGACGAATTCGTTCTGCTGCTGCATCGTTTGGGGCCGGATCTTCCGACGGCCAGAGAACGTGCCAACACCATTTCGAAGAAAATCATCGACGAAGTCAGTGCCCCCATTTTTTACCAGGACAATGTACTTCTCGTTGGCGCCAGTATTGGTATCCGGATGCTGGGCTGGAATGAGCTGGTTTCCGAAGCGATCCTCAACAATGCAGACTCTGCCATGTACCGGGCGAAGGAAGCAGGACGTGGCCGCGCCTGTATGTACGAACCCGGCGCAAGACAACAGCTTTCTCTGAGTGGTACCTCTTCTGACCGCCCGACCTGATCAAGTTGATTTGAGGAAACCGAATTCGTCACGATGACTACGACTCTCCTGACCGCCTTGGCAAACTGGTCACTCTTTGTTCTATTCGGTGTGAGCCTGGTTCTGCTGATCAAATCCCTGAACTTGCTGATGCAAGGCATGGTGCGCACATCCCTGCTGTATTTTGCGGGGTTGGTGGCCTGGGTGCTTTTCAGTCTGCTTCTCGTATTCACCGTGATTCTGAACAGCATGAATCACGCGGCCCATCACCTGGCAGCGGCGGCGGTCTATGTCATTACCCTGGCTTACGCCCTGGCGGGCGTCGGTATTCTGATCATGGTATTCCGCCCTCGGCGCAACAATCACACCGAATAATAATCCCGATACCAGTCGATGAACCGTTGCACGCCCTCGGCCACAGGGGTGGCGGGTTGGTAGCCCACATCGCGCACGAGGTCGGCCACATCCGCGAAGGTATCCGGCACATCGCCGGGCTGTAGCGGCAGCAGATTCAATTCCGCTTTCAGGCCCAAGGCCTGCTCGATACATTCGATATAAGTGAGTAACTCAACCGGATCGCTGTTGCCGATGTTATAGACCCGCCACGGCGCCCGCGAACTGCCTGGATCGGGCTTCAACCCATCCCAGTCCGGATTGGATTGTGCCGGACGATCAAGCACCCGGATCACGCCCTCGACAATATCGTCGATATAGGTGAAGTCGCGCCGATGCTTGCCGAAGTTGTACACGTCGATCGGCTCACCGGCCAGGATGTTCTTGGTGAATTTGAACAGCGCCATATCGGGGCGCCCCCAGGGGCCGTACACGGTAAAAAACCGCAGGCCGGTGGTCGGCAGACCGTAGAGCGACGAATAGGTATGCGCCATCAGCTCATTGGCTTTCTTGGTGGCGGCATAGAGCGACAGCGGGTGGTCCACGTTGTCGTGCACCGAAAACGGCAGGGTTTCGTTCGCGCCGTAGACCGAGCTCGACGAGGCATAGGCCAGATGCTCGACCGCTGAATATCGGCAGCCTTCGAGAATATTCACGAACCCGACAAGATTGCTGTCGACATAGGCCAGCGGGTTTTCAATTGAATAACGCACCCCGGCCTGCGCCGCCAAATGCACCACCCGATCGATCCTGTGATCGGCAAACAGCGCCGCAATCCCTGTTCGATCCGCCACATCGAGCTGGAGAAACGTGAAGGCAGGTTCATTCTGAAAACGCGCCAGACGGGCTTTTTTCAGCCCCACATCATAGTAATCGTTGAGATTATCGATCCCGATCACGGTATCACCGCGCGCCAACAGGCGCATGGCGGTGGATGAACCAATAAAACCGGCTACGCCGGTCACCAATACATGCATACGAAAAACTCCAATTTCAGCCTCGTCGCAAG
Organism: Halothiobacillus sp.; assembly: GCA_024636015.1. Lineage (GTDB taxonomy): Bacteria > Pseudomonadota > Gammaproteobacteria > Halothiobacillales > Halothiobacillaceae > Halothiobacillus. The sequence continues at coordinate 20,370 of JAGXHU010000010.1, forward strand.
GCGCGGTCATCATGACCAGTCACTGACCTAATTGTACGGACAAAATTCAGCGCAAAGGAGGGAATCCTACCCTTTTTTCACTACAAGATAGCGACGCCCTGCTTCCTGATTTAGTCATCGAATCGTCATCTCGCTAACCGCCTGATTGTGCTTGCCGCACGCGGTTTTCCCCACCAGTTGTCCACAGCAATTCCACCGCTTCATGCGACTTGATAAATCACACCAACACCCATATATAGTGGTTTATGAAAATCAACGACACATCTTTTTGTGCTTTACACGGTTGACAATAATCCAGCCTTGACCAAGAATCGCCGAAGACGTTTCGGGTGTTGATCGTTTTCCTGTTGTCTGTTGCTGGGTGTCCCCTGGTAGCCCCGATCAACCACCCCGGCCGCAGGCAGCCGCGCTCGACTGATCTGCATAACTATGATGACGACACAAGGATAGAACCATGCCCCAAACTACCGCCACCGCCCAGTCAACCAGCACCACAACCCCGTCGAAAATCGCCCGAACTGCCGCATCCGGCATGAATAACGACTTCGAAACTGCGGCCACCATGCCCGGTCAGATGCGCGTCATTCGGCGGAACGGCAAGGTCACCGCCTACGACGCCACCAAGGTCAAGGTCGCCATGACCAAGGCTTTTCTGGCCGTTGAAGGCGGCGGGGCGGCTGTTTCCATGCGGATTCACGATCTGGTTGCCAACCTGACGGACGGCATCACCCAGGCGCTGATGCGCCGGATGCCGGGCGGCGGCACGGTACATATCGAAGACATTCAGGATCAGGTCGAGCTATCCCTGATGCGCGAAGGTCACCACAAGATTGCACGTGCCTATGTGCTCTATCGCGAACAGCAGGCCCAGAAGCGTGCTGCCGAGCATCCGGTCGATGCGCCGGTTGCCGCCCTGATGCACATGACCCGCGCCGACGGCACCCGCGTACCACTCGATCAGGCCCGCATTCGCGCCCTGGTCGACGAGGCCTGCGGTGGCCTGAAGGATGTCGACAACGAGGCCGTGACCCAGGAAACCCTGCGTAACCTGTTCGATGGTGTCGCCGAGAATGAAGTCAACACCGCGCTGGTCATGAGCGCGCGTACCATGATCGAAAACGACCCGAACTATTCCTATGTGGCGGCGCGCCTGCTGCTCGACGGTCTGCGCACCGAAGCCCTGCGCTTCCTGAAGCAGCCGGTCACCGAATGCACCCAGGCCGAAATGGCCGATCTGTATACCAACTACTTCTTCGCCTACATCCAGGAAGGCGTCGAGCTCGAACTGCTCGATCCGGCCCTGAAGCAGTACGACCTCAAGCGTCTGGCGGCGGCCTTCGAACCGGAGCGCGACCTGCAGTTCACCTACCTCGGCCTGCAAACCCTGTATGACCGTTACTTCCTGCACAGCGACGGCACGCGCTTCGAATTGCCACAGGCCTTCTTCATGCGTGTGGCCATGGGCCTCGCCATCAACGAAATCGACCGTGAAACCCACGCCATCGAGTTCTACCGCCTGCTGTCCAGCTTCGACTTCATGAGCAGCACCCCGACCCTGTTCAACTCCGGCACCCTGCGCCCGCAGTTGTCTTCCTGCTATCTCACCACCGTGCCGGACGATCTCGACGGCATTTTCGCTGCCGTGAAAGACAACGCCCTACTCTCCAAATTCGCGGGCGGCCTCGGCAACGACTGGACCCGCGTTCGCGCACTCGGCGCACACATCAAAGGCACCAACGGCGAATCCCAGGGTGTGGTTCCCTTCCTGAAAGTCGCCAACGACACCGCCGTGGCCGTGAATCAGGGCGGCAAGCGCAAGGGCGCGGTCTGTGCCTACCTCGAAACCTGGCACATGGACATCGAGGAATTCCTCGACCTGCGCAAGAACACCGGTGACGACCGTCGTCGTACCCACGACATGAACACCGCCAACTGGGTGCCCGATCTGTTCATGCAGCGCGTGATCGAAGATGCCGAGTGGACCCTGTTCTCCCCGTCCGACGCACCGGATCTGCACGATCTGACCGGCACCGCCTTCGCCAAGGCCTATGCCCGCTACGAAGAGCTGGCCGACCGCGGCGAGATCAAGCATTACCGCCGCATCCAGGCCGTTGCCCTGTGGCGCAAGATGCTCGGCATGCTGTTCGAAACCGGCCACCCATGGATCACGTTCAAGGACCCGTGCAACATCCGTTACACCAACCAGCACGTCGGTGTGGTTCACAGCTCCAACCTGTGCACCGAGATCACCCTGCATACCAACGATCAGGAAATCGCCGTCTGCAACCTGGGTTCGGTCAATCTGGCACATCACGTCACCGCCGATGGTCTGGATCAGGAAAAACTGTCCCGCACCATCAAAACCGCCATGCGGATGCTGGATAACGTCATTGAGTACAACTACTACTCCGTGCCGCAGGCCCGCAACTCCAACCTGCGCCACCGTCCGGTCGGTCTCGGCATCATGGGCTTCCAGTATGCCTTGCATATCCAGAAGATCCCCTACTCCTCCGATGCCGCCATGCAGTTCGCCGATCGCTCGATGGAAACCGTCAGCTACTTCGCCATTGGCGCATCCAGCGATCTGGCCGCCGAACGGGGCCGCTACAACAGCTACGAAGGCTCGCTGTGGAGCCGCGGCATTATGCCCATCGACTCCATCGAACTGCTGGCCGAATCACGCGGCAAATATCTGGTCATGAACCGCGACACCAGCCTGGATTGGGCCGCCATGCGCGAAAAAGTCCGTATCCAGGGCATGCGCAACTCCAACACCATGGCGATTGCCCCCACCGCCACCATTTCCAACATCTGCGGCGTGGCACAGTCGATCGAACCCACCTTCGAGAACCTGTTCGTTAAATCGAACCTCTCCGGCGAGTTCACCGTCGTCAACCCGTACCTCGTTCACGATCTCAAAAAACTGGGCATCTGGGACGAAGTCATGGTCAACGACCTCAAATACTTCGATGGCAGCGTGCAGCAAATCGACCGTATCCCGGCCGACGTCAAGGCCCTGTACGCCACCGCGTTCGAAGTCGAACCCAAGTGGTTGATCGAAGCCGGTTCGCGCCGTCAGAAGTGGCTCGATCAGGCCCAGTCGCTCAACCTGTATCTGGCCGATCCTTCCGGTCCAAAGCTCGACCAGATGTACAAAAACGCCTGGCTCGCCGGTCTGAAAACCACCTACTACCTGCGTGCGTCCTCCAAGACCCGCGTAGAAAAAACCACGATGACCAAGCTGGACGGCAAGTTGCAGGGCGTCAGCGCCGCCTTCGCCACCTCCTCCATGGCGGCATCGGCCGAACCGAAGGCCTGCCTGATCGACGATCCGGGTTGCGAAGCCTGCCAATAAGATCGAACCCGGATCGACCGTGATCTTCGGATCACCGTCAGGGACTAAAGACATCCTTACCTGCGCAAAACCTCCAACGGCCCGCACAGGTAGGAAACAAACAAGAGAATGAGGAACACACGCATGCTGAATTGGGATACCACTGAAGCCGCCCCCCGCCGTAACTTCGGCGCCAACGAACAGAACGATCCGGCGAACACCGCCGAATCGCAAGGCACCCTCACGGCCACCGAACAGGCCGCCGCCGATGCCGCCCACCACGCCCTCACCGGCCTGGAAGGCATCGAAACCAACGCCGGTCGCGTCGACGTATCGGCCAAGCGCATCATCAATGCCACCGCCGACGTCAACCAGCTCCTGCCCATGAAATACACCTGGGCCTGGGAAAAATACCTCGCCGGTTGCAACAACCACTGGATGCCGACCGAAGTCTCCATGCAGGCGGACCTCGCGATCTGGAAAAGCCGCGATGGCCTCACCGCCGACGAACGCGCCATGATCATGCGCAACCTCGGCTTCTTCGCCACCGCCGAAAGCCTCGTCGCCAACAACATCGTGCTGGCAATCTACAAGCAGATCACCAACCCCGAATGCCGCCAGTACCTGCTGCGCCAGGCCTTCGAGGAAGCCGTGCACACGCACACCTTCCAGTACATCGTCGACAGCCTCGGCCTTGCCGAAGGCGAACTCTTCAACATGTACCGTGAAGTGCCGTCCATCACCGCCAAGGATGCCTGGGCACTCAAGTACACCAAGAACCTGGCCACCGGCGATTTCGACACCAGCACCACCGAAGGCGCACAGGACTTCATGCGCGACCTCGTCGCGTTCTATGTCGTCTTCGAAGGCATGTGGTTCTACACCGGCTTCGCGCAGATCCTCTCGCTGGGCCGCCGCAACAAGATGACCGGCATCGCCGAGCAGTATCAGTACATCATGCGCGACGAATCCATCCACATGAACTTCGGCATCGACCTGATCAACCAGATCAAGATCGAAAACCCGCATCTGTGGACCGAGGAATTCAAGGCCGAAGTCTCCCAGATGCTGCGCGACGCGGCCGAACTGGAAATCGCCTATGCCCGCGACACCATGCCGCACGGCCTGCTCGGCCTGAACGCCGAAATGTGCGCCGAGTACCTGCACTTCATCACCAACCGGCGCTGCAACCAGATCGGCCTGGCGG
>JAGXHU010000066.1 GCA_024636015.1 Halothiobacillus sp.
ATAGATCAGCACCCAGGTCTGCGGGGTGTACTCGATGATGCGCCGCTCCATGTGCCCCGCATAGATGAGGTGGTAACCCGCCGTCATACCGAACGTCTCCTTCACCGTGGACGGATCGACAATCCACGGCGAGGTATAAAACACATAGAACAGCGTCAGCACCATGAAGAGCGGGATGAACAGCAGAAGCCCGGCGCGAATGCGCACAGCATTCTCGTTGATGAACAGATCTGGCTCGCTGGTGTCTCTAAACCAGGTTTTCTTGAATGTACTCATTGTGTACTCCCGGACTTTTGTACGGAACCTGAGACGGGCCTGCTGAAAAATGTATTGAAGACCATGGAAAAGCTATAAGTCTCGTTGATATTCCACGGCATCAGCGACATGAATCGGGCCAGGAAGCAGTAATTGACCAGCACCATAGCGCTGGTCCCGAGAATAACGGGATAGATGAGCCAGGCCATAGGGGGCCAGAGCGCCAGCAGCAGGAGCAGCAGATAGGCGATTCGTACCTGGGTGGCAAAGCCGCGAATGGATTGCTCTTCAGCGTAAAAATGCAGCACCTGGACAGCCGTGAGACCGATTGCCAGCATCAGGCCAAAATGGCCAAAAATGGCTTCGACGATCAGGAGCACGTCTGTGATGAGCCAGTAAATCCAGACCTTGCCTGGTATGCGCATGATTTTTCTCCTCTCGAATCGGTTTTCACACCCAAACTAACTAACGTTAGTTAGTTAGTTAGCCTAAGTGGATGTATTCCGATTGTCAATCTGGCGATGCAGCAAGCAGGCTTTCCCACCATGGATTTCCTGCCACACTTCATGGCTTCTGTCGGTCGACCACGCTAACCCACTCAGTCTTACCTGAACCAGCCCTGTTCAATCGGCACCAACCATCCACATGGCCAAGCGGCCGATCAGCGAAACTGAAGCGGCACAAAGGATACAACCGATGCAAAACACACAAAATAATCTATAATGATGCAAACAGATCAATTCATATTGATGGAGGTGCCACATGGTTTCAATCATGAACCACGTTGATCAAAGGGCGGTACTGGCCAAGGCCGTGGTGCGCGCCGGGCAGGCTTTGGGTTTTACCCAGGACCAGACGGCAAAAATTCTGGGTAGGAATCGTTCTGTATTCACGCGCGGCATCGACCCGTACGACAAAGCAGGCGAGCTGGCGCTCCTGTTGATTCGCGCCTACCGGAGCCTGTTTGTTCTGGTCGGACAGGAGGGCGAGCCCATGCGCCACTGGATGCAGACACAGAATCGGCATACCGGTGGCGTGCCGGCCGAGCAGGTTCAATCGGTGGCGGGCCTTGTTGAAGTGGTGCAGTATCTCGACGCTATCCGCGGCAAGGTGTAGATCGTGGATTTGTGGGCGGCCTGTGGTGCCGGCCGGGCACCGATGGCAATTACCGGCCGATTAAGCCGTGTGGTGGAAAGCCAGGAACAGGTCGCCACAATGAACCTCGTGGATGACCTAGCCGAGCAATCTGCGATCGAACAGCTGTTGGATCGCGGCAAGCCGCCCTATCGTGCCGGCACGGAACATTTGCACTATCTGCTGAGTACGCCGTTTCGCTACCCGCCGCTGCGCCATGGGTCGCGCTTCGGGCAACGTCACGAGCAAAGCATTTTTTACGGATCGCTGGGATGGCAGACGGCTTTGGCCGAGGCGGCGTACTATCGCCTTGTGTTCTGGCACGGCCAAGTGGTGCCGCCAGCATTTCCGTACAAGACACAACACCTGCTGTTTGAGGCCGATTACGCCACACCGGATGGCCTGCGGCTACAGGGCCTTGAATGCGAATCTTACCGGGCGGTGATTGCAAATCCTTCGGATTACACCGCCACCCAAGCAATGGGCACCACGATGCGGGATGCGGGTATCCGGGCCTTTGAGTACCCTTCCGCCCGCAGCCCGGTCGGCGGTGTCAACGTAGGCTTGTTCGAACCTGATGCCTTGGCGGCCGACCGACCAACCTCAATGCAAAACTGGCTGTGCAAGACGAGTGCGGCTCAAGTGGTGTTCAATGCCCGCGATCCCGACAGACTGATCGGCTTTGCCATCGATGATTTCACCATGAATGGCGTGCTGCCGCAGCCTGCCATTTAGGCGCCGCGCGAATCTGTCCTCGGTCTGGTGATATCGATCGCAGTTCTGTTGCCGAGTAGTCTCAGTTCTGCCCACTTAAACGAAGTCCGGGGCGTCTCGGCCCGGACAATACGCCATACTGGTCCACCCTCTTACAGACACAGCGCAGACACATGCAAAAAAACACCGAAGAAATTCTCGCGCACATTCGCGCCCTGGAGGATGAGCTCGAAGACGAGTACCGAAAGTCCATAGATGCGTTCGAGCAACGCCGGGCCGAATTGGCCGATGAGTTCCTCCAGCAGCAAAGACGCTACAAGACCGGCCTTCTTCGGTTTCTGGTGCGCGCCCATCCGCTGGTTGTACTGACCGCACCGATCATTTATTTAGGCTGGATTCCCTTTCTGCTGATGGATTTGTTTGTCAGCCTTTACCAAGCGATCTGTTTCCCGGTGTATCGTATTCCCAAGGTACGACGCGCCGACTACGTCCTGTTCGGCCGGGAACATTTGCCCTATCTCAATCTCATCGAGAAATTCAACTGCCTGTATTGCTCCTATGGCAATGGCGTGGCGGCCTACACGCGCGAAGTCTCCAGCCGGACCGAGCAGTATTGGTGCCCGATCAAATACGATCGGCGGCGCCGTTTGCCGCGCGATCGCTACCCGAATTATTTCGATTACGGCGATGCGGAAGCCTATCGTCGGGGACTGGCCCGTACACAGCAGCAGTATCAGGACGAAGACGGCCCGCGTAAGCAAAAGGAAGATCCCCCACACGATCCGGATCGACCGACCTAGGCCCGCCCAACGCGATCCGGGGCATGGAACTTCCACGACCGGACCCGAACAAAGGAACTGCCACCGAGCAACTCAAGGCCGATTTTGGCAAAGCGGGTTAAAATCCTGCCCATTCTTGATATTCGACTCGATTGATACAGAGGTTTTTCATGATCGTTCAACGCCCCTTCCCAACGCACCGCCCCCGCCGGATGCGTCACGATGCCTTCAGCCGCCGCATGATGCAGGAAAACACCCTGTCGGTGAACGACCTGATCCTGCCGGTATTTGTGCTGGATGGTCATAGCAAACAGGAAGAGGTCTCGTCCTTGCCCGGCGTTTACCGGCAAAGCATCGATCATCTGCTCGAGACAGCCGATCGGGCACAGAGCCTGGGCATTCCGGCACTGGCCATCTTTCCGGTCACGCCCGCGAACGCGAAAACAGCGCTGGCAGAAGCCGCTTACGATCCAGATGGTCTGGTACAACGCACCGTGCGGGAATTGAAAAACACCTTCCCGCACCTTGGAATCATCACCGATGTCGCCCTCGATCCCTACACCAGTCACGGGCAGGATGGCCTGACGGACAACACGGGCTATGTCCTGAACGATGAAACGGTCGAGGTACTGATCCAACAGGCACTCTCGCATGCCGAGGCCGGGGCCGATATCGTCGCACCTTCCGACATGATGGATGGCCGAATCGCTGCAATCCGCAATGCGCTTGAGGACCAAGGCCGCATCCACACGCGCATCATGGCGTACAGCGCGAAATATGCCTCCAGTTTCTACGGTCCCTTCCGGGATGCCGTGGGTTCCTCGGGCAATCTGGGCAAGGCGGACAAAACCACCTATCAGATGGACCCGGCCAATTCCGACGAAGCACTCTATGAAGTCGCGATGGATTTGCAGGAAGGCGCGGATATGGTGATGGTGAAACCCGGCATGCCTTATCTCGACATCATTCATCGCATCAAGACCGAACTCAAGGTCCCGACCTTTGCCTATCACGTGTCCGGCGAATACGCGATGCTGCGCGCAGCGGCCGATAACGGCTGGCTGGATTGGCGCAAATGCCTATTGGAAACCATGATGGGTTTCCGTCGTGCGGGCGCCGATGGCGTGCTCACCTATGCCGCAATGGATGTGGCCGAATTCCTGGCCGTGGGCGATATCACCTGAGCGAGTCGCAGCAAACGGTGTGCGCGGATGCAAACAAAAAGCCCCGACATTCGCTGGGGCTTTTTTATGGGTCAACCGCACCGGAGAGGCCAGAAAGGCTTCACCGGGCTGAACCGGGGTCAGAGGCGGAAATGGCTAATCTTCGCCTGCAGCCCTTCTGCCAGCCGGGCCAGCTCCTCGGAGGCAATGCGCGTCTGACTCGCACCCTGTGCCGATTGCTCACTGATGGAAGAAATTTTTTGTATATTACGATTCATTTCTTCCGTCACGGCACTCTGCTCTTCCGCCGCACTGGCGATCTGGAAGTTAAGGTCATTAATTGTCTGCACCGAACCCGTAATCACATTCAGGGATTGTTCAGTTTCTTTCATCGCATTAATGCTGACATCAACCTGAGTCTTACCCTGCTGCATCGCCGATACGGCCGCACCCGAGCCAGCCTGCAGACGTTCGATCATCTGACGAATTTCCTCAGTAGACCCTTGTGTACGAGAGGCCAATGAACGGACCTCTTCGGCCACCACCGCAAACCCTCGGCCATGTTCCCCGGCACGCGCCGCTTCGATGGCCGCGTTCAGCGCCAACAAGTTGGTCTGCTCGGCGATCGCCCGGATCACATCCAGAACCTTGCCGATGTCGCGGGACTCACCTTCCAGCTTAGTGATCGCCACGGCGACATCATCCACATTACGCGCCAACTGATTAATTGTGGCTACCGAGCGATTCACAATCGTCTGTCCGGAGCTCGCAGCACTATTGGCAGCACTGGCTGCACCGGAGGCATCCGCCGCATTCCGGGCAATTTCTTGCACCGTTGAACTCATTTCGTTCATCGCCGTTGCCACCATCTCAATTTCCAGCTGCTGCTGACGCACGCCGGAATCGGTCTGTGAAGATACGGCCGATGTTTCCTCTGCCGCAGCAGCCAACTGAACTGAAGCACCGCCGATTGACTTGAGCGTTTGGCGCAATGCTTCTCGGGCGGTGTTCATATGAGTCAGGATGTCCGCGATTTCATCTTTGGTTTCAATCGTCACGGCACGATCCAGCTCACCCTTGCTGAAGGCGATCGCCATTTGATCAGCTGCGCGCAATCCCGTTCCAATCTCCCGGATAACCCACATACCGATTCCCACGAACAACAGTACGGATAAGACCATTAAACCGATATAAATCAGGTTGTCCTGCTGGACGTGTTTTTGGGTCTTAACGACTTCCTTCGACAAATTAGTGGACAGACGGTCCTGATAGGCATTGGCAGCCTTGGTGAACGCATCCATCTGCCCAATGATATGTGTGCTCAGAGTCGTATGCGCCTGATCAAAATCTTTGTTTTTCAATTGCTCGGCGAGGGGATCGATCCCATTCTGAATTATTTTTTTCTCGATTTCCAACAGGGTGATTCGCTGGTCATTGGCTGCCGGCGTCCGATGCACAACCGCAGCCAACTGGAGGTTGACCTCTCCCAATTTAGCCACAAAGCCTTGCAGCAGATCCAAATGATAATCCAACGGGTGATCGAAATGCGTATTTACGGCTGCATCCTTGGGATCATGTTGAAGGGCAAGCATCGCCTCTACAGTGATTCGTGTGATCAACCGGACCGATTTCCCCGTTAATAGAGCAGGAGTTACGCGTAGGGCATCATTTGTTTGAGCACGATCCAGTGCGGCGTTCTCGTTATACATGCCATAAGCACCCATCCCGATCAACATCACAATAGCGATGGCCGACAGCAGTATCAATTTTGATTTAATGGTCATCGCAACTCCTGAAAAACCTGTTTAATTTTTATTTGTCCAACCGCAATCAGACTAATTCGGTTAGTTATCGGCCAACGGTCTACAAACTTAAGTCTTGCTTCAGTCATCACCCCGCTCGCCGCGGGCAGCATAAGGGACAAGCAAAACGCCTGGGGACCTGAAATGTCCAAGCCCGGTGTGAGCAGCGCATCGTAATCGCTTTCGGGGCAGTAAGCAGCGTTTTTTGGAATCCCCGCCGCCTCATTAAAAAACCCCGATTTTTGGTCGGGGTTTAATCGCTTGATCTGAGATCAGGAAACGACCATCAAAATGATGGGGACTTCACTCGGACTTTGAACGGAAGCCATCGTGACATTTCTTGCAAGATCCGGCCGTATCCTTGAATTTCGGGCCGATGACACTCATGTCGCCGGTTTTGGCGGCCACAACCAGTGCCTCGGAGGATTTCTGAAAGGCGACCATATCTTTTTTGAATTCTTCCGGCTTGCTCCAGACATCGTCCTTGGCATGCGTCGGGCCTGCCATTTCGTCAGAACCTTTGGGGAAGCCATCAGCCGTCAACGTGCTCATGTAATGCACGGTTTCTGCCATTTTCGCGAATTGGGCCTTATCAAAGGGCATTTCCTTTTTAACCATCGCCGCCATCAACTTGAAGTTGTAGCCGGTGACTTCCATCATGGACTTACGATATTTGATGGCATCCGTCATGGAGTCGGCATAAGCCAAGCTGCCAGAAACCACCGCTAAACCGATCACCGCCGCAATCACTGATTTCGTCAAACGCATCATGTTTCTCCTTCATTCCCAAAAAGCCGGTCGAACTAGATCTGGCGGCAATCTGCCGCGAGTTCACAAAAGTATAGTGAAACGATCAGGATTGCAAAGCGATATTATCAGGCCAAAACAAACGGCCGAATTTGCCCTTGCCCGGCATCTGTGTTTGCACAGATTCATTTCCGCAAGACATCAGCCGCGCGTCAACGAGCGACATCGTCACCCATAAGCAAGAGAGCATAAACAATGGCCTGTGAATGCGCACAAGTTTCTGCACAAACCCAGCAAGAACGCACAACGTTGCGTATCGCACTGGTACTCAATGCCACCATGTTTGTAATCGGCATGGCGGCTGGCCTGTGGGCACAATCCACGGGGCTGATTGCCGACTCGCTGGATATGCTGGCCGACGCTGCCGCCTATGCACTGGCTCTGTTGGCGGTGACCCGCGGGTTAGCCTTCAAACGGGATGCGGCACGCTGGAGCGGTTGGCTGCTCCTGATTTTCAGGCGCGGGCATCATACTTGATGTGACTCGGCGGACGCTGCTGGGCAGCGAACCCCAGGGGAATATCATGATGCTGTTTTCGGTGATCTCGCTGATCGTCAACGTCATCGTGCTGAATCTGCTCAGCCGATTCCGGCACGGGGAAGTCCATCTGCGCACCGCCTGGGTATTCACACGGATGGATGTGCTGGCTAATGTTGGCGTGTTTGCATCCGGGCTGGTGGTCAGCCTGACCCATCTCCAGTACGCCGATCTCGTGATCGGGCTGATCATCGGTTTCTATGTCATGAAGGAAGCCCGCGACATTCTGCGCGACGCCGCGCAAGCTCCGTGTGCGGATGGGGATGCGGTTTAACCAACCGCCCGGCAAATCAGAAATAGCCCAGTATCAACGCAATCATCACCAGCGCGCCGAAGATATTATTCCGTTTGAACGCCTGAACACTATCCGCGAGTGATCGCGACCGGGCACCCCATACAATCCACGCGGCCGTCACAGCGGCCAAACCCAGCACGGCATAAAAGCCCAGAACCAGATGTAGCACAACACCCAGCCAGGCCAACATGCCCAAGGTGGCGAGATACAACAGACTCACGGCAAGCAGGTCGAACCGACCAAACAGGATCGCGGTGGATTTAACACCAATCTGCTCGTCATACGGTCGATCCGCCATCGCATAAAGGGTGTCGTAAGCAACCGTCCAGAACATGTTTGCCGCAAACAGCAACCAGGCTTCAGGCGGGAGCGCGTTAGCCTGGGCGGCAAAGGCCATGGGAATGCTCCAGCCAAAGGCCAATCCCAACTGCAACTGGGGCAGATGATGAAAACGCTTGCCGAACGGATAGGTGGCGGCCAGAACCACCGCAACCAGAGACAGAGCAATGGTCATCGCATTCAGTTGCAACACCAGCAACAGCGCCACCATAAGCAGAACAAAAAAAGCGATCAGCGCCTCGCGCGGGCGCAAGGCACCTGTGGCCAAGGGGCGGTTCCGCGTACGTTCCACCAATCCATCCACTTTGCGATCTGCATAATCGTTGATGGCGCAACCTGCCGATCGCATCACGATGACGCCCAGGGTGAAGATCACCATCAGAAACAGACTGGGATGCCCCTGCCCCGCGACCCAGAGCGCCCAGAACGTCGGCCATAAAAGCAGGAAGATTCCGATGGGACGATCCAAACGGGTCAAAGCCAGGTAGGCGAAAAATTTTCGTTTCCAGGGTGCCAAAATCAATCTCGCTTGGGTTTAAATGGTTGCTGACGGCCTCGATCGGCTAAACTTCCCTTTTTAGCGTGTAATGCGTCGAGGCAGTTGATGATACGAAATTTCGCCCACAAATCCCCGGTTCTCGGCCCGGATGTCTGGATTGACGACGCCGCATTGGTGGTTGGGGATGTCATTCTGGCCGAAGGGGTTTCGGTGTGGCCCATGGCCGTTCTGCGTGGCGACGTCAACCAGATCCAAATCGGCAAAAATACCAATTTGCAGGATGGCGTGATCGTGCATGTCAATCAACCCAGCGATCACCGACCGCAGGGATCGCGTTGTGTGGTTGGCGAAGACGTCACCGTGGGGCACAGGGCAACCTTGCACGCCTGCACGGTTGGCAATAAGGTGTTGATTGGCATGGGCGCAATTGTCATGGACGATGTCTTCGTCGAGGATCAGGTCATGATTGGCGCGGGGAGTGTCGTCTCTCCCGGAAAAGTCCTGGAGCGCGGCTTTCTCTACCTCGGCACCCCGGCGCGAAAGGTACGGCCGTTGACCCAGGAAGAATTGGACTACTTCCGGGAGTCGGCCAGACTCTACCGCGCGCTGGCCCATCAACACGCCACAACCAGTACAGCTTGCGGCATGTGATTGATTATGACTCTCTGCCTTTAATTCAGGAGGAACATCGTCATGATTTCCCGTATTAAACGACCGACGTACACCCCGGCGCGCACGGGCAGACTGATGAATCCAGACCTGTGCGGCAACACAAACGAACGGGCAATGGCCATCGAAAATGTGGATCAAGTGCGAGAACGCGTTGCCCGATGGCTCGAAGGCGAATACTTCAGATGACTAGTACCGCCTATGAAGATTATCTAAAAGCCATTTTCAAATTGGCCGAGCAGACGCCCGACCACCCCGCCAGCACCTCGGCAATTGCTGAACGGCTGGGCATTGCCCAGGCGTCGGTCACCGCCATGCTCAAACGATTGGGCAACGATGGCCTGATCGATTATGAGCGCTATCAGGGCGCCCGACTCACGCCGACGGGCCGCGCCGTAGCGGTCGACATGATCCGTCGTCACCGGGTGATCGAAACCTTCCTGGTTCGTGACCTGGACGTACCACTTGCCGAGGTTGATGCCGAAGCCGAAATTCTGGAACATGCCTTTTCCAGTGCCCTGATCGACCGACTCTGGGCGCATCTCGGTAAGCCCGAGTTCGATCCTCACGGTGCGCCCATTCCCGTTGCCACCGAAGCGCCCATCGAACGACGCGATCTTGTGGCCCTGACTGACCTCGCGCCCGGCGAGCCCGCCACCATCGTACGACTCTCGGCCCAGAATGGCGGACAACTGCAGGTGCTGACGCAGCTCGGGCTGATTCCGGGCCAACTGATCAAACGGACCGAGACACCGCCGGGCTCTGCCGATGTCGCTCTGCTAGTCGGCGGCCAACGCTGTGCCGTCGGTCAGGAGCTGGCCGAAACCGTTTGGGTCTTGCGCATCAAAAAACCTGCCTGATTACCGCCTCCCGGCATAGCCCCGTGCCAACGCGGGGCTACCCAGCGTTAAAACACGATCTGCGTGCCGAGTTCGACCACCATGTTCGGGGGAATATTGAAATAACTCACCACACTCCCGGCATTGCGGAACATCCCGATAAAGAGCTTCTGACGCCACAGGGGGATCGGCGAGGCGGCACCGGGAATCAGGGTCTCCCGGCCAATGAAATAAGACGTGCTCATGGGCAGCACGGGCAAATCCTGTTCGGCTGCGGCCAAATACAATGCTCGGGGAATATCCGGCTCATCCTTGAAACCAAAATTCACCACCAAACGATAAAACTCATTGGGTAGTACCTGATAATCCAGGCGTTCGGCCTCAGGCACGGTAGGCACATCGTGAAAACGCACACACAGCACAACCACATGTTCATGCAGCACCTTGTTGTGCTTGAGATTATGCAGCAGGGCATGGGGAACCCCATCAGGGTTGCCGGTTAAAAACACCCCCGTACCCGCCACACGGGTGATTGTTTGCTGACCGAGGGCTGCGGCAAAGGCGTGTACATCCAGCGCATCCTGTTGCAGTTTCAGGCGTAACCAGTCTCGGCCCTGTTTCCACGTCATCATCAGGACAAACAGCACCAATGCGGCAGACAACGGGAACCAACCGCCCTCCTCGATCTTGATGAGATTGGCACCAAAAAAGGCCATATCCACCGCAAGAAATACGAAAATCAGTAATGCCCCTTTTATCCAGCCCACGTGCCAGAGCCGACTGACCACAATCAGTGCCAGCAGCGAGGTGATCACCATCGTGCCGGTTACAGCGATACCGTAGGCAGTCGCCAGATGCGCCGAGGACTGGAATCCCATCACCAGCGCTATGACTGCCAGCATCAATGCCCAGTTGATCGCCGGAATGAAGATCTGCCCCTGTTGATCAGATGAAGTCTGCAGCACATTAAGACGGGGAATATAGCCGAGTTGCATCCCCTGGCGGGTAATGGAGAACGTACCCGAAATAACAGCCTGAGAAGCGATCACGGTGGCGACCGTCGCCAGACCAACCAACGCATACAGTGCCCATGCCGGCGCCAATCGGAAAAACGGATTGCTGATATCCGTCGGATCCGCCAGTAGCAGTGCTCCCTGCCCAAAGTAGTTCAAAACCAACGACGGCAGGACCAATCCAAACCAGGCGAGTTGAATGGGAAAGCGCCCAAAATGCCCCATATCCGCATAGAGCGCTTCGGCACCCGTAACGGCCAGCACAACGCCCCCGAGGGAAAGAAAGCCAACCCACGGTGACTCTATAATGAAATCAAAGGCATATACCGGACTCAATGCCTGCAAAACCTGCGGGGCACGCAAAATACCGATTACCCCCAGGATGGCCAACGTCACAAACCATAGCACCATAATCGGACCGAACCACCGGCCGATACCGGCCGTACCGCGCCGCTGAAAAACGAACAGGAGCCAGAGAATAACCAAGGTGATCGGGATCACGAAGGGCTTCAAATCCTGACTGGCAATTTCCAGCCCTTCGACCGCAGAAAGCACGGAAATCGCCGGGGTAATCACGCTGTCGCCATAGAACAAGGCGGCGCCCAGGATACCCAGCGTCATGACACCTGTGCGTAATCGTGAGCGCGCCTGCAAGGAGCGCAGCGCCAGGGCCATCAGTGCCATAATTCCGCCTTCACCCTTGTTATCTGCTCTCATGATGAACACGACGTACTTGATGGAAACCACCACCATCAACGACCAGAAGATCAGCGAAAGCACGGCCAGAATATGCATCGGGTTGATCCCGACGGGATGGGTTCCTGCATTAAAAATGGTGCTCAGGGTATAAAGGGGACTGGTTCCGATATCGCCATAGACGATGCCCGTTGCCAGTAGCGTTAAACGAACACGACCAGGGGACGCGGACGCAGTATTCATAGAGCCTTCAGGTATCCCGATGGGATGGTGGAGTTATGGGCTATTAGCTCTTGGCTGGACCATCCCGGGCCGCCAGGAAACTTTGGGTTGAGAGGTCCGTCCAGGGGCGAACATTGTCCAGAAAGGACATGACCGAGGTATACACCTTTTGCGCCGACGCATCCTTGGCGGCAAGTTCCTGCATAACGGTGGCTGACGTGGTTTTCAGGGCAGACAGAATCTCCGGTGAGAAATACCGGAGTTGTACGCCATGCTGGTCAATCAGCGCCTTCAGTGATTCATTGTTCCGTGCCGTCAATTCCGACAGCATATCGGCATTCGCCATACGACAGGCTGCCTTAACGATATGTTGCAGATCCGGCGTCAGGGCCTCAAAGGCCTTCTTGTTGATGATCGCCTCCATGGTCGAACCGGGCTCTTGCCAGCCAGGCGCGTAGTAATACTTGGCGGCGCGATAAAAACCGAAGGCCAAATCGTTATAGGGCCCAACCCATTCGGCCGCATCAATGGTGCCGTCGTTCAAGGCCTGGAACAGTTCACCGCCCGGTGTGTTGACGACCGTCACGCCAAGCCGGCGCAGTACCTCGCCCCCGATGCCTGGCATCCGCATCTTCAGGCCCTTGAAGTCTGCCAGTGTGTCGATCGGCTTGCGGAACCACCCTCCCATCTGCACACCGGTATTGCCAGCAGGCTGTGGAATAAGGCCAAAGGGTTCGTAGAGTTCTTCCCAGAGTTTCAGGCCATCGCCGTAATACAGCCAGCTGTTCATTTCATCGGCGATCAGACCGAAAGGGATCGAGGTGAAGAATGGCGCGGCTGGAATCTTGCCCTGCCAATAATAGGCACCACCATGGCCCATCTGGGCCGTCCCAGCACGAACGGCATCAAATACTTCCAGGGCAGGCACAATTTCACCCGCGCCATATACCTGGATTTTAAGGCGGCCATTGGACAGTTCATCCACATAGCGGGCGATATTGTTGGCCCCCGTACCGAGACCCGGGAAATTCTTCGGCCACGTTGTCACCATTTTCCAATGAATGGTTTCTGCTGAAGTAGCGGGGGCCATCGCCGGAGCCGAAGCGTTCTTTTCACTCTGATTGCAGCCGGTCAGGGTCATACCGGCCGCAAGGGCGGCGCCACTGCCTATAGAGATAAATTCACGACGCTTCATGGGCTTAATCCTTGTTTAATAATGGTTTTATATTTTCGAAGCAGCGGGGGCTAGAGCCCGATCAGATTGGCATAGCTCAAAATCAGCCACTTGCTGCCTTCAGCACCGAAATTTACCAGCACCCGGGTGCTGGCTCCACTGCCTTCGTGATCGATGATGGTGCCTTCACCGAATTTGGCATGCCGAACCGCCTGTCCGATTGACAAGCCGCCTTCCGCGGTCGTGGACGGTCGGGCAGGCAGACCTTGCGGGGCGCGAAACGACTGACTGGCACGGGGGCGAACCTCGTTGAGCAGATCGGCGGGCAACTCACCCAGAAACCGTGAGGGAATCGGGAACATCTGACGGCCATGCAACCGACGGGACTCGGCCGAGGTCAGGGTGAGCGTTTTTTGGGCACGGGTGATGCCGACATAGCACAGGCGCCGCTCCTCTTCGAGCCGCCCCGGCTCATCCAGGGCCATTTGATGCGGGAATAGGCCCTCTTCCATCCCCACTAGAAACACATGGGGAAACTCCAGTCCTTTCGCGGCATGCAGGGTCATCAATTGCACGCAATCTTCCCATTCCGCGCCCTGGGCATCACCGGCATCGAGGCTTGTCTGGCTCAAAAAAGCATCCAGTTCGGTCATGCCCGCCGCCGATTCCGGATCAAAGACAAAGCTCCGGGCAGCGCTGACGAGTTCGTCCAGGTTTTCGAGCCGTGCCTCTCCCCGTTCTCGATCCCGGTCCTTCTGCTGCAGTCCGCGCAATCCGCTCGCCTCGATCACCAAGGCGACCCGATCCGCCAACGAATTATCGATCGTCTGACTGACCAGGGTTTCAATCAGTTGCATGAATTGCGTCAGGCCACCGGCGGCGCGCGGCGCCAGTTGGCCAGTCACCAAGGCGTGCCGAGCCGCTTGCCAGAGGGGGATTTGCCGTTCGCGTGCCGTAGCGCGCAACTGCATGATGGTCTTGTCTCCGAGGCCCCGCGCAGGCGTGTTCACAACCCGCTCGAAGGCCGCGTCATCGTCTCGATTGGTCATCAGACGCAGATACCCCAAAGCATCGCGAATCTCGGCCCGATCAAAAAAGCGTAATCCGCCATAGATGCGGTAAGGCAATCCGGCCCGGATCAGTGCTTCCTCAAGCACACGGGACAGGGCATTAGCCCGATACAAAATCGCACAATCGCTTCGCGCCAGACCATCGCGGACAACCTGCTCGATCTGGCGGGCGATGAAATCGGCCTCATCCATCTCATTGAAGGCGAGGTAATACTGAATCGGTGCACCACGCTCGCCTTCGGTCCAGAGGTTCTTGCCCAGACGGCCTTGATTGCGAGCGATGATGGCATTGGCCGCATCGAGAATATTGCCGGTGGACCGGTAATTCTGTTCCAGCCGCACCAGATGGGTATTGGCGAAATCACGCGCAAAATCCTGGATGTGTTCGATCCGGGCGCCGCGCCAGCCATAGATGGATTGATCGTCATCGCCGACCGCAAAAATGCCGTTGTCTCCGCCAATCAATAACCGCGCCCAGGCATATTGCAGGCTGTTTGTATCCTGGAATTCGTCGATCAACACCTGTTTGAACCGACGCTGATAATGCGCCCGCAAAACCTCATGATCACGCAACAGTTCGGTCGCTCGCAACAACAACTCGGTGAAATCGACGAGACCACCCCGCTGGCAGATCCCCTCGTAGGATTGATACAACAGGATCACCTGATCACGCAGCGGATCACCACTGGCTTCCAGATGTTGCGACCGAAGGCCTTCCTCTTTCCAACTGTTGATCAGGCCCGCCACCATCTTCGGCGGCCACCGCGTATCGTCAAGATTTGCCTCGCGCAGCAGGCGCTTGACCAAACGCAACTGATCGTCAGAATCAATAATTTGGAACGTCTGCGGCAGCTTCGCTTCCTGGAAGTGCAAGCGCAACAAACGATGCGACAAACCATGAAAAGTACCGACCCACAAGCCATTGACCCGCACGCCGGCGGCCGGATCAGCCGTTGGGTTGAGCAAGGTGGACAAACGACCGCGCATCTCGCCCGCTGCCTTGTTGGTGAACGTAACCGCGAGCAAACTATGCGGGGACACGCCCTGCTCTTCACACAGCCAGGCCATGCGATGCGTCAGCACGCGGGTTTTGCCCGAACCGGCGCCCGCCAAAACCAATGTCGCAAGAGAAGGACTGGTTACCGCCTCCATCTGGGCGGCATTCAGGGGATCAAGGATTCTATTTGCCATCATGGGCGGTATTGTACGGGCGAATCATTCAATCCTCGGAATCCAACCATAAAAAAACCCGCCCTTGATGGGCGGGTTGTTCATGAAGAACAGAACGACGCGGGTTACGCGGTGGCTCGATTCGGAATGAATACCTCGCGGGTCACTTCGGAGTGCTTCTCGGAGGTGATCGTGCGATAGAGGTTGTACACCATCAACACGGTACCGCTGAAGAAGAAGATCCCGCCGATCAGCCGCACAATATACGGAATATGCAGGAAGGCGACCGTTTCAATGAACGTGTATGCCAGATTGCCATACTGATCGAAGGCACGCAGCATCAGGCCCTGGCCGATACCGGATACCCACATGGCCACGATGTACAGCACGATGCCAATTGTTGCCAGCCAGAAATGGATGAATACAAGACGGGTTGAGTACAGGCGAGTTCCCCACAGGCGCGGTACCATGTGATAGAACGAGCCGAACGTCACCATCGCCACCCACCCAAGGGCGCCGGAGTGCACGTGACCAATCGTCCAATCGGTGTAATGCGAGAGCGCATTCACGGATTGCAGCGCCAGCATTGGACCTTCGAATGTCGCCATGCCGTAGAAGGCCAAAGAGGTCACCAGGAACAGGATAATGGGATCCGTACGCAGTTTGTCCCAGGCACCGGAGAGCGTCATGATCCCGTTGATCATCCCGCCCCAGGAAGGCAGCAGCAACAGAATCGAGAACGTTACGGACAACGAATTCACCCAGCCCGGCAACGCGGTCCATTCCAGATGGTGACCACCAACCCACATATACAGGAACGAGAGCGCCCAGAAATGCACAATCGAAAGCCGGTAAGAGTAAATCGGTTTACCCGCCTGTTTGGGCACGAAGTAATACATCATCCCCAGAAAGCCCACCGTGAGCACGAAGCCCACAAGATTATGGCCATACCACCACTCTGTCATTGCATCCTGAACGCCACTGAAGACCGAGTAGGACTCCCAGAAACTGTACGGCACCTGAAGGTTGTTGAAAAAATGCAGGATGGCTGTCGCCAGAATGAACGCTGAGAAGAACCAGTTAGCGACATAGATATGCGGCTGGGTGCGTTTGCGCAGCGTCATGAAGTAAATCAGGGCATACATGATGAGACCGACCATCATCAAGATGTTGTCCGCCAAAGGGAACTCAGCATACTCGCGAGACTGGCTGTGGCCGGCCATCAAGGCCCAGGCCCCGATCAACACAACGGCCTGCCAGGCCCAGAACACGGTATTTGAAAGAATCTTACCGCCCCATAAGCGCGTCTGACAGGTGCGCTGCACGATATAAAATGAGGTCGCAATCAATGCGTTTCCGCCAAAACCCCAAATCACCAAATTGGTATGAACCGGTCGCAATCGACCAAACGTGATTTCGGCGATCCCCATATTCATGGCTGGCCATGCCAGCTCACTTGCAATGTAAATTCCAGCGGCCATACCCGCAATCGCCCAAAGCATCGAGGCGATCGTGAACAACTTGATGACGTCATAGTCGTAGGTAGCACCACTGGGCAGCGTCATGGATGACTGACTCATCGTAAAAACCTCCCAGAACAAAAGAACACGGCCGACATTGACGATGCCGAACCGACCCATATCCCCCAAGACCTGACGGATGACAGATGTCATTCGTCGGGTCTTGGGCAGCTTCCTCGTACTATCCCTGATCGCGCTTCGATTTTTCGAGCGCCTTTATATTATTGTTCTGATAGAAACAAAAAGAGATTCTCGGCCTGGTCGAGCAGTCGTTCGCCCGCAAACTGAATAGCTAGTGTCTTTATCAGCAGCCCATTATATTGAATGAGCGATCGAGCGTTGTAGAATATTTTTTTATCTGCCGATCAATTTCATCACAACAAGCAAGGTTGAATCCCGATCATGACGGATGGGTCAAGTGAAAATCGAGCATAAAAAAACCGCTCACAAGGAGCGGTTTCCTTCCGTTTCGCTGCTTGCCAGCGATATCACCCGCACTTCAGCCGAAGGTGATGACACTCAAGAACGACAGCCATGAAAAAATGATCAGGCCCACAATAAATGTCAGCGGGAAATTTTCGAAACTAAACATGGATTTCATCTGAGACACCTCTGCAAGTAAGTGGTGCAATAGTAATGCGCGCAAATAAAATTGTCACGTGCCCATATACGTTCACACACGGAGCATACCGTTTGAAGCCCGCCCTCATGCCAGCCAAGAAATGGACGAGACCGGACGCATGTCAAGCAGTATACTTTCGCACGGGGCCGACGGTAACGAATGATTGAGCCCCCGAATACAGAAAACGGTCTGAAACGAGGATCGATATACCGATGGGCACGGTTGGCAGAACCGCCCAAACAAGGAAATACACCTGCATGAATGCACTTCCCCTCGAAACCGAATTTCCGCGACACGACGCCATCAGCCAGCAGATCAACTGGCCGCTTGCAGCAGCATCCCTGGAAGGTGTGCTCGCCGATCACAGTGTCCGACGCTCGACACGCCTTGCGGACCTGATCGAACAAACGGCCACCCTGCTCGATGCCGCACGGCGAAATCGCCAGCCACAATTGGCCAATGCGCTGGATCGTCTGATCCATGCCATCGAACGCGAACAGGTCACAGCTTCCGAAGATTTCAGCCGCCTGATTCGCCTGATTCGTCATATCGAGCGCATCATTCAGAATAGCGCGGTACTGGATGCGAACGGCAACAATCCACTGGCGCTTATTCTCACCGAAACGGAACCTTCCGAAACCCTGCGTGATGCGCTGAACCGTGCCGGCTACGCGGTTCAGATCATTAATCCGCTTACGGCAGATCAGCAGCAGATCAAGGCATTGTGTGAAGAAGCCGAGTTGTTGGTGTTCATCACACACCGCAGTGAATCTGCACAGGAAATTATGGCACCGGTTGCCCGGTTCGAGGCCCTGATCAAGTCGCGGACTACCATCATGATTGCCGCCAACGACTCCTTTGCCAGCCGAGCGGCTGCCGTGAAGACGGGGGTTACCCACTTTCTGACTGAGCCGCTGGACGTATCGCGACTCAATACCCTGTTGCAATCCGCCCGAATGACCGATGAGGAAAACCGCCCCCTGCGTGTTCTGATGGTCGATGACATGGCGACAGCCGGTGTCTACTGGGGCAAGCATTTCCAGCGTCACAATATCTTTTACCGGTTCGAAACCTCGCCCGAAAAGGCCTATCGCAGTGCGATCGAAATGGAGCCGGACATCATTCTGCTGGATCTGTACATGCCGGACATCGATGGCATCGATCTGGCACGCATCTTTCGGGAACACCCCCGCCTGCAGGACGTGCCGATCCTGTTCATGTCGACCGAAGAAAACGACCGCCGCCGGATGGAGGCCAAGATTCAGGGTGGCGACGATTTTCTGAACAAGACGATCCCCATCGACGATCTGCTGAAAATGGTTCGTTATCGTGCCTTACGTTATCGACAGTCGAGTGCGGAGAAACGCAGCGATTCTCTGACCGGCCTGCTTAATCACAATGCCATCAAACACCTCATCGAAAGCGAACTGGATCGCGCCAATCGTCAGAACCAGCCCCTGACCGTTGCGATGATCGATATCGACCATTTCAAGAAGGTCAACGACAACTATGGCCACCAGATTGGAGATAACGTGATTCGTAAGCTCTCCAACCTGCTCAATACTCGGCTGCGCCGGTATGACGGCGTGGGCCGCTACGGCGGTGAGGAGTTTCTGGTCGCCCTGCCCAATACGGATGAAACAACGGCCGCGCACCTGATCAACCGTTTACGGATTCAGTTTGCCAACACGCCCATTCAGATTGAGGACAAAACCAAGGTTCAATGCACCTTCAGTGCGGGAATCGCCAGTTTCCCCAATAGCCTCGACCTCACCAGTTTGATCGAGGCTGCGGACAACAATCTGTATCTGGCCAAAGACCATGGACGCAACCGGGTTATCTGCGACCAGTTTTCCCGGACACAACCGGACACCGGCGGGCGTTAGGCAAGGGCGCGGGAAGGGTCTACAATCAAAAGCCAATCCCCATCAATCAAAGAGGTATCCGATCCATGGACGTTCTTGAGCGTATCGATCAATTTGTCAAAACCAATCCGGTCCTGATTTTCATGAAGGGCACGCCTCAGTTCCCGAGTTGCGGCTTCTCCGGCCGCACCGCCGATGCGCTCAAGGCCTGTAACGTACCGTTCGGATATGTGAACGTGCTGGCCGATCCCGAGGTTTTCGAAAACCTGCCGCGGTACCGCGACTGGCCGACTTTCCCGCAGGTTTATGTTGATGGCGAACTGATCGGTGGCTGTGACATCACCCTGGAACTACTGGAACGCGGAGAACTGCAGCCGATGGTCGAACAGGCCGTACAAAAGAACGCTACGGACGCAAACGCACCCTCCTGATCTCCTGAGAAGCCCATCGGCGCCCAGCCGATGAGGCGTAGGGCCGGGGGTGCGATGCCCATTAGGCCAGAACCTTGGTGGACTCGGCTATCAGTCTGTCTCCAGAACCACCAGTTCCCGCAATAGCGCTGTCGCATAGCTCCCTGATTTCAGCGTAAAACTGATCTCCAGGGTCATCTGTCCCGATTCATCGGGCTGGAACACCGCCATTAAGTTACTCGCCGGCACCATCAATGGACGCCGATCCTGGTCAACTCGCCATTCCGTCAGATGATGCTGCCAGGATTCCTGTCCGTAGCGGGTCAACATGTCCCCCGCCATGCGGGCCTCGTCCGTCTGAACTTGCCCGCGCGCGGGCGTTTCCTCCGTCCCCCACAGTGGGCCGGTCAACCAGATATCCTGCTCGACAAGACGTTGCTGCGCGTGTGCACGTTCCTCATCGGTAATCAGAAACCGGCTGTGGCTACCCGCCAACTGGGCCAGATCCCCCGCCTGGGCAACAGAAACGGTACCGGCTGCGATCCGTTGGGATAGCACCGCATTGAAAATCACCGCTCGCAAGGTGGAGATACCCCAGTTTCGATCCGAACGACTCACCTTGCCTGACTGTGCGGCGGGTGTGGCACCCAGTTTGAATAACAGATCCAGATTACGAGCATCCGTACCAAAACGCTGCTCGGCGAAGTAGTTGGCGAAACCCTGGGTACGGATTTCCGCCAACCGTTGGGCAAACGCCGGATCGTCACCCTGCACATTCCGCACCGTGAGCGTGAAATGATTACCCTGGTGAATGCCCCGCCGGAGTTTTTTCGGATGACGCGCCCAACTGAGAATCCGTATGCCGTCCGGCAGCTCTTCGAGCCAGGTCGGGTCGTCGGGGCCGAGCGGCATGCTGACCCACTGCCGCGTAATGGCCTGCTTGTCCTTCAGGCCACAAAAACCGATATCACGTTCGTGTACCTTGGCCAATCGAGACAACTTGCCAATCATCTGCGGGGTCGTCAATCCGGTTTTTTCCACCCAGAACAAAGCATGGGAGCCAGCACCTTCAGGATCAAAGCCCAGAACCTCATCCACACGAAAATCTTCGGGCACCTGTTTAAGCACCCCCCGCAACAGAGGTTCGGCAAGGCGCCGCGCAAGGTGATCCAGCGGCTTTGGCGGCCGCTCCGTCGTCATAGACGCACCGCCTGCCAGCTCAGCGTTTCGCCGGCTCGCAGGGGTATCAGCCGCTCCGCTGCGCCCACCTCGAAATAGTCGGGCACCGACTGCGGATGACGGGTCAGACGCACGCGTGATTCATTGAGGGGCAAACCATAAAAATTCGGCCCGTTCACACTTGTGAACGCTTCAAGCATATTCAGCTTGCCGACCTGATCAAACGCTTCGGCGTAGAGCTCCAATGCTGCATAAGCCGTAAACGCGCCCGCACAGCCACAGGAAGATTCCTTGGCACCCTGGGTATGGGGCGCAGAATCGGTGCCCATGAAAAACCGGGGGTCCCCGGAAGTCGCTGCGGTCAACAACGCTTGCCGATGACGTTCCCGTTTCAGTACCGGTAGGCAGTAATAATGCGGACGAATCCCGCCCACCAGCATGGCATTGCGGTTATAGAGCAGGTGGTGCGCCGTGATGGTGGCACCGACCCCGTCTTCCTGGGTGCGAATGAACGCCACGGCATCTTCGGTGGTGATGTGTTCCATCACGATGCGTAACTCTGGAAAACGCTGACGAATCGGCACCAGGACCTGTTCAATGAAACGCGCTTCCCGATCGAAAATGTCTACCTGGGGATCGACCACTTCACCATGCACCAGCAGCGGTAAACCTGTGCGTGCCAGCTCAGCCAGCAATGGATCAATCGCCAACGGATCGCGAACGCCCCGATCGGAGTTCGTTGTCGCGCCGGCCGGGTAAAGCTTAACGGCGTGGATATAGGGATTTTCTGCCGCGCGTGCCAACTCGGCCACCGTGGTTTGCTCCGTCAGATACAGCGTCATCAAGGGTTCAAAACCGGTCTCCGCTGGCACGGCCGCGAGGATTCGCTGCCGGTAGGCGTGCGCTTCGTCGACCGTGACCACGGGCGGAACCAGATTGGGCATGACAATGGCGCGGCCACACTGTCGCGCCGTAAACGGGGCGGCAGCGGCCAACATGTCGCCATCGCGCAGATGGACGTGCCAGTCATCGGGCTGGCGGATGATAAGTTCATTCATGGGCATACGGTAAACCAAAAAATACGGGCGGCAAACAGAATCACTGCGCCGCCCAATCAACAAGGACCTAGTCAGGGAATAACCGACAAGCCGGTAATCACCAGGGAAGATTACCAGGCGATATAGGCGTAACCCTGCTCCTGGTACTCCATAAGCGCCGCAGCGCCCACTTGGCGAATCTTTGCAAACGAGCGCATGTCCGTATCGCTGTAGCCCACGGTGTGCATGGTATTGCCACAGGCATCCCAAACGACGCCATAGTTTTCTGAAAACCCCTGAACGCGCTCATAAATCAATGGATTGACTGTCTTTTGCGGCGACTTGGCCAGCAAGTGGATCCCGGCAGCAAAGGCCACGACGGCAATCTGCACGTTGCCACCGAACTCGGTGATCATGGCACTCATGGAGTTCAAGATGTGGGTCTGGTATTCCGGATCATCTTTGTTGATCTGGTAGACAACATGATGCTTGGGCTTGTCGCCGGGGAAACGAAGTTCATCCGCTGCCTGCGCCGTTTGGATACCCAAGGCCGCTCCGCCAGCACCCGCCACAGCCGTTATGAAGTTGCGGCGGTTTTTCAAAAAATCAGACATTGTCATTACTCCTGTTACAGAAATACTTGCTCTATAAAAATGAGTCTAGCGCATGCGCAGCAACACCACACCGCCCCGGGCAAACAACACCTGGGCATCCAGATCGTGGATATAGACTTCACGCGTCAACACCAAATCGCCTGGTTCGGGGGCATGTCGCGCCAGAATCTTGCCCGCGTAGACCCCGAAACTCGGGGTATTCATGCGATACATGACTGCCGCCCCAGGCAAATCACGCGCCAATAACCCCGCCGCCTTGATCGGCCCCTGCTGCAGCGAATCCACAATCGGCAACAGCTGCCCATTGATGACCAGCGAAAAGGACAAGGCCACGGGCATGAGTACGGCAGGTAACGCCCAGGATTTTTTGAAGGCGGCTACCGCCGACAACCCCAGAATCACCCCCAGCACCAGATACCAGCTCGGTCCGAAATACTGATTTCGATCAGCCAGCATCGCCTGAACATAGGCAGGCCGAATACGATCGAAGAACAGATCAAGCGCCACCGGTAATACCAGCAGGATCAGCAACATACCCCACACTGGTAACAGATGCAGCCACCGATTCCGGATCGTGGGGAAATACGTTGCCATGATCAGAATCAATCCAACCAGACCGTAGTTCAGATAGTGCGGCAACTTGGTCCCGGAAAAGGAAAACAACAGCAACACAAAGCCGAACCACAGCCAGCCGAACCGTTTGAGCGCCTGTTCCGGCGACAGTTCCATCACCGGCCGCAAACGCCAGTCGCCACCCCGCACATCAGCGACCAGTCCTGCCAGCGCACGGAATACCAGCCCGGTATAGGGCAAGAGCGCAATCAACGTTACGACCGGGTAATACCAAAAACCGGCGGAATGGCCTTCCATGGGTGCGCTGAAACGCCCCACATTGTTCTTGAAGAAGAATCCATCAATGAAGGCCTGCCCTTCTCGTGCGTATTCCAACAGATACCAGGGCAAGGCCACGGCCAGAAACAAAAGAATGCCCCGCCAGTCCAGAACCGCCCGCCACCAGGCAGCCCCACGTCCGGTCGACAGATAGAACATCAGACTGACCGCGGCTGGAATCACCACCGCCACCGGCCCCTTGGTAAGAAAACCCAGCGCCATGGCAACATAGGCCCAGCGAATATACCCAGCCTGGTTCGTCTGCCAATGCCGGAAGATGGCAAACATTGCCGCCGTCATGAACAACATCAGTACCGCATCGGCAATCGCCGCCTTGCCGATAATCGTCGTCATCAGGGCCGTTGCTGCAATCAACGCGGCATAAAAAGCCTTTTCCCGATCAAGCACCAATTGGCCGAATCGGTAAATCATGAATACCCAGGCCGTCGAGGCCAAGGCCGAGGGCAGACGAAACGCCCATTCGTTAAAGCCGAACACCATAGCCGAAGCGGCCTGCAGCCAATAGATCAGGATCGGCTTGTCAAACCGTGGCACGGTATTAAGGTAAGGGGTAATAAAATCATGGCGTAGAAACATCTCGCGGGTGGCCGAAGTGAACGCACCTTCATCGAGATCAAACAGAGGGATGCTGCCGATTTGCCAGTAAAAACCGATAAAGACCGCGAATGCGAGGATCAGGTAGTGGGTCGATCGGGTATGGGGCATGGTGGTTTCGCGTAACTGTTAAAAATCAGGCAGCGAATAGTCTGCCCGGTTGATCGGGAACGGGATAATTGAGAGGGTCCCTGGCGTGTATGGTGTAGCGTGCATGACATCCAGTCATAACTCGACCGAGATAGCCAGCCACTCACATCGTTGCCGTCGGCGTATCCTTTTCGAGCGCACCAGCGAGATAGGCTTCGATCTTGGCACGGGTCTGCCCCTTGTCCATCGGGCTGAATTGCACACCGATCCCGGCAGTTTTCGCGCCCTGTGACCCTTCGGGTGTTTGCCATACCACCCTGACGGCCAAGGCGATGCGCTCCGGGTTACCCATCATGGTCAGCGTCAAAAACAACTCCTTGCCCATATCGTGATGCAGGTGACCCGGAATGAACATGCCGCCATTCTTGATAAACGGCATGTAAGAACGATACAACGTATCCTTGTCCGGAATGTTGTGGTGAATCATGCCGCCGCCAAGTGCCATCCTGCGTACCTCTCTTCCTGTGGGTGATGCGATTTACCCTATTCTAGCAGGATGTAGGTCCCTTGCGATCCTGAGTTTAAGCGCAGAAAGAAGCACACCTCCTGTCATAGCCCCTGAGCCCGATTTTGCTTCAAAACTCAGGCGCGCTCGTGAATTTAACGTGCCATCAACGTCCCGCCAAATGCTGAGGTATGATTGGCAGCATATTTTTTCCCAACATATTTAAATCTATCGAGCATCCCAGATTGGTATGAGCACCATGTCCTACCCCACATCATGAGCAATCACGCCAAGCAATGGCCCGGCATTTATTACCGGCTGTTGCTGATTCTGCCTTTGCTCATGCTGGTCATATGGGCTTGCTGGAATGAGCTCACGCAGTACCATTCAACCGAGCGCCAAGTCAAACTGGAAGGCGCGCATGCGGGGCGTTTTTTCGCCAATCGCATCGAGAGTCGCCTGAATAATGCCTACAAGGAATTGGAGTTAATTGGCGCGCTCTTAGGTGATACCCCACCGTCCGGCACATCTGCCCCGCGAACATTACGTCTTTTCAAGCAGTTAGAACCGCTTCACCCCGAACTCTACGCTATCAATATCTATGCGGCCGATGGCCAAACCCGGCTGTGGTCCAGCAAGCCTGACGCGGACACCCCCGTTCCCCCCATCGGGGATTTCACGCCACTTCCCGCTCAACCGAATTATCTATTCGGACCAGACCGCAGCGTGAATCACGTGCCCGTCATCTCTCTGCGTTTGCGAAAAACAAACGCGGATGGCTCGCCTCTGTTATACGTCAGCCTCGTTTATCGTCTTGAGGATTTGCTTGCCTACCCGCCCGAGGACAAAGGCTGGCAGTTCACGGTTATTGACCGTCGGGATCACAGCACTCTAGGTATCTGTCGAAACGGAAAAATACACTTCAACACAACGCAGTTAGATGATGGACATAGTCAGATCCCGGTAGCCGACTATCCTCTGGTCGTTCAGACCACGGAACCTGCAGAAATGATCATGCGGGTCTACCGTGAAGGTGCTAGCAAGCGGCTAGAATTGTATCTCGGCATGTTTTTGGTACTGAGCATGGCTGCCTGGAGCATCTACACCCTGTTGCGCCAACGTGAAAAGGATGCCCGAAATCTCAAGCAACTGGCGGATGTCAATGCCTTGCTGGCCCAGGTCAATCAAGCCATTGCCGTCAGCAGGGATGAAACCGGGTTCATGGAGGACATCTGCGCACTAGCTGTCAAATATGGCGGCTTCCGGTTAGCCTTTATTGCCAAGCCCGATAAAACCGGATTATTCCAGATTCTGGCCGCAGCCGGCGCGACGGGGTATACCGAGGATCTGAAAATCGTCACCGACCCCGATCAACCGGAAGGACAAGGCCCGGTGGGCCATGCCTGGCGGTCGCAACATCCTGTTTACGCACAGGAACTCCGAAAAATGCCGGGCCTCACGCCGTGGCTGGCCCGGGCTGAGCAATTCGGTATTCATTCGAGCGCCACGATTCCCATCCTGAAAAATGGCACCCGTTGGGCCGTTCTGGCGGCCTACCATTCGGAGACCCAGGTCTTCTCCGACGAGATGCGGCATCTACTTGAAGACCTGGCCCAAGACATCACCCGTGGGTTGCACTGGATCGAAACCCAACGGCGCGAAGCCCTGCTAACGGCAACACAACAGGCCTTGCTGGACAATACGCTCGCCGGAATCGTCATGGTTCGAGATCGCCATATGGTTCAGGTGACGGCTCGATTCGTGATCATGCTGGGCTATACCCATGCCGACGAGCTTCTGGGGCAATCGACCCACCTGCTCTATGCCCGCGAGGAAGATTATGAGCGGGTTGGCCAGGGCTATCTCACGCTCATGGCACAAGGGAAGCTCATGATCCCGGACGTCCGCTTCGCCCGTAAGGACGGCTCGGTCATCATTTGCGATCTCTCCGCCAGCATGATTCAGGACGAAGAACTCACGACCTCGGTCTGGACCATTCAAGACATCACTCAGCGTCACAACCTGCAAAATGAGCTCGCCAAAACTAGCGCCTATCAACGCGCACTCTTCGACAGCAATGCGGCAGCCTTGCTCACAGTCGATACTGAAGGCGCCATTTCCGATGCCAATCCGGCGCTGTGTCTGCTGACCGGATACAGTCGAAACGAGCTTCTCGGCCAGAATGCGGCGATTCTGCAGCGACAGGATGACGCATCCGAACAATTTGCCACGGATTTCCGGCGGGTTCCGGATAGCCCGTCCCGCACCATTCGTCAGGAAGACAAGATTCGACATAAGAGCGGGGCAATTCTGAATGTGGAAATCCTGGGTGCCGCCATCATGCAGCCCAGTGACCAGCCCGGCGTCATCTGGAGTCTGATTGATGTTACCGCCCTACACCAGGCCAAGCAGGAAATCGCCTACCAGGCACTGCACGACACGCTAACAGGACTGCCGAATCGTCGTGCACTAGAGCAACACCTTCCCCGCGCAATCGCACGCGCGCAACGCAATGGTTCCGTCGTCGCGGTCGGCATGCTGGACCTCGACGACTTCAAACCAGTTAATGACAACTTCGGCCATGAAGGTGGTGATAATCTGCTGCGGGAACTGGCCGGACGACTTCAATCACGACTTCGCAAACAAGATTTGCTCGTCCGACTGGGTGGGGATGAATTCGTGATTGTACTGGAGGGTCTCGAGGAAAACCGGCTCATGCCGCAACTGGAAATCACCCTCGACCGACTCCATCAGTCTGTTGAAACACCGTTCGAAGTTACCCCAAACAAGCACGCCAAGATCGGCATGAGCCTCGGTATTGCGTTCTATCCTGCCGATGGCGAACAGGGTGATGGTTTACTGCGACAGGCCGATGCCGCGCTCTATACGGCCAAAATAAACAAGACCACACGCACGAAATGGTGGCGAACCATTCACGACAACACTGCACCACAGGAAACAGAACAATACTTCGATGCCTACTCCCCGGAAAGCCGTGCACTGATGGTGCAGTGTTCGACCTATCTTCATGATCAGGCCGAGCCATTTATACGGAAATTCTATGCGGAGCTGAACAACAATCCTGCTGCGCAAAAAATTCTTGGTGCACTCGAAACATTGGCTTTTCCACGCCTAATCGCCACTCAGGCAGACCATTTGTGCTTCCTCCTCAACCCGGAAACAACACAAGAACAGATCACCGAGCGGGCCAAACACATTGGTGCAACCCACGCACTTGTCGGGGTCAACAGCCCCTTGCTCATGCAATCGATGAATCTGTACCGCAAGCTGCTCAACGACTATCTGAATCAATCACCACTGAACGGCCGCGAGCGTTACCACATTCTCGTCGCCAGCGAGGCTCGCCTTCAGGACGACATCCTGGCCCAGTTGCAGGCGGGCGGCACCACCATTCAGGATCACTTTGACCTGCTGACTCATCCACTGCCCGTGGCAGGGAGCCTGTGGGCCGATGTCAAAGCGCAGGAAATCCAGCGACTGGGCACACTACCTGGCATTCAGGCCGTTCTGTTGTTGCGACCAAATACCGAAGGCATATTCACAGTTGAGAGCAGTGCCGGTATCCAAGGCGGCCGGCTGGAATCCGTGGTGAACACGCCCGCCCACGCGGCCAACATCGATCCAGCAACCCCGCGAGGCCGGAGCCTTGCCTCCCTCGCCTGGCGCACGCTGGACATCCAGACCACACCCAATGTATTGCAGGATGATCGCTATACCGAATGGCAGGAACTGGCACGGGAACTCAGCATCACCTCGGCCTTGTCCGTGCCGATCATTAGCGGCAGCGGCCGATTAAACGCGGTACTCAGCCTGTATGGACGCTATCCGAATCAATTCGAATCGGTCTGGATGCAGCAATTTCTCCGAAATCTTCAACTGCGTTTGAGCCAGGCTTGGCTAGTGTGCAATAACCCTGGCCCCGTCG
This sequence comes from Halothiobacillus sp., assembly GCA_024636015.1. Taxonomy (GTDB): domain Bacteria; phylum Pseudomonadota; class Gammaproteobacteria; order Halothiobacillales; family Halothiobacillaceae; genus Halothiobacillus. The sequence continues at coordinate 28,472 of JAGXHU010000066.1, forward strand.
TCAGTCAGCAACTGTCGCAGAACTACCGCCAGGAGCTGTTCTCGGGTGGACTTTGTGTCCACATGCAACCGATTGTGGATTTGCGTACCGGCGCCCTGATCAAGGTCGAGGCACTCGCCCGATTGAAACGCCCCGATGGGACGATAATCCCCCCTGGCGAATTCCTGTCCCTTTTGGGCGACACCGAACTCGATCGATTGTTCTGTCTGGTGCTGGAACAGGCCCTCCCCTGGTTGTCGCAGTGGGATCAGGCGGGTGTCGAACTGGGCCTGTCCGTCAACCTATCACCCGGCACCCTTCTCGCCCCGAACTGCTGCCACTGGGTCGAAACAGCCCTGCGCAAGCATGAAATTCAACCATACCGCCTGACCCTGGAAATCCTGGAAACCCAAGGGATGGATCAATACATCCAGGACGCAGCCATCCAGAAACTGGTCGCATTGGGCGTTCCTCTGGCCATGGATGATCTGGGCTCGGGCTATAGCAGCCTCCACCGCCTGGCCACCCTGCCGTTCAACATCATCAAGGTCGACCAGAGTCTTGTGGCCGAAATTCGGGCTAACCCCGTTCAAACGATGAGCCTGATCGCAGCCATCGTCCAGATGGGCAATGATTTCGACCAGATGGTCATCGTCGAGGGGCTCGAAGATACCGGCGTCATCGAAGCCGTATCTGTTCTGGGCGCCCATTTCGGACAGGGCTTCGCTTTGGCGCACCCGATGCCGCCCGGGGAAATCCTACCCTGGCTTCAGCGGTGCCCACCACGCGCTCCCGATACGGGTTTAAAAACATTCCTGGGCGCGCTGGCCTACCACTGGTGGCTGATGCACACCGGTCACAAGATTCACCCACTGGCACTGGACGACTGTCCGCTCCATCAGTTTCTGGCTACCCAGGGGCATACGCACGGCGAAGCCGCACTGTGGCACCAGGCAATACATGGCACACAGGAAAACCGGATTGCCAACCGGAACCTGCTAGCCTGGCTGGCGAAACATGCCCAACATGAAACTCAAAATAAAAACGGGGCACCGTAACAGCGCAGAATGTTTCGGCAATCGTCGTCAGCCCGAGAGCGCGTAACGCTCCGGGGCGTTCGGCCGACTCCTGAGCATCCTCTGTTAAGGATTACCTCTGCATCCCCGCCTACCGAGCACAGATGCCGGCCCGTTTACATATTCAGGATTTTTTCATACAAGAAAGTAAAACTAATTGCGCCTTAACCTGTCTCACCTAGAAATCAAGATAGGTAAATAATTTACTTCAGATACAATTGGCGCCTTAACAGAGCGTTTACACAGAATATTTTATCTGCCAACCCACGCCGTCAAACCCCACCTCACTTTACGTAGTATCAAAGATCCCAGCCACGACATGACAACGCCCCCAGCCCTTGGCAAATTTTTCGCTGGCAATGACTTTGCCGTACTGGTTTTTTCCGGCCTCAGAAGCACTCCCTTGGAGTTGCAGCCGTTACTCAAGGTATTGCATGAGGCTGGATTCACGGTCGATGCCCCCCAGCTTGCCGGTTATGGTTTTGCCGCTGATCCCGCGGTTGGCGATTGGCAGGACTGGCTTTCTCAAGCCGTTGCCCGCTTCGATCATCTCGCGGCTAAATATCCCCAGGTCGCAGTGTGCGGCCTGAGCATGGGGGCTACACTCGCACTCGCTGTCGCCGCCGAACGGCGCGACCGGGTTGCAGCCGTGATACCGCTTTCCACAACCTTGCATTACGACGGCTGGAACACGCCTTGGTACCGCTTTTTGAGTCCGCTAGGTTACTTCACCCCACTGCGACATAGCATGGTCATCCGGGAATCAAGTCCCTTTGGCTTGAAGAACACCCGTCTGCGTGAATGGATCGAACGTCAGGTCGCGGCCGAACCCATTACAGCCGTCGGCGCCTCGGCACTTTCCTTGCCTGCGCTGCACGAAGCCGCACGCCTGATGAGCCATACCCGGCGCCATTTGAAACAGATTGTGGCACCGGTTTTGATCGTTCACGCCCTGGAAGACGACATTGCCCATATCCGTAGTGCCTATGAAGTCCAGCGCAAGGTTGGCAGCCTCCATATCCAACTAGTCAAATTGGCCAATAGTTACCATATGGTTACGCTGGATTACGAGCGGGAAACGGTTGCTAAACTCGTCACCAATTTTCTACGGTTCTTCCAGAGCCCACCTGCTGTGACCCCAATTACCCATACTATCCCAATCCCGCTCGAAGGAACCACGTCATGAACGATATCGAAGAACAACTCTATGTGCTGCTCATCAAGGAAATCCCGGTTGTGCGGGAAGGCTTGACCCGGGACACCACGCTGGAAGAAATCGGTCTGGACTCACTGTCCACCATCGAGTTCATGTTTCAGATCGAGGATCACTTCGAGATTCGCTTCGACCAGACCGGAACCCCACCCAAAACGCTGGGCGATGTCTTCGATGAAGTGCACGCCAAGTTGGCTCAGGCATAGACTGCTCATGTCCGGTTCTCATCGTGTCGTCGTAACTGGCATCGGCGTTGTGTCCGCCGTAGGAACGTGGCCGGGCCGCTTTTTTGAACGCGTCTGCCTGGCAGACAGTGGAATCAAGCCGCTCCCCGAAACCAATCCCGCGCCCCCGATCACCATTGCCGCGTGGATCGAGGAAGGCATCGACAACGACCCGAAAACTGCTGCGCATGATCGTGTGACGCAACTCGCCCTCAGTGCCGGTCGGCGCGCCCTCGATGAAGCAAAGCTGCTGGATCAACCGGATCTGCTTCGAGAGACCGGTGTCTACCTCGGCACTGGGGCTGGCCCCAGCAGCACGATGGATCAGTCCTACCATCGTCTCTACGCCGAGCAAAAAGATCGTGTCTCTCCGATGACCCTGCCACGTGGCATTCACAATGCCCCGGCCTCGGAACTCGCCATCCGCTTTGGAATGGGTGGCGCAAACAATACATTCGCCATTGCCTGTGCGTCCTCCGCCACCGCCATCGGCGAAGCGATGCGCGCCATCCGTCATGGCTACAGCAAGCGCATTCTTGCGGGCGGCAGTGAAGCCTTGCTCACGTATGGCGTACTGCATGCCTGGCATGCCCTGCGGGCCGTCGCTCCACCTGCCGACCCCGTTAGTGCATCCTGCCGACCCTTTTCAGCTGATCGTAACGGCCTCGTCATGGGCGAAGGCAGCGGCTTCATGGTGCTGGAAAGCCTCGAGTCGGCACAAGCGCGCAACGCCCCCATCCTGGCTGAAATCGTGGGTTATGGTGCCAGCTGCGATGCCGAGCACATCACACACCCGGCCACCGAAGGGCAACAGCGCGCCGTTCGGAATGCGCTACAGGATGCGGGCATGGAACCCGCGTCAATCGATTACATCAATGCCCACGGCACGGGCACCCTGGCCGGAGACGCAGTGGAAGCCGAAACCCTCCGCACCGTCTTTGGTACGAACATACGCGACATACCCGTCAGTGCAACCAAAGCCGTACATGGCCATTTGATGGGTGCCGGCGGGGCCGTAGAACTAGCGATCGGTATTCTGTCCATCGGACACAATCGGATTCCGCCCACCGCCCATTGCCGTTTGCCGGATGAGACGCTGGGCATCGACATGGTGGCCGAAGGAGCGCGGGAACAGACCGTCGAAACCGTACTGTCCAATTCGTTTGCGTTCGGTGGCAGCAATGCCGTACTGATCGCCCGACGATTTTAGGCCGCCACTCATGACCGCCTGCTACGCACAATCCGACATCGCCCTGACCGATGCCCCGCAATTACCGATCGACTGGTACTTCGACCCCGTCATTTATCAGCGGGAACTGGACCGCTTGTTCGCCAAGGGGCCGGGCTACATCGGGCACGAACTGATGACACCAGAGCCGGGGGATTACCATACCCTGGAGCGTTTCGACCAGGCAAAAATGCTGGTCAACACCGGACAGACCATCAACCAGCTCAGCAATATCTGCCGGCATCGTCAGGCATTGATGCTCGATGGCCAGGGCAGGCTGCCTCATCAGCGAATTACCTGCCCGCTGCACCGCTGGACATACGACCACCACGGCCAACTGATCGCCGCGCCAAAATTCAGTGCAAAACCCTGCCTGAATCTTGAACATACCGGCTTGAAAAACTGGCAAGGTTTGTTGTTTGCCGGACCGCGCGATGCGACGGCCGATCTGGCGGGCATGAACGCAGCCAGAGCACTGGATTTTTCCGGATATCAGCTGGATCGGGTCGAGTCCACCCTCTATCCGATCAACTGGAAAACCTTCATCGAGGTGTATCTGGAAGATTATCACGTCGGACCAATCCACCCCGGCTTACGCCAATTCGTCAGCTGTGATGACCTGACCTGGCAATATGGGGAATGGTGGTCGGTACAAACAGTCAGCCTAAATCCGCTCGACCTACAGCATAAAACCGGCTCTGCCCCCTACAAGGCCTGGCAGGAAGCGTTGAAGGCGCATCGATCTGATGGCGAGCCCTACCCTTTTGGTGCGGTCTGGTTTACCTACTATCCCGGCCTGATGATCGAGTGGTACCCCGAAGTACTGGTCATCTCTTCACTCATTCCACAGGGTGTCGAATCGACTCGGAACATTGTGGAGTTTTACTACCCGGCGGACATTGTTGCGCATCAGCGTGGCCTGATTGATGCACAGCAGGCCGCGTACCATGAAACGGCGCTTGAGGATGAAGTCATCTGCGTGAAGATGCAGCAAGGTCGGAAAGCGCTCTATCGCGCGGGCAAGAACGAGACCGGCCCCTACCAGCTTCCGCTGGAAGAAGGGATGCAGCACTTTCACCGGTTTTTACGCGACAAGCTCGCGGACGACACGCCCTCGGCCGATTAAAAAATCAAGTGGCAAGCGCGGTTTTCGCCTGCGAGATGCGCTCGGTCAGATGTGTCAAAGCCACATCGACCTGATCGATCAGAATCAGACAGACGTCTCCCGGCTCTAGCCGCGCCAACGCCCGATCGATGGCGGCAAATTCACCCTGAATTTCTTCGATGTAGGTCGTGCACTGCGCACCGGCCAACCCTTCCCGCAATAACCCGATAACCTCGCCATCGGCCCGCCCGCGCTGACAGGCATCCTGATAGAGCAAGACCTGATCGAACACATCGCCCAGAATCTGCGTCTGCTGACGAATATCCTCGTCACGCCGATCACCAGCGCCACTGATCACGACCAGCCGTTGCCGGGCGGGCATGTTCTGCACGGCATGGCAGAGCGCCAGAATCGCATCACTGTTATGGCCATAATCCGCAATGACCGTCGCACCCAGATAGTCGAACAGATTGAAGCGCCCTGGGGCCATCGAGGCGTCACCGGAAAAACTGCCCAGTCCACGTTCGATGACCGCCCAATCCAGATTGAGTCCCCAGGCTGAGCCAACAGCCGCCATAACGTTTTCGATCTGAAAATCGACCTTGCCAGACAGCGTCAGCGGTACCCGCTCAAGCGGCATCCGCCACTGAAACGGCCCTTGCTCGGCCACAATATCCGGCCCGTCCACATAGATCACCCGGTCACCCCGTTCGCGACGGGCCACAAGCAGCGGCAACTGCTTATCCAGTGCGAAAAAGGTCACCGCGCTCGGGCACGAATCCGCCATACGGGCCACGATGGGGTCAGTTGCATTCAGCACTGCCATTCCCTGCGGCGCCACGTTATCGACAACAACTTGTTTCACCGCCGCCAAATCCTCCACGGAATGGATGTCTGCCATCCCCAGATGATCACCAAGACCCACATTGGTTACCACCGCCACATCGCAACGGTCGAACGCCAGGCCTTGCCGCAGAATGCCCCCACGCGCGGTTTCGAACACAGCGGCATCCACGTACGGATGAAGCAGCACGTTGCGCGCACTGATCGGACCGGCGCAATCATCTGCATCAATCCGCTCACCATCGATATACACACCGTCGGTCGTGGTAATGCCCACACATTGCCCGGACTGTGCGAGCAGGTGACCGATCAGTCGGGTAGTCGTTGTCTTACCGTTGGTACCTGAAACGGCCACAATCGGAATCCGGCCGTCTTCGCCCGCTGGGTAAAGTTCCGCGATGATCGCTTCGCCGACCGCACGCGGTTTGCCGTAGGAAGGTTGAAGGTGCATCCGCAGCCCAGGCGCTGCATTCAGCTCAACGATACCGCCGTGCTGGTCCTCCAACGACTGGTTCACGTTCTCACACACGAGATCCACACCGCAGACGTCAAGGCCGATCATCCGGGCTGCATCCACCGCACGGGCCGCCAGATCCGGATGCAGATCATCCGTCACGTCAGTGGCCGAGCCCCCCGTGGACAGATTGCCGTTATTGCGCAAAACCACCTGAACACCGATGTCTGGCACAAAATCCAGGTGATAGCCCTGTGCCTCTAACGTCACGGTGGCAATATCATCCAGACGAATCCGGGTCAGCGCATGCGCATGCCCACCGCCCCGACGTGGGTCTGCATTCACCTGATCCACCAGTTGCGCGACGGTAGACACCCCATCGCCAATCACCATCGGCGGATCACGCCGGGCGGCCGCCACCACCTGGTTACCGACCACCAGCACCCGGAAGTCGAAACCTGGCATAAATCGCTCGACCATCACATCACGGCTTTCCTCGCGCGCGCTGGCATAGGCGCGATGCAACTGTTCCTCGTTCGAAATATTTACAACCACACCCCGGCCCTGATTACCGTCTCGGGGTTTAACCACCACCGGCAACCCGATCTCTTGGGCAGCCACCCAGGCATCCGCAGCGCTGGAGACAATCCGCCCTGTCGGAACAGGAATACCGGCGGCCCGCAACAGGGCCTTGGTCAGCTGCTTGTCCTGGGCAATGGATTCGCCAATGGCACTGGTGCGGTCGATTTCAGCGGCCTGAATCCGATGCTGCTTCCGCCCCCAACCCAGTTGAACGAGGCTGCCCGAGGTTAACCGACGAAAGGGGATACCCCGCGCCACCGCTGTCTGCACAATAGAACCCGTACTCGGCCCAAGTCGCTCGTCTTCATCCAGACTCTGCAACGCCGCATGCGCTGCCGACAGGTCGAAATCCTTATTCTGCAGGCTGGCATTGATCAAGGATTCCGCAAATTGCAGAGCCAACCGGCCCACGGCCTCCTCGGTATATTCGACAATGACCTGAAACACGCCGGCTTCCCGGCTCGGTACCGTACGGCTGAATGTGACCGGGCAGCCCGCATTCGCCTGCAAGGCAAGGCAACTCAGTTCCAATACCTGGGCGAGTGGAATCGATTGGTGCTGGCCGATGGCCTGCAGATTACCTACCTGGGGGAATCGCGCGCGCAGGCGCGCCTCAAACTCAGGCAGTTTGCTGATATCGCATTCGCCCGGCACACAGATCACACTGGCCTGAAGGGACGTATGGCGCGACCAGAGATTCGGGCCACGCAGCGCACGTACACGCGTAATTTCCATGTTCGTTTTCCTAAAAAACCATGTATCGAAAGGACCGTGTCAAATCGCTCAACCCAGGCCACCGGGTGGCAGGACATCGGACAACGTATCAAGCCCGGCGCGCATGAGATCGATATTCAAATCAAATGCCCAGCCGGTCGCCAGGGCGGATAGCAAGGCCAATGCCGGCAAGTCGGAAGCCGGAAGAGTCAGGCAACCGACCTCCTCAGCCCCCTGCACAAATCGGCATTCCCGCGCGTGCAAAATCACGGCCCGTCCGCCCTGCTCGATATGGGCGGCGACCACGGACGAGGCCGGATTCTGCGTAAAGAACAGCACCGCGCCATCACAGAGTTCAGCCATGTCGACAATCATCGGCTCGTCGGCATTCAACACACCCACCCCGGTCGGCAGCACCACGTCGATCTGGGTCCGGAATACGCTAAACACCTTTTCGGGAGTGTCGATATGAAATGGACCGATATGCTGGGCGACATCGATTGACGTGACCACACCGACTGCACAACGGTCATAAGCCAGGCCTTCACTCAAAATCACCCGGCTGTCGTTCTCGACAATGGCCACTTCAACCGTGTTGTTGATCAGCAAGCGGTTTGCCGCCACGCGATTGGCCTGATTGCCGGCCGCGATGCAGCGATTCTTCACGAATAGTCCCTGACTGGATGCCATGCCCACCGTACGGCCAACTAGACGCAGGAAGTGATTCAACAGATGGGCGCAGGCCGTTTTATGCGCACTGCCGGTAATCCCGACAATGGGAATCCGCCCGGTCTCCTCGGGGCCAAACAAATGCTCGATAATGGCATGCCCCACGGGGGCCGGTTCGCCGCTGGCCGGCTTGAGATGCATCAACAAGCCGGGCCCGGCGTTCACCTCGATCACAGCCCCATTGACGGCGCGCAGGGGCTGGCTGATATCGGCAGTCACCAGGTCAATCCCGGCGATATCCAAACCCACCACGCGCGCGGCCAGCACGCAGTGTGCTGCCACCGACGGATGAACCAGCGCCGTACAATCGTGCGCAACGTTACCATGTCGTGAAATCAGCACCCGCTGCCCGTCGACAGGCACCGAATCCCCGGTCAGCCCCAAACGCTCCAGCTCCAAACGGGCCGCCGAATCGAGACGGACCAGATTCAGCGGGTGGTTCTCCGTGGTCCCCCGACGCGGATCGCTATTGAGCTGTAACTCGATCAATTCCAGAACAGTGGAACGGCCATCCCCGATCACGGCTGCCTCTTCGCCCCGCGCCGCCGCGGCAACACGTCCACCGACAACCAGCACCCGATGCTCCACACCCGGAACGAACCGCTCGATGAGGACGCCACTACCCTCATCCACCGCCACCGCATAAGCATTCGCGACCTCAACTTGCGTCGACAAATTGGTAAACACCCCACGACCATGGTTGCCATCCTCGGGTTTGATCACCACTGGCATCCCCAAATCGCAAGCAGCGTCCCAGGCATCGTCGGCACTGTCGACCGACCGCCCTTCCGGCATCGGTATGCCGCAGGACTGCAACAGGGTTTTTGTTAAATTCTTGTCGCGGGAAATCCCTTCGGCAATGGCACTGGTTCGATCCGTTTCGGCCGTCCAGATCATCCGCCGCGCCGCGCCATAACCGAGCTGCACGAGGCTGCAATTACTCAAGCGAATCGAGGGAATCTTGCGGCTCATCGCGGCATCGACAATGCTCGCCGTACTGGGGCCGAGATATCGTTCGTCCTTGAGATCATGCAGCGCCTCAAGCGTGGCGGTCAGATCGAACGGACGATCTTCGATCGCCGCCAGCAATAGATCCCGCGCCGTATACAACGCCTGACGGGTCACATCTTCATCCCAGGCACTCACGACAACCTTGTAGATGCCACGAATCGGCGTTTCCCGCGCCTTGCCGAAACCGCCCGGCAACCCGATCAACGTCAGCAGTTCGAGCGTGACATGCTCCATGATGTGCGCCGGCCACGTCCCTTCTTCCAAACGTCGGAGAAATCCCCCCCGCTCGCCATAGCTGCAACGGTGCTCGACCAATCCCGGCAGCAATTGCACCAACCGGTCGTACAGACCGGGGACGGTATTCGAGGGGCAGTCTTCCAGATCACCGATATCGACCCATACCTCAAGAACCGGGTAATAGGTCCAGATACTCGGTCCACGGAGGGATAAAAAATTCAGAAACTCAATCGTTTTCGCCACACATCCATCCTACAAGCCAGTTTTGCTGCAATTCTTGGCGCCCAACATAAACAGGGTGGGTACAAGCCAGTCTGTACCCACCCTGAAATCAGGAGTCAATCGGGGAAAAACGCCCCGGATAATCAACGTGGGAAGCCGCCACGCCTGACGACGAATGGGTCGTGGCGAAAGCCGCCAACTACATACAATCCATTCATCGCCGTATAAGATATTCCTTTATTCATTTACTCGTCAAAATAAGTCCGTCAAGCCATCATTCCCCGCGACATAATTCCGGGAAACCCGATGAAATAAAGAGACTTTCCCCAGGAACCCGAACCGTGACCGACGCGCATGATTTACCCCTCTTAGCGCCCACATTGGCAAGTCTGCCGCTGGACCTCTCACCTGACCTGCATTTTTTGTCACGTGAATTGATCCTCTCTCCCCAAGCATTCACATTACACACCGCCGACCAAGAGCCCGAAGCAAGCTGGCCCATTGAAGGCGCCGATCTCAAGCTCCAGCTTGGCGATCATGCCGGCGTGGGTTCATTGAAACTGATCGATGCGCATCAAGTGCGGGCGCATTGGCGTTTCACGATGTCCAAAATGCCTGCTGCGCAAAACATGGTTGCCCAGTTCAATGCCCTGCAACGCGCTCGGTCCGAGGCTCAACCCGATACCCAGGAACAGGCGAAGATGCCCGCCGAATGGCCGGAGGAAAGCAGCGAATCCCTGTCGCCCCCATCAACCTGGACCCTGTTCCGGCTATGGCGCTTTGCTAAACCCTATCGTGCCCAATTACTGCTGGGTTTCGGCCTCACGGTGGCCGCCACGGCCGCCACGCTGGTGCCCCCCTACCTCACCATGCCCTTGATGGATGACGTATTGATTCCCTACCAGAACGGAGTACCCATTCAGGCCACCACCGTCATGAAGTATCTGGCCGGCTTGTTCGGCGCCGCCTTTATTGCCTGGAGCCTGGGCTGGGCGCGCACCTATATCCTCGCCCGCGTCAGCGAACGGATCGGTGCCGATATCCGCACCGCGACCTACAATCACCTCCTAAACCTGTCGCTGGACTATTTCGGCAGCAAACGCACGGGGGACCTCATGGCACGCATCGGCTCAGAAACCGATCGAATCAACGTATTTCTGTCCCTGCACCTGCTCGACTTCGCCACCGATGTGCTGATGATCACCATGACGGTCATCATCCTGTTTTCCATCAACCCCTGGCTGGCATTGGTCACACTGTTCCCCCTGCCGCTCATTGCCTGGATGATCCATCTCGTGCGCGACCGCTTGCGCACGGGATTCGAACGGGTAGATCGCGTGTGGTCGCAGGTAACCAACATCCTCTCCGACACCATCCCCGGGATTCGGGTCGTCAAAGCCTTTTCGCAAGAGGCCCGCGAGGGGGAACGTTTTTATCAGGCCAATCGACAAAACCTCCGAATCAATGATCGGGTCAACCGCATCTGGTCGCTATTTGCGCCCTCCGTCACAGCGCTGACCGAACTGGGCCTTCTGATCGTCTGGGCATTCGGGATCTGGCAGGTGTCGCAGGGCGCCATTACCGTGGGGGTGCTAACGGCCTTTCTCGCCTATATTGGCCGTTTTTATGCGCGCATGGACTCCATGAGCCGAATCGTCTCCGTCACCCAGAAAACCGCCGCCGGCGCCAAACGGATCTTCGATATCCTGGACCATACCGCCAGTGTGCCCGAACCCCTCCACCCTCAACCACTCGCCGGGCGTCCTGCGGCCATCAGCCTCGATCAGGTCGGTTTTCGGCACGGAAATCGGGGCATCCTGCACGACATTCATCTCGACATCCAGCCGGGATCCATGGTGGGTCTGGTCGGGCACAGCGGATCGGGTAAAACCACCCTCGTCAATCTGATTGCGCGCTTTTACGATGTATCCGCTGGCCAAATCCGGCTCGACGGCACCGATATCCGGCAATTTTCCGTGACCGAATATCGTCGTCAGATCGGACTGGTGCTCCAGGAGCCCTTCCTATTTTTCGGCACAGTGGCCGACAACATCGCCTATGGAAACCCGGACGCCAGCCGGTCCGACATTATCCAGGCAGCCCGCGCGGCTCACGCCCACGAATTCATCCTGAAACTGCCCCAAGGCTATGACTCACTCGTTGGCGAGCGGGGACAGGCTCTGTCGGGCGGTGAACGACAACGCATTTCCATTGCGCGCGCCCTGCTGATCAATCCCAAGATACTGATTCTGGACGAAGCCACCGCCTCGGTGGATACTGAAACCGAGCGGGAGATCCAGCAGGCACTGGATAATCTGGTCAAGGGCCGCACCACCATCGCCATTGCCCACCGGCTATCGACCCTGCGTCAGGCCGACATGCTCGTGGTGCTCGATCAGGGCCGCATAGTTGAAACCGGTCGGCATGACGAACTGCTGGCGAAGCACGGTCATTATTTCCGGCTCTATCAGGCGCAACTCAAGCTGAACGCAGAACCACTGCCCCTCGACACTGCGACCGAAGGTACGCCCCATGCAACTGACTGACCGCATGCTGACCCTCGACCCGTTCGGCACACTGCAACTCCAGACTGGCGCAAACGAAGCCCCTGTTGACGTGGTGCCGGTGCGCGCCTTCCCCCTCGGCTGTCCCCGCCAGTTCATCGCACTGGTCGATCAACAGGGTCATGAGCGCTTTTGGATCGATGATCTCGATACGCTGCCACCCGAAACGGCGGCCCAGATCGAAGCCAACCTGGCTCAGCGAGAACTGATTCCCCGGATCCTGCGTATCCGCAATGTATCAAGCTACGCCACGCCAAGCCGTTGGAGCCTAGAAACCGATCACGGCTCAGCAGAGCTGTTATTGAAGACCGAGGATGATATTCGCTACCTTCCATCTGGCGCCCTGCTGATTACCGACAAATTCGGCCTGCCATTTCTGATACCACAGCAGTCTGAACTGGATCACCACAGCCAGCGGCTGCTCGCGCGATTTCTCTGACCGGATTCGGGCACCCCAGTCAGCGCTGATGATAACGAGCCCAGTTTGAAGCGATGTAAAACGTGAGGAGTTACCATGAATATCCAGAAGTACATGAACAAAAAAACGGCCATCGCCGTGGCACTGGGCTTCGGTCTGAATCTCGCCATAACCACGGTCCAGGCTGCCGATGAACCACCGGTCATCACCATCAAGCGGCTCTCCATGGAAATGGCGCTCAAGGCAGCCGAAGCGGCCATCCACACGTGCCGGGGCAAAGGGATCCAGATCGGCGTCACCGTCGTTGATCGGGGCGGAAACCCCCAGGTGGTTCTACGCGACGTGCTTGCGCCGGATTTGACGCTCACCATTTCGCGTATGAAGGCCTACACGGCCATATCATTCACTGCGCCCACCTCGTCCCTGGGTGACCGCGGAGATAGCGCCCTGGGCCGCGTACCGGGGCTATTCTTCGGGGCAGGCGGCGTACCGATCCAGGCCGGCGGCCAAACCTATGGCGCCATTGGCGTTTCTGGCGCCCCTTCGGGCAAAACAGACGAAGAATGTGCCCGCGCTGGTGCCAAGGTCATCGAGGACGAACTCGAACTGATGTAAGGATTCCAAGTAGAAGCACGCTCCCAGGTCGGTCGGATGTCCAAAAATATCGAATTCAGCCTTGACGCCACCGGCCTTGATCATTAATATGCCGCTCCACGTTGCAAGACGTATTCCCTGATAGCTCAGTTGGTAGAGCAAATGACTGTTAATCATTGGGTCGTAGGTTCGAGTCCTACTCAGGGAGCCAAGCGCCCGTAGCTCAGTTGGATAGAGTATCTGGCTACGAACCAGAGGGTCGGAGGTTCGAATCCTTCCGGGCGCACCATGTCCCCATCGTCTAGAGGCCTAGGACATCGCCCTTTCACGGCGGTAACCGGGGTTCGAATCCCCGTGGGGACGCCAATTTCCCGATTAACTGGATCATCGATTCAATTGATCATCGAACCGTAAAGGTTCAGCATAGAACAGACCACAGAGTCGCGAGACTCGAATTGCCTCATTGTCCCCATCGTCTAGAGGCCTAGGACATCGCCCTTTCACGGCGGTAACCGGGGTTCGAATCCCCGTGGGGACGCCAAACCATACTATCCCTTGAAATTCATGCAGTTAAATAACATCGAACTGCGCTTTCAGTCAAAGGGAAATAAATCACAATCTAGGCTCTGGAGAACTTCTCTAGAGCCTTTTTTTATTCGAATCCTTCCATACAGCGCAAAGCATCTAAACGTTCAGGTGCGCGGCTATATTTTGGGCCTCCTTCCTGCAACCGGCGGTGAGCGTTCAGTACGACGGATAGAAAGATCATGGGTCTTCTATCTCGCCAGTAATTTACTTTATTTTATGTACAATTTTGGTGAACTTACCGAGAAACCCAAAGGCCCGCTTCTCAGCCAAAACAGACGACGGCCTCCCACCGGTTAACGTCTTCACCCGATCCTTTTTACAGACGGTTGTGAAAACGGGGTAGCCCCCCTCTCCTTCAATTTCCACTCCGCTCCTGACGGACTGGATGCCCATCCACAGAACCAAGTTGAAAGTGCTCCCCGGTCCTGCGCTGGTGCTACGGATGGCGCGCCTAAACGGCTTCCCCCTGCCTTCGGCGGCTATACGACACCAAAATCAAGCAGGGCTATTGAATTTACAGGCGGTTACTGTGATGCTGGTGCCAAATAACCTTGCCGGTCCGCTACCGAATTGGCAATTGAGCAGGAGGTGTACTTACCTCCACTCACGAAGCCCTCTATTTCCGCAAGGATCAATAAGAACATAGGGATAGACGATGACAAAACATGTTATGCACCTATTCACCAAAAAATATACACCTCCCAAGGTGTATATTGCACGTTGGGCCCCATGAACAATATCTACGACACCATCTTGTGGCTTAAATCTGAGAGCACAGGCAAACAGTTTCCTGTCGTTTTATTTTCCGCCGATACGGACATGGCAACGGCAGGCTGGGTCACGCTAACGAGCATAGAAAAGTACGAGGTGGTCGTTTCTGAGCTAACAGCGGAGGAATACCGTGCAACAGCCAATGGCTCGTCTGGTTACCTGCAAGTCGAGAAGCGCATAAATGCTGCTCTTGGCAGAGCAGATTTAAAGTGTCCGTGGTTTGTCCGTGCGGAGGAATCGGGTCCCAGCGGGAAGAACTTGTCGTTTCAAGAGTTCAAAAAAGTCTACCGTCCGCCGGCCATCTACTATCGGGACATCTTCCAACCAGACGCGGTAGCGGTAGAAGTGTCTCGTGTCTCACTCAGTCAGTTTGAGCAGGCCGGTGGCAAGCTGGTTGTCGTGCAATGAGGCCCAACGAATAAGGTTAGATCGTGATCGCGAAGCGAGCCACGATCTGAACCGGTTGTTGGACGAGCCCGGCCTTGAGCGTGGGTCTTGGCGCATAGAAAATAGCTTTTTGGAAGTCACCCGGTGTGATGCACAACCGGA
>JAGXHU010000011.1 GCA_024636015.1 Halothiobacillus sp.
GCCCTGTACATCTTCTTTCTTGACGTAGTTGACGATTACGGCCACAAGGTAGGTGATGCCCAACAGGAACGAGGCCGCCTGAAGCGCATACACCGCCGAGGTGATGGTTCGAGCGGATTTGAGCTGTTCATCTTCCGATTCGATGATGATTCGTGTCATGTTTGGTGTATCCCTGGCGTCGTTATAGGTTTCGTTTTACCTGTTGCAGGGACATTCTATCCGGGTAAGGGTTGCTGTGAGGAATGAAGCCAACATTTCGCAATGCATGGTAAATCCGTTGGGGTTCCGGATGTCACCCCAAGCGATGAGACTAGTGCCCGGCCGCATCCGCCGCAATGACGCGAATTTTCTGAATCATGCCGACCAATCCCGTGGCACGGTTGGCAGAAAGGTGGGTCTTGAGGCCGAGCTGGTCAAGGAAGTCGGTGTCGGTGGCGAGGATATCCAGTGCGGTCTGGTTGTTGTAGACCCGGAACAGCAGGGCGATGAGGCCCTTGACGATGGTGGCGTCGCTGGTGCCTTGCAGTTTCAGGTGATTGTCCTGCCACGCATAATCGAACCAGACCTGCGACTGACAGCCGTGAAATTTGTGGGCGTCGTCCTGCTTTTCCGGTGGGAATGCCGGCAACTGCTTGCCCATGTCGATGATGTACTGGTAGCGATCGGTCCAGTCGTCGAAGAAGGCGAATTCCTCGATCAGTTCGGCAATGGCCGCTTGCGGATTAGCCATGGGCGGGGCTCGTTTCCATAATGGTGAAGCTTTCCCCGCAGCCGCAGCTATCGACGACATTCGGGTTCTGGAACTGAAGCAGGCGCGACAGGCCGTTGACGACGTAATCGAGCGTCGAGCCCCTGAGTATCGGATAGCTTTCCGCGTCACAGATCAGGAACAGACCATCGCAGTCGAAGGCATAGTCTTCCGGCTGGATGTCTTTGGCGAAGTCCATCACATAGGCAAAGCCGGAGCAGCCGGATTTCTTAACCCCGACGCGCAGGCCGAGGGCGGTGGGTTCGTTTATCATAAGTGCGCTGATATGCGCTGCGGCGGCTTCGGTGAGCCGGAGACGGTCCGCCTCAGGTAAGGTTTGGGCGCGTGCGGCACCCTGCTCGCGGGTGACAGTCGTTTCAGTACTCATCGTGACATCCTCCCGAATGTTCAGGTGTTCTGCTCGCCGCGGGGCTGGGCAGATACGTAAATGTGGTCGCCTTCGATACGAATATCGTGGCAGCTGATGGGTTCGTAGGCTGGCGCGGACAGGGCTTCACCCGTACGCAGACAAAATTCAGCGTTGTGCCAGGGGCAGGTGATCACGTCGCCATCCAGCCGCGCATCGGTGAGTGGCAGCGCCTGATGGCTGCACTCGTTGGTGACGGCGAGGATGATGCCATCGGCATTCACTACGAGGATATCGTAATCCGGTCCGGAAACGACGCGGTGCTCTTCGGGTGCGAGTTCACGTTGCGGGCATACGGGCAGCCAGTCAAGGGTATTCAGGGTCTGTGTATCAGTCATGGTCGTTTGCTTTGATTGTTAGAACATGCCGGTGGCGAGTTTGGCCTCGTCACTCATCATGTCGCGATGCCAGGGCGGATCGAACACGAGCTCCACGGCGGCTTCTTCCACCGTGGGGATCTGCATGATCTGCAAGTGGGCATCGGAGGCGATGACGCCGCCCATGCCGCAGCCGGGTGCGGTGAGGGTCATGTTCACGGTGACGCGGCGACCAGCGACCGGCAGGTGCTCAACTTTCACATCGTAGACCAAACCCAGCTCAACAATATTGATCGGAATTTCCGGGTCGAATACGCCTTTGAGCTGTTCCCAGACCATTTTTTCGACATCGGCGTCCGATGCATCAACCGGTAGCTCCGGTTTTGGCGGGGGTTCTTTGCCGAGTGCATCGGAATCCTTTCCTTCCACACGCAGCAGATGGCCTCGCGCCTTGATGGTGAAGCTACCGCCCAGTGCCTGCATGATTTCGACGGGGGTGTCCTTGGAGGCCAGTACTTTCTGACCGGAGGGCACCATCATCGCAACACAATCCCGGGTTAAATGAACGCGTTCAAGCGGTTCCATCAATGTTTTACCTTAACTAAGCATGGTTTGCGCCCGATGGACGGCACGGGCAAGTGCCTCGACCTCATCGAACGTGTTGTAGAAACAAAATGAGGCACGTACCGTGCCGCTGGCCACACCGAGTTGTTGCAGAATCGGCATGGCGCAATGCTGACCGGTACGTACGGCAATGCCCTGAGCATCGAGCAGGGTGCCAACATCGTGCGGGTGAATACCATCCAGCACGAAGGACACGACCGGAGCCTTGTGGCGCGCCTGACCAATGATCTTGAGGCCGGGAATGGCGCCGAGGCTTTCGGTGGCGGCGGCGAGTAGGGCGGCTTCGTGCGCGGCAAGGGCGGCATGATCGAGTTCGGCCAGCCAGGTGAGGGCAGCACCCAGACCGATGGCGCCTTCGATGTTCGGCGTGCCGGCCTCGAATTTGGCCGGTGGCGGGGCATAGGTGATGGTTTCGAAGCTGACGGTTTCGATCATATCGCCGCCGCCATGATAGGGCGGGAGCTTGCCGAGCCAGGGACGGCGGGCATAGAGTGCACCGATGCCACTGGGACCGAAGGCCTTATGACCCGAGAGCGCATAGAAGTCGCAACCGATCGCCTGAACATCCACTGGGCCGTGCGGCAGGCCCTGTGCACCATCGATCAGCGTAGGAATGTCGTGCTCGCGAGCGATACGACAGATTTCTTGCACCGGGTTGATCGTACCCAGCGCATTGGAGACATGATTGACGGCAATCAACCGGGTGCGTGCCGTGATCAGGCCGGGCAGGGTCGACAGGTCGATCTCGCCGATCGGGGTGACGGGAATCACCTTGATCACGATGCCGATCCGTTCCCGCAACAGATGCCAGGGCACGATGTTGGCGTGGTGCTCCAGCGCGGAGATTACGATCTCATCGCCGGCTTTCAGGCTCTGGCCAAAGCTTGAGGCCACAAGGTTGATGGCCTCGGTAACGCCGCGTACGAAGACGATTTCGTCGGTATGGCCCCCATTCAGGCTCAGACGAACGCGCTCACGCGCGGCCTCGTAGAGATCGGTCGCCCGGCCCGAGAGGGTATGCACGCCGCGATGGATATTGGCATTGTCGTGCCGATAAAACTGATCGACGGTCTCGATCACAGCCAGTGGTTTCTGGGTCGTTGCGGCATTATCGAGATACACCAGTGGCTTGCCGTTGATGTTTTGCTGCAGGGCAGGGAATTGGGCGCGCAGGGCTTCGACATCAAGGCCGATCTTCGCTTGCGATGAAGGCGTGATGACCGCGCTGTTCATCATTCGGCGACCGTCGTACCGCCCAGGCGGCGGGTGACCTGTTTCGTCAGCCAGTCGACGAGCGCGGGCAGAGGCGCCTCGTCGATGATTTCCTGAGCAAACCCGACAATGAGCAGACCGCGGGCCTTGGCGAAGGAAATGCCCCGGCTTTGCAGGTAGTACAGCGCCTCTGGATCCAGTCGGCCAATGGTTGCGCCATGACTGCATTTCACATCGTCGGCATAGATTTCCAGCTCGGGCTTGGTGTCAATTTCGGCCTGATCGGAAAGCAGCAGATTGCGGCTATCCTGAAAGGCGGCGATCTTCTGCGCATCCTGTGCCACTAGAATTCGGCCTTTGAATATCCCGCGACCGGCTTCATCGGCAATGGTGCGGTAATGCTCGTTGCTCGTGGTGTGCGGTGCGTTATGGATGATGCGGGTATGGGTGTCGAGCACCTGTTTACCGCGTGGCATCATGAGGCCGAACAGGTCGCAATGCGCACCGGTATCGGTGATGTTGACATCGATTTCGCGCCGGATCAGTTGCCCGGCCAGTTGCAGGTTCAGCGAGTGGTAACGGGCATCGCGGGCCAGTGTGACAAACGTGCGGTCGGTCAACAGGTGATGGTCGCCATCCAGCCCGAGGCTTAAGTGATGCAACTGGCTGTTGGCGGCCTGGGTCACGACGCTGACCGTATTGCGCCAGCAGAGATTCTGATTCATGCCGAGGACCGATTCGATTACCGTTGCCTGGGCATGAGCGCCCAGCTGAATCGATACGCGCGTCTGGCTGAAGGATTCCGGCACAACGCCATCCTGCCACTGCAGCACGATGGGGCGGGTAAGGACGGTATTCGCCGCCACTTCGATCACCACACCTTGTTGGGCGCTGGCTGTATTGAGGGCGAGCAGGGCGTCGTTCGGCGTGGTCGCCGCGGGTGCAAAGGCGGCAGCTCGTTGTTCAGGCGATGCGTGCTCAAGCGATGTGAGCGTCAGTCCGGTCGGCAGATCGGCTGGCAGGGTCTTCAGTTGACCATCGACGAACTCGATCACCAGCGCATCGGTGAGCACCGCACTGATGGGATGTGGCACTTCAGCTACAGCACTGCCGGCAGAGGGCACCAACGTTTGGCGAGAGAGGTTGCGCAGATTCGTCCAGCGCCATTCTTCATCACGCAGGCTGGGCAAACCCCATTGCGTAATCTGTTCACGCGCGGCCGACTGGATATCATTCGGCGCGGCTGCGGTGGCTGGCAGCGCATCTGCAATCCAGGCGGGTAATTCGGCCCGTTTTTCGGCAATCCGGCTCATGATGCGGCCTCAAGGAAGTCCTGATAGCCCTCAGCTTCGAGTTGCAGCGCCAGGGATTTATCGCCCGATTTGATGATCTGACCTTTGTATAGGATGTGTACGAAGTCCGGCTCGACATAGCTCAGCAGACGTTGGTAATGGGTGACCAGAACGATGCCGCGATCTGCACCACGCAGCCGGTTGATGCCGTCGGAAACGACCTTCAGGGCATCGATATCCAGGCCGGAATCGGTTTCGTCCAGCAAAGCGAGTTTGGGTTGCAGCAGGAGCATCTGCAGGATTTCGTTACGTTTCTTTTCACCGCCGGAAAAGCCCGCATTAACGCCCCGATGCAGGAAGGCATCGTCCATGTCCATCGTTTTCACGAGTTCGCGAATCAGTTTCATGAAGGCGAAAGTATCCATATCGTCCAGCCCCTGGGCGGCGCGTTGGGCATTGAGCGCTTCCTTGAGCAGATAGATGTTTTTCACGCCGGGGATTTCAACGGGATGCTGGAAGCCCAGCAGTAAGCCTGCTACCGCACGTTCTTCGGTGGAGAGATCGAGGAGGTTTTTGCCTTCAAACTCGATGGTGCCTTCGGTGATTTCATAGCCTTCGCGGCCACCCAATACCTGGCAAAGGGTGCTCTTGCCTGAGCCATTGGGGCCCATGATGGCATGCACTTCGCCCGCGTTTACGGTGAGATTGATGCCGCGCAGGATCGGCTTGTCGCCGATTTTGGCGTGCAGGTTTTTGATGTCGAGTAGTTTCATGAATTTAGTCTCTGTTAATGATCAGCCCACGGAGCCTTCGAGTGAGACGGCCAGCAATGCCTGCGCCTCCACTGCGAATTCCATCGGCAGTTCGTTGAATACGTCTTTGCAAAACCCGTTCACAATCATGTTGGTCGCGTTTTCTTCGGAGATGCCGCGCGACTTCAGATAGAAAATCTGGTCGTCGCTGATCTTCGAGGTGGTGGCTTCGTGTTCGATCTGTGCACTGGCGTTTTTCACCTCGATGTACGGGAAGGTGTGCGCCCCGTTGCGATCGCCGATCAGCAGCGCATCGCACTGGGTGTAATTGCGTGCGTCGTCGGCCGATTTGGCGATATGCACGAGCCCCCGATACGAATTTTGCGAGCGGCCGGCCGAGATGCTTTTCGAGACAATCGTGCTGCGCGTACGCTTGCCGAGGTGAATCATCTTGGTGCCGGAATCAACCTGTTGAAAGTGGTTGCTGACTGCCACGGAGTAGAATTCACCAACAGAATCGTCGCCACGCAGGATGCAACTGGGGTATTTCCAGGTGATCGCCGAACCGGCTTCGACCTGCGTCCAGGTGATCTTGGATCTGTGGCCGCGCGCGTCGCCGCGCTTGGTCACGAAATTGTAGATGCCGCCCCGACCTTCTTCATCACCCGGGTACCAGTTTTGTACGGTGGAGTACTTGATGGTGGCGTCATCCAGTGTGACGAGTTCTACCACGGCCGCATGCAGCTGGTTTTCATCGCGTTGCGGGGCAGTACAGCCTTCCAGATAACTGACGTGCGCGCCTTCTTCGGCCACGATCAGCGTGCGTTCGAACTGGCCGGTGTTCATCGCATTGATGCGGAAATAGGTCGACAACTCCATCGGGCAGCGCACACCCTTGGGGATGAACACGAACGAGCCATCGGAGAATACGGCGGAATTCAGGGCGGCGTAATAGTTGTCGCCGGCAGGCACTACGGTGCCGAGGTATTTCTGAATCAACTCCGGGTGTGAATGCACGGCCTCGGAGAACGAGCAGAAAATGACACCCACCTCGGCCAGTTTTTCGCGGAAGGTCGTGGTGACCGAGACGCTGTCGAACACGGCATCGACGGCGACGCCTGCCAAGGCAGCGCGTTCGTGTAGTGGAATACCCAGCTTTTCATACATTTCGAGTAGCTTGGGATCAACGTCGTCGAGACTCTTGGGACGATTGGCGTCGATTTCTTCCTTGCTCTTGGGTGCTGCGTAATAGGACAACGCCTGGTAGTCGATCGGCGGGTAATGGACGTGCGCCCACTGCGGCTCGGCCATTGTCTGCCAGTGGCGAAAGGCCTTGAGGCGCCACTCGAGCAGGAACTCCGGCTCGTTTTTCTTGGCGGAGATCAGGCGCACGACATCTTCGTTCAGACCCGGCGGGATGATCTCCTGCTCGATATCGGTGACGAAGCCGTATTTGTAGTCCCGCTGGACCAGTTGTTCGAGCTCTTGTTGTTCGCTCATGATCGATTCACCTCACGGGCGGTCGCGCCGCCTTTATCAAATGCAATGGACCCGTTAGGGTTTTCCCACTGTGGAGCGGGGGAGGGGTGCTGTTTGTGTCGCACCCGCAGAATCTCTTTTGAACCAGATCGGTACTTGATGAACCGGCTCCGATAAGGTGGCCAGAGTGGTGCAGGTCAGCAACTCTCTAACTCCTTGATTAATTGCATACCAGTGGGGGCGAACGCTGCAGTTCGCTTCGCGCTCGCAATCATGATCCGTGCTAAAGCATTCAGTCATGGCAATGGGACCATCAATGGCCTCAATAATATCCGCCAAACTGATGGACGCTGCCGCCCGAGCCAAGCTGTAACCACCATGACGCCCCTGTTGTGACCGAAGTAGCCGATTGGTCGTCAAAGTTTTCAACAGTTTACCCACTGTCGGTTGGCTCAATCCGGTTTGCTCGGACAAGGCGCGCGCATTGCTCTGTACGGTCTTGCCCTGGGCTAACGTGGTCAGCAGCACAATGGCGTAATCACTCATACGGCTAATCTTGAGCATAGTGCCCCCCCGCTAATCATGTTTTAAATTGTACTAACTGGGTACGATATTGCAAGCCAAAAAAACCCCGGAAAATAACCGGGGTTGTGCGGGGCCGAAATGGGCGTCTTAAGATGGAGAATCTGCGGCGCGGTTGCGCCCCGTTACGTTCGTTAGCCCATTTTGCCGAGTGTGATGCTCAGAGCGGTCAGTGAACCCGATGTGTTGAACGACGGATTGGCGCCACACACGTCATCATAGGCAAAACCGTAGGCTTGGCCGTTTTTACTCCAGGTATGGAAACTCTGGGACCAGAGATTGGACGCTGTCCCCGTGGGGTAAAAGCTGGTGCTTGCGGGGCAAGTTCCGTCATCCAGCGTGGTGCTCATCACCCCACGATTGAATGCAGCCAAGATCTGCTTGCCTATGTTTAGTTGTGCGGAGCCACCGGAGGCAAGCGTACCGCTACACTGCCAGAGGTTGGCCGTAGTGATCGTGCCGTAGTTTAGCGTGGCCGGTGTCCCTGCGCCCGCCACGCCACCGCTGTGGTAGTTGAATGTCCACACGCCCGCTGACGGTGTGCCGATGTAGGTGCCGGAGGATGTATCCGTAACGGTGATCTGTTGGCCGTTCCAGCTGGCGATTGTCGTATCGAAATACTGTTGGAACGCGCTCGTTCCTGATGAAGTGCCAAGACCGGATAAGTGGTCCGGAGAAATCGCGCGCAGATAGGCGGTTCCGCTGGGGTACGCCGAGGGTGCTGTCACGGGCTGTGCAAGACCCGCGTAGACGTTCTGGTTGAATGTCGCAATATTGCTCAGTACTTGCGTGCGCGTGACGTTCAATTCACCTTGGGGTGAACCGCCCGGTTGTGCATTCACAATGAGGGGCATGCCGAACTGATCGACATAGGTCGAATTTCCGTTGAGAACCCCGCTGCTGTCGATGGAGCATTCGAACCAGTCAAACAGGCACAGTGCGCCTGGGGCGCCGGTGTCAAACCCGGGGCCAGCATATGGATTGGCATAAGTGATGCCGCCCGTGCTGGTATAGGGAGCTTGTGCCGTGAATGGCAGCTTGGGCACGCCCAATGAAATATAAATCCGCATGCTAAGGGCGTTATTGCCCTTGCCCAGGCCAGGAATATTCGTGGTGTTGATGTTGGCCAGCTCAATGTAGTTGGGTGCGGTCAGCGATAACGGAATAGCGTAATCGGCCCAGCCCGTGGGGTAGTTGCTTGCATTGATGGTGGCGGTGTCGCTGGAATTCACCACATTGCCTTGATCGGGGAAGGAGTTCGCCGGGATGGTGTTGTCGCCGGTGCCATTCACGCTGGGCGGCACAATGGCCTGAACATTGCCCGAGGCATCAAGACGGTAGTTCTTGAAGTTCTTCAAAGTAGCATCCGTGTACAAACCACCGATGATATAGGCGTAGGCGACCGTGGCCGCGCCCGCCGGCAAATTGGCTTGGGATAGGTCGATGGTTAGCGGCGCCTTCATATTGGACGGTGGTTGATTCACCGGCCCCGGGGCAGGGCCGGGGCTCGGTGTTGCAGGCGTGCTGCTCCCCCCGCCCCCACATGCCGCGACGGCCACCGATGAGGCGACAACCGTAAGAAAGGCGCGGCGCTGTGTGTTTGTTTCGGTCATGACGGTTCCTTGGTTTTTATAATTTGATATTTATGAGTCGATGGGGGTGGCCCTACTGCCCGGATATCGTAATTGAAAATAGTGATCTGCTGGGGGCTTTTATCGTTGGAATTACTGACGGGGCGGGTGGGGGTTTTGAGCTATCGGCCGAGATGACCGAAGTTTCTGAAGCTCATGAATCACATGGATTCTGTTCATTTTTTCGCTGAAAAGACACTGGGAGCGTGGATTTTTTTATTGACAGCCGCGCTCAGTAACTATAAATTGCGCGCCTCATTGAATGGCTATATAGCTCAGTTGGTTAGAGCACAGCACTCATAATGCTGGGGTCGGTGGTTCGAGTCCACCTATAGCCACCATACAAGATTTCCGTCCAAAATTTAAAACCCGCGATACATGTGCTGTCGCGGGTTTTTTTATGTTTGTTTTCCCCTCACTTAATGCCCTGAACGGATCGTTGAGGGCGCTTGGGGTGGCTCAGGCGACGGTAAACTGCCCCATCATACCGTTGTCTTCATGTTCGAGGATGTGGCAGTGATACATGAAGGGATGTTCATCTCCGGCGGGCTGTGTGAAGTGCGCGATGATATGCACGGTTTCACCGCTACTAATCAAGACGACGTCTTTCCAGCCTTGTTCATGCGCGGGTGGTGGCGAGCCGTCCCGTGACAAGATTTTGAATGAAATGCCATGAACATGGAACGGGTGGCCCATCACGCCTTTATTGGCTACCCGCCAAATCTCGGTAGTGCCTAAACGAACGCGTTGGTTAATGACATTCATCCGCATGAATTGGTCGTTGATGGCAAACATGTCTCGACCGCCTACGCCCATGCTCATGCCACCTGGTCCCGAGTGTTGGGATTCAGGTACCGGCTTCCCCCCCATCATCATGCTTCTCATCATGCCCATTTCCATACCCTGAAGCACAAAGTGGCGTTCTGGCGCATCGGATTTGAGGGCGGCGAGGGTGACTAATTTTGAGGGCAGCTGTCCCGGTTTTCCAACCGGTGTACCAATACGCAACTCAAGCAAATCGAATTGGCTTTGATCATAGCCGTCCGTGGCCATGGGCATCCGGTTCAGGCCGGGGACGATATTGGCTGAATGGCTTTGGAGGACCAAGCGTTTACCCATGTCATGGCGTAAATCCACCATGATTTCTGCACGTTCGCCCGGTGCGATGAGTAGATGGGAAATCTCTGCAGGTTGCTCCAGCAGGCCGGCATCGCTGGCAACGACATGGAATGCGCGCTTGTCAGAAAATGCCAGGTTGTAGATGCGGGCATTAGAACCGTTCAATAGTCGGAATCGAACCCATTGGCCTGGTACTTCGACGTAAGGTTGCTCGACGCCATTGACTAGAAAGTGATCACCTTTCATGCCCATGATATCCATCATGCTCGACATATAGTCGAGCGTACCGTTTGTGTCGAAACGGCGGTCTTGCAGTACGACAGGAATGTCATCCACCCCATAAGTGTGGGGTAGACCGAGCTGTACGTCTGTTCCATCGTCAATCAGCATCAAACCGGCTAAGCCGGCAAAGACCTGAGGACCGGTTCGCCCATCTGGATGCGGGTGGTACCACAGGGTCGATGCGGGCTGATTCAGTGTGAAAGAAACGTCCAGGCTCTTGCCCGGCTGAATCAGGTTATGTGGGCCACCGTCGACCTTGCCGGGAATATGTGCCCCATGCCAATGAACCGTGGTCGATTGATCCAGACCGTTGTCGATATGGATGCGAAGGGGCTTTCCCTGGGGGATACGGAGTGTGGGGCCGAGCACGGCACCATTGTATCCCCAGGTGGGCGTTTTCAACCCCGAGCGTAATTCAGAGCTGCCGCCAGGGGTGGTTTTGAGTGCATAGGTTTGAATGCCGTGCGCGTCCTGGGTGCCGTGCAGTTGCGGTGGTAGGGGTAAAGGCCGCTTGAACACACCGGGTTTAACGTCGGCAATGCGACTGGACTTTCCGCTCATGCCCATCATACCGCCCATCATGCCCATGCCTTGCGCTTGTGCCGGTACAAGGCTGGGAACCAGGTAGCCGCCAAGAATGGCGACGGTGCCTGATGCCAGTTTTTTGAGTGCATCGCGCCGGGGCGGTGATTGTGGCGTGCTGGGATTCAGTTCGCTATGTATGTCGGATCGTTCGTGGGTTAGTTGATTGGTATCTTTAGGTATCGACATTTCATTTTCCTCAGCTATTCAGAGAAAATTTCTGACTGCGTGTTTCAGCATACGTCAACGCGCCCCGCGTCGCGTCATTGACCGGTGATAATTCTGTGCTCAGGAGCACCAGGGTGCTTTGGCATTGGCTGGACATGTCCGTAGATCGCGCAGAATGGGCCGTATTTTATTGACTTGGGATCTGTCTCAGTCGAGTAACATCCACGGGTGCGACGGCGGGTGCATTGTTGCCCCAGGCATGACGAATGTAGGTCACGACGGCCGCGATTTCACGATCGTTGAGTGCCTGAGCAAACGGCGGCATGGATGCCGGGTGCGGGTTTCCATCAGTTTTCGGTTGCGTCGCGCCCAGCAAGACCATGCGAATGGCATTGGTGCCCGGTTGTGCCTCGATCGATGGATTGCTGGCCAAGGGAGGGAAGGTGTCACCGATGCCCTCCCCATTTGCCTGATGACAGGCGAGACAATGTTTGGTGTAAAGCTGGTGACCTTCGTCAAACAGTGTGGCCGCCAATTTTGGTGAAACATCGACCTTGAGCTTGTCGGTCGGTGACTGACGTACGGGTTGAGCGCGCAGGTAGATCGCGATCGCGTTTAAATCCGAATCACTCAGGTGCTGCAAGCTATCCTCAACGACAACGGCCATCGGCCCATAAACCGCACCATGCCGGGATACCCCCGTTTTCAGCAGTTTCACGATATCGGCATCGGTCCAGGAGCCCAGGCCGAGTTGTTTGCTGGCGTTGAGCGCCGGGGCATACCAATGTTCGGCAGGGATCAGGCCGCCCGCAAAGCTGGCCGATGCCGTTGTGGCGCCAAGCACATTAAAGCTGGTGTGGCACATGCTGCAATGCCCTAAACCTTTGACCAGATAAGCGCCTCGGTTCCATTCGGTCGTTTTGTCAGGATTGGGCGTGAATGTGTGCGGACGGAAAAACAAGGCCCGCCAAAACACCAACGTTGCGCGGTAATTGAACGGAAAAGCCATTTGGTTCGGTTTGTTCGGTTGGGCCACCGGCTCTATCGTGCGGAGATACGCGAAGATGGCATCGACATCCGGTCGTGATATGTAGGTGAAATTGACATAGGGGAATACCGGGTAGAGCAGCGTGTTTCCCGGTGAGATGCCATTGTGCATCGCACGCCAGAAATCGGACTCGGTCCAGTTGCCGATTCCGAATCGTTTGTCCGGGGTTATATTGGGCGAGTACAGCGTGCCATAAGGGGTGGCCATGGCCAGCCCTCCTGCCAAGGGCTTGGCGCCAGACGCCGTATGGCAGGCGATGCAATCACCCGCGCTGGCAAGATATTTCCCCCGAGCAATCAGGGCCGCATTGGCTTGGTTGGCCATGTCGGGTGATTGGGTCTGTGGTGGGTTTACCGGGACTGGACTGGGTGATGTCGATTCGAATACACCGCTTGCCCATACCGCCCAGCCCACAAATGCCAGCCCGACAACCGACAGCGTCAGCATCCCGAGAATGAGTTTGCGATGCATCTCTCTGTCTCCCTTGAATATCCGGTTATCGGATAATGGCGTTATCAGTATGTATTCAATGACGGCTATGCCGTGTTATTTCAGAAGAACGTCTGGAAGTATAGATAGGTCGCATTGTTGTCCGATGCGTTGCTCGAGAGTCCGGCAAACTTGGTATAGAAGTTGTACTGCAGTCCCACGCGCAGATTGACGTAGGGTTGATTCCAGCTGGTCTGTTTGCCAAAAGGCACCCAGTTCAACTCGATAACGCCGCCATCGGTATTCGGGGAGCCCCCATAAAGTTGTGTATCTGAACTGCCGTCGTTGGTCAGCGCACCCAAGGTTAATCCATAGGTATTCTCGTACCAGCCCGATGCATTCAGATTGATGGCATTGAGGTGATTGTGCAGATTGGATGCGCCTCCTGCGGCAAATGTGTTGTTCAGGGTTTGTGCTTCGTGCACATATAGCCCCTGTGCCGTGAAGCTGAATTTGCTGTTTGCCAGCCATTCATAGCTGGCGTCCACACCGTAATCCCGGTAATTGTCCGAACCGGCACCCAGGCCCATTGGCTGAAGGTTTGGCGCGAAATACAGACCACCAACTTCCAGATTGGTATGTGGTGTGAGATCGGTTTGATAGGCAAGACGCAGGTAAGGCGCCGTGCGGGTCAGTCGTCCGAAGTAGTTGCCGTTGACTCTATTGAGAAAGCTCAGAGATGGAGTTTGATAGCCACCCGCCTCGAGATACCACTTGCTGTCGATTTGGGTATAGGCCGTGACCCCAAGCACACCATTGGCAAACGCGCCCATGATCATGGGGGTTGCCGGCGCACCGGGCGCCAGGTCCGGGCCTTCAAAAGGATACTGCCAGGCCGGTGTGGAATTGTAGATGTCGGAAAGGGTTGGGGCATTGTTCAGACTGATCCCCCAAATCGCCGAATGAGACCCGATGTCAGTCGTGCGTGCATAACGGATGTCCATGCTGTCCCAGCCAAGCGTATGTCCATTTTGAGAGTATGAAGCCTGGGCAAACAAACCCAGGTGATCAGTGATTGGTCCAGCCAGATAAACGCCAATGGTTTGCAATTCCCAATTGTCATTACTGTTGAATCCCGGTGCAGCGGGTCCCGGTTGATCCTTTTGCGTTCGCAGGAAAGACTCCAGCACCTGAAATGAGATCTTCGGTGTTAATCCCGATTTCGCTGATTTCATGGTGTAGCCCATGAGCTTGAATTTGCGTCCGAATGGTGTCAGTTGTGGACCAAAGGCGCCCACATGGCACGCTTCGCAGGACATGCCCGTTTGTTGCGAGAAGGCCGGAATCGCGTAGGCATTGGGTATCGATCCCATCACCAGTAGGCTCAAGGTGACCAGGAAAGTCCGTGCTGAAGAAACGGCTTTGAATAATCCGGATTGGCTTGTCTTCATGGAGCACCTCATGACTGGTTCAAGTGGCATGGATTGCAAACCTACGCAGCTTTGTTGATTTTCGGGGCAGGGTTCAACGACTAAACTAGGCGTGCTAATAAAAAGTGAGATATTTAAAAAACCATAACATGAGAGTGGAAAAAAGTGTCGCTGCAGATGCGTTCTGCACTGTGACCGGGCGGCGCAATCTTCTCCGGGTGCCGGACAATAGCCAAAACGCTAAGCTTGCGGCCCTAAAACCGGGATGTAGCGTTGTTTTTTACCAACAGGATGCGCAAGCGCGCCACCGTTCTGGATGGCAGCGTTCTGATCTCAGTAGGCTTGCAATAAATATTTTGAGAAAAGGGAGGGGGGCGGTTCATCGCCCCCCTGACTCAATGATCACGGCTGTTGCTGTGCTACGCACTAACCGTGCGCGAATGACTATCGGCGTGTTTTGGACTTGATGGCGAGAACCGCCTGATTCCGCAAGGTGCGGAGACTATTGGCATTCCCTGCGTGAAAAGCCGAACCTTTGCCCTCCAGATAAAAGAGTCCAAAAGGGGCGCGATTGATGTACAGCGGGAAAACTTGCGCGGAATCGGCGCTTCCGCTGAATTGCCAGTCGATAACATCGTCGCTGGGCATCTTGGGGCGCGATATGATTTTATCTTCAGCCG
The DNA here is from genome assembly GCA_024636015.1 of Halothiobacillus sp. Classification (GTDB taxonomy): domain Bacteria; phylum Pseudomonadota; class Gammaproteobacteria; order Halothiobacillales; family Halothiobacillaceae; genus Halothiobacillus. The sequence continues at coordinate 14,803 of JAGXHU010000011.1, forward strand.
CCAGAAAGGCCTGGCCAACCCGGCTGTTTTCTTTCAGAGGGACGATCATCTGGGGGCGAATGCGCGCATAGGCGGCACCTTCGCCGAGTTTCGGGATCAGCTGCCAGTTATTGCGGTCCAACATGAACAGTGCCGCCAGATCCAGATCGAGACCTTCGACCATGGATTTCAGGATGTGGGAGAAAATATCCCCCAAATCATAATCCCCCATCAACTTCGACGTGATGTCTTCAATGCATATGGAGAGCACCTCGGAACGCTGCTCGAAGCCTTCCGGATTGGTCATGGTGTCGATGGGCAGCGGGTCATCCTTTTCCATGCTCATGCGTAGCAGGAATGCTGGCTTGCCTTGTGTCTGGGTCAGCATGGACTCGTATTCCAGAATATGCGCCCGTGCGTCGTTGGCTGCTTCCTGAAACAGTTTCAAATCTACACCGGCGGACTCAGCCAGACGATCCGTTTCCTGCTGCATCTGAGTGAAGGAGTTTGCA
>JAGXHU010000067.1 GCA_024636015.1 Halothiobacillus sp.
CCCTTGAAATACATGTAGATCAAGGCGATCAACATGAACACCGAGCCGAAGAAGGTATACAGGAAGAACTTGATGGTCGCGTAGACCCGCTTCGGTCCACCCCACACCCCGATCACGATAAACATCGGGATCAGCATGCCCTCGAAGAAGAAATAGAAGACGATGGCATCCAGAGCGGCAAACGTACCGTTCATCATCCCTTCCATGACCAGGAAGGCGGCAAGATATTGGTGCGCTTTAACCTTGATGACTTCCCAGCCGGCCACAACCACCAACACGGTGGTGAACGTCGTCAGAATGATCAGCGGCAGGGAAATCCCATCAACACCCAGATGGTAATTGATACCGAACTGCGGGATCCACGGCACCAACTCCACGAATTGCATCGCGTAGGTACCCGTATGAAAGCCGGGCAACAGCAATACGCTCAGCAGGAAAACCAGCACCGTGCTTGCCAGCGCGAACCAGCGGGCGAACCGGGTATTGCGTGCCCCCACGAGCATCACGAACACCCCCGATAGAATCGGGAGCCATACGATCAGGCTCAAGATCGGCCAAGAGGCAAGCCAAGAAGATAACCAGGAAGAAAACATGAAACCGGTGTCCATTTCGAGTTAGGTCAGCGAAGAAACACGATCCAGGTCATTAACCCGATCAAGCCCAAAATCATCACAAAGGCGTAGTGATATAGATAACCGGTTTGTATCCGGCGCCAGTGTTGCGCGGTGAAGCCAATAAAGTTGGCCGTCCCATTGACCAGCCAGCCATCGATCACGCGCACGTCGCCAACGCGCCACAGCCCACGACCCAGCAGGCGCGCACCGCCGGCAAAAACCACATTGTTGAAATCGTCGAAACCGTAGGCACCATCCAGTATCCGTTTCGGAACCGCCAGCACCCGCGCAAACAAAGCAGGAAGGGTTTTCGGGAGCGCAAGATACATGACCGCAGCCAGACCGACACCCGCCATCGCAAGCCAGAACTCCAAGCTGACAAACCCATGGAGGATCATGGCCATCGCGCCATGATAATGCGCCTGCATCGCCGCGAGCACATCATGGCCGGGCAGCACGGAAATCGACTGACCGAAAAAACCGGAATAAAGCAGTGGCTTGATTGCAAACAAACCGATCAGCAGCGCGGGGATCGCCAGCAGGATCAACGGAATCGTCACGACTTTCGGTGATTCCTGCAGATGGCTCCGAGTATGTGCATCCATCCGTCCTTCGCCAAAGAACACCAGGAAAAACATCCGGAAGGTATAGAAGGCCGTGATGAATACACTCAGCAATAACGACCAGTACGCAAAGGATGCGCCTGGAAGCGATGATCCATTCACGGCCATGATGATGCTTTCCTTCGAGAAGAAACCCGACGTGCCCGGAAAACCGATCAGCGCTAGCGAGCCGACCAGGAAGGTCACGAAGGTGATCGGCATGTATTTCCACAGTCCACCCATCTTGCGCATATCCTGCTCGTGATGCATCGCGATGATCACGGAGCCGGCTGCCAGGAAGAGCAGCGCCTTGAAGAACGCGTGCGTCATCAGATGGAAAATAGCAGCGGAGTACGCAGAAGCCCCGAGTGCCACGGTCATGTAGCCAAGCTGCGAGAGCGTCGAATAGGCGATGACCCGCTTGATGTCGGTCTGCACGAAACCGACCAGCCCCATGAACAGCGCCGTGATCGCCCCGATCACCATGATGAACGACAGGGCCGCATCCGACATTTCAAACAAAGGGGAGAAACGCGCCACCATGAAAATACCGGCGGTCACCATCGTGGCGGCGTGAATCAAAGCAGAGATCGGCGTCGGGCCTTCCATGGAGTCCGGCAGCCAAACATGCAACGGCACCTGCGCAGACTTACCCATCGCGCCGATGAACAACAACATCGCGATGACGGTCGGCAGCGACCACTCGGCGCCCGGCCAGTATTCCACCGTCACACCGGTCAGCGTCGGCAGCCGGTCGAAAAAAGTCGCGTAATCCAGCGTATTGGTATACATCAGGATCGCAGCAATGCCGAGCAGGAAGCCGAAATCCCCGATCCGATTAACGATGAACGCCTTAAGATTGGCGAAGATCGCTGTTTCCTTCTTGTACCAGAACCCAATCAACAGGTACGACACCAAGCCCACTGCTTCCCAGCCGAAAAACAGTTGCAGCAGGTTGTTCGCCATCACCAGGATCAGCATCGAGAAGGTGAACAGGGAGATATAGCTGAAGAACCGCTGGTAGCCTGGGTCATCCTGCATGTAGCCGATCGAGTAGATATGAACCATCAAGCTGACGGCAGTGACCACCACCATCATCAGCACGGTGAGGTGATCGATCATGAAACCGATATCGAAATGGAAGGTATCGGACGCCGCCCAGGTATACACCGCTTCATTGAACGTAGGGAGACCGCCCCAGACATGCGCGTAAAAACTGTATAGCGAGAGCGCAAAGGCAATTGCCACACCGAGAATGGTAACGGTATGTGCGCCGGTTCGTCCCAGCTGCCGTCCGAACAGACCAGCCAGAATGCCGCCGAACAAGGGCCCCAGGATGACCCCCAGATAAACAAGCTTCATTAATTACCCCTTCATCGCCGTGAGGTCTTCGACATTGATCGTTCGACGGTTTCGGAACAGGGTCACGAGAATCGCGAGGCCAATCGCTGCTTCGGCAGCGGCTACAGTCAGCACAAAGAAGACGAATATCTGCCCGTTGATATCATTGAAAAAATGGGAGAACGCAATGAAATTAACGTTCACGGCCAGCAACATCAGTTCGATGGCCATCAGGAGCACCAGCACGTTCTTTCGATTCAGGAAAATCCCGGCCACACTGATTGAAAACAGAATGGCGCCGAAGATGAGGAATTGAGACAGGCTGATCACGGGGTATTTCTCCGATTTTCCGATGGCTTTGTTTCTGTAGCCTCAGCGGATTTTGGGGTCGATGAGGCCATCTTCACAATGCGCATCCGATCTTCCCGGCGCACGCGAACCTGTGCATCGATATTCTGGTAAAGCACCCCTTCACGTTTACGGTGCGCCAGCGAAATAGCTGCCACAATCGCGACGAGCAGGATGAAGGCGGCAATCTCGAAGGGATAAACGAAGGTCGTATACAACTCACTACCCAGCGCAAGGGTGTTGGATACACCGGCAGGAGCCGCCGTTGGCGCCGGATAAATCGACAGGCCGAAACTCTGCGGCCCCACGATGAACCCCAACTCGATCACCATCACAAGGGCAACAAACATCCCGACGGGCAGGTTGCGCACGAACCCTTCGCGCAGCGGGACCAGATTGATGTCCAGCATCATGACCACGAACAGGAACAGCACCATCACCGCACCGACGTAGACCAGGACCAGCACGATGCCAAGAAACTCGGCCTCCATCAGCACCCACACGAGGGCCGTGGAGAAGAAGGTCAGCACCAGGAACAGCGCCGCATGAACCGGGTTTTTGACCGTGACCACGCGGATGGCGGAAATCACCGCGGACGAGGCGAACGCGTAAAAAAGGAATTGATATAAAGTCATGCCCTGTTCCTTAACGATAACGCGCGTCGGCCAGACGATCCGCAGCGATCTGCGACTCCAGCCGATCACCGATTTCCATCAGGCGCTGTTTGGTCATGATCTGCTCACCTTGATTTTCGAAGTGGTACTCGAATACCCGTGTTTCGACGATTGAATCCACGGGACAGGCCTCTTCGCAAAAGCCGCAGTAAATGCACTTGAACAGATCGATGTCATAACGGGTTGTTCGACGCGTGCCGTCCGCGCGCTGCTCGGATTCGATCGTAATAGCCAATGCCGGACAAACCGCCTCGCAGAGCTTGCAGGCGATGCAACGCTCTTCCCCATTGGCATAGCGGCGCAAAGCGTGCAGCCCACGAAAACGCGCAGACTGCGGCGTTTTCTCTTCCGGATACTGCACGGTGAATTTGTGGCCAAAGAAATACTTGCCGGTGACGGAGAGCCCGAGAAAGAGCTCCCACAGGAACCAGGTCTTGAAAAAATGTTTGATTGCGTTCATTTCACGTTACCTCCTAGTATTCCGTCAGGAAAACCAAGGCCCCACTTTGAAGTACACGAATACACCCTCAACAAAAATCCACAGGATGGTCACGGGAATGAATACTTTCCAGCCCAAACGCATGATTTGGTCGTAGCGGTAACGCGGGAACGTCGCGCGGAACCACAGAAAGAGGAAGAGCATTACGGCAATCTTGGCGAAAAACCACAGAATGCCGGGGATAAATGCCAGGGCTGATTCCAGTGGTGTGCCCTGAAAGGGCGACAACCAGCCACCGAGAAAAAGTACGGCCGTCAGGGCAGAAATCAGAATCATGCTGGCATATTCGGCCAAAAAGAACAGCGCAAAGGCAATGCCCGAATACTCCACATGGAACCCGGCAACCAGTTCGGATTCACCCTCGGTGATATCAAATGGCGCGCGATTGGTTTCCGCCACACCGGAAATGAAGTACACCACGAACATGGGCAGGAGGGGTAACCAGTACCAGTTCAGAATGCCACCAGATTGGCGCTCCACGATCTCGGAAAGATTCAGGGTCTTGGCGGCCATCAGCACGCCAACCAGAGCAAAACCCATGGCCAGCTCATAGGCGACCTTGAGCGCCGCGGAGCGCATGCCGCCCAATAGCGCATATTTTGAGTTCGACGCCCAGCCGGCGAGTATCACGCCGTACACACCCGCGGCGCTGATGGCCAGTACATACAGCAGCCCCGCATTAATGTTCGCTACAACCCAGCCCTTGTCGAAGGGAATCACAGCCCAGGCCACAAAGGCCGCAACAAGGATCAGCACCGGTGCGAGATAGAAAATGAAGCGGTTGGCCAACTGTGGCGTGATGACCTCCTTGAACAGGAGTTTGAACACGTCCGCAAAGGGTTGGAGCAATCCGTAGTAACCGACTCGATTCGGGCCAATGCGCACCTGCATGTAGCCGATGACCTTGCGCTCGAAGTAGGTGAGGTAGGCGACGGCAATGACCAGCGGCAATAGGACGATGAGCACCAGCAGGGTATTGACGATCAAATATTGCCAGGCTGGGGACATCCAGCCCAGAACCGGTGACAGGAATTCCGTCAGCATGTCACGGTCTCCCGTTCGATACGGACCATACCACCAACGGCAGGCAGTGCCTGCTCAGCCGTAGCGGCGTACAGGAGAATCGAACCCGGTGCGACCCCGTCATCCATCAAAATCTGAATGCGAGCCGTTTGACCGGATTGATGAACCACGACCGTGTCTCCGGCCGCCCAGCCATTGCGGGCGGCATCCTCTGGATTCACCAGACAATACCGCTGGCGATCGGCCTGTTCGGTTGCCTGCAGGGGCGGCGCACGGCGAATGACACCATCCATCGCATACATACCGACTGGCGCAATGCGAAGCCAGTTTGCACCGTCCGGGGTAGTAGCATCTGAATCACGTGTCACGGCACCCAATACATCACTATGGTTGCTCAAGGCAACCTGAGCACAGGCAGCCTGTACTTCAGTGCGAATTTCCGCGGTGTCCATGTAGTCAAACCCGTTGAGATCCAGCAGATTCCCCATTACGCGTAACACTTTCCACGCGGGACGAGACTGCCCCAGCGCGCGAACAACGCCCCGCTGCGATTGCCAGCGTCCTTCGCCATTGACCCAGGTACCTGCGGTTTCCACGGCCGTTCCCATCGGGAGCAAGACATCCGCATAGCTGCGCATCGCCTCCGTGACATGGCTGGTAATACAAACAACCAACTCGGAAGAATTAAGTGCCGTGAGTGCCGCCGGTCCTGCACTGGAATCCATCTCGGGCTCGATACCCAGCAACAGCATCGCCGCCTTGGGTGCCGACAACATCTGAGCCGCATTCGCACCAACGCCAACGGCGTTCGCACCACCAGAAACGCGATGTGGTACCGCGCCAGCCAACCAGGCACCGGAGGCATTCCCACCCTGAGGCAGTACGCCAAAGGCCACGCCGGTTAGCTTGGCAATTTGGGTAACAAGATATCGAATGGCCCCATAATTGGGATCGTTCTGCGCCAGGTGGCCAAGGAAAACTGCCCCCAGCTTGCCGACCTTGAGGTCGGCATAAATTTTGTCGGCAAACGCAGCAGGCACAGCGGTTGCTTCAACCAAATTTTCAGGCAGGGAGACGCCAGCCGCGCGTGCCAGCGCAATCAGCATATCCAGCATGCCGCCATTGGGTGCGCAGACCCAATGTGAAGCGGTGAAATTGACGCTTTGCTTAAACGGATGCACCAGATGTACCTTGGCATCACGCTTCAATGCCGCCTGGCGTAGCCGGTGGGCGAATAGCGGGATTTCTTCCCGAGTTGTCGAGCCGATCACCAGAATCGTTTTCAGCTGGCTGATCTGTTCGATATCCATGCCCAACCACGGCATGACCGGATCACCGGCATCGGCGGAGAAATCCAACTGTCGCAGGCGATGGTCGATATTGTTCGAACCGAGTCCACGAATCAGCTTCTGGAAAAGATACTGCTCCTCCAGGCTCGCACTGGGCGAGATGAGGCCGCCGACCGCAGCGGCGCCTTGCTGCTGAACAATGCTCTGAAGAGATTCAGCCGCGTAGGCCAATGCGATATCCCAATCAACCACGATCCATTCGCCGTTCTGCTTCAACATCGGCTGAGTCAGCCGATCGTCGGTAAACAGCCCCGTGTAAGCGAAACGATCCCGATCGGCGAGCCAGGTTTCATTGATCAGGTCATTGTCCCGTGGCACGGCCCGCATAACCTTTCCTTCACGGGTATGCAGATAGAGATTGCTGCCGAAGGCATCATGGGTAGAAATATGGGGTTGCTGGATCAATTCCCAGGGCCGCGCCGTATAGCGGGAGGGCTTTGCCGTGAGCGCGCCGACGGGGCACAGGTCGATCATGTTGCCGGATAGTTCAGAGCTCACGCTTTTCGAGATATAGGTCCCGATTTCCATGTGATCCGAACGACCCACGACACCGAGCTCCTTCAGGCCGGCAATCTCTTCGCCGAAGCGCACGCAGCGGGTGCAATGGATACAGCGGGTCATGTCGGTCGCAATCAAGGAACCGATATCCTTGTCCTTGACCACACGCTTAATCTCGGAGTACTGACCAACCCCTTCGCCATAGCCCATCGCCAGATCCTGCAACTCGCACTCGCCGCCCTGATCGCAGATGGGGCAATCGAGTGGATGGTTGATCAGCAGGAATTCCATCGTGGCGCGCTGCGCGGCCAAGGCCTTGGGGCTGCGCGTCTGAACCCGCATCCCCTCGGAAATGGGTGTGGAACAAGCCGGCAAGGGTTTGGGCGCACGCTCCACCTCAACCAGACACATCCGGCAGTTGGCAGCGATCGAGAGCTTGCGGTGATAGCAGAAACGCGGAATGTTTACGCCTGCCTGATCGGTGACTTCGATCAGCATATCGCCCTGCCGTCCGCGCAGGCTATGTCCGTCAACTTCGATGGTGATCATATCGTCATGGATACTCAAAGACTTAACCCTGTATCAGTTAAACGGTCGCCAAACCATCAACACTCATGCTGTGTCCATGCTCGATGTAATACTCGAACTCATGGCGAAAGTGCTTGATGAAACTCCGCACTGGCGTGGCCGCCGCATCACCCAGGGCGCAGATGGTGCGTCCCTCGATTTTGCTTGCCACATCGTCCAGGCGGTTCAAATCGGCAGGCGTCCCTTTCCCTTCAACGATTCGCGTCAACATCCGATAAAGCCAGCCGGTTCCTTCGCGGCAGGGCGTGCATTGTCCGCACGACTCGGAATAATAAAATCGGGCGATACGGCGCAAGGCGTGAACCATGCAGGCGGAATCATCAATTACGATGAGACCACCGGAGCCAAGGAAGGTACCCGACTTTGCGATCGCGTCATAATCCATATTGGTTTTCATCATCACATCGCCGGGCACAACGGGCGTAGACGTCCCCCCCGGAATCACCGCCTTCAGGCGACGACCGTCACGAACGCCCCCAGCCATCGCCAGCAATTCACTGAAAGGGGTGCCCATCGGAATCTCGAACACGCCCGGCTTGGCCACATGACCGGAGA
>JAGXHU010000068.1 GCA_024636015.1 Halothiobacillus sp.
AGCCTTGTCAATCTGGTCAAACGCCATGGTCGCGCCGCCGTGAATGCTGGCCATAACCTTGGTGATCGCCGCTGTCAGAGTGGTCTTGCCGTGATCCACGTGGCCAATTGTGCCGACGTTTACATGCGGCTTATTACGTTCAAACTTCTCTTTTGCCATGACTTTCTCCACCAACAACAGTCAAAGATTAACAGCCCAGAATTTGGCGCTCATGAGCGGAATCGAACCGCTGACCTCGTCCTTACCAAGGACGTGCTCTACCAGCTGAGCTACATGAGCGAATTTTCAATTTGGAGCGAGTGATGGGAATCGAACCCACGCCATCAGCTTGGAAGGCTGAGGTTCTACCATTGAACTACACTCGCAAACCTTTTTGCCGCGCCGACACTCGGTCAGCGGGGCGAAATTGGTGGTGGGGGAAGGATTCGAACCTTCGAAGGCTGAGCCGGCAGATTTACAGTCTGCTCCCGTTGACCGCTTGGGTACCCCACCGAGAACGCGCAATTTTTCCCGAGTTGCGTGTATGTGTCAACCAAATACCCATACCACGTGCACATTCGGTGCCAATTACTGCTTAGTCATGCTTTGCATGCCCAATCTGGTGCCGCTTGTCGGATTCGAACTGACGACCTACCGCTTACAAGGCGGTTGCTCTACCAACTGAGCTAAAGCGGCAATGGGCGCGCATTCTAATCGCAGGGGGGATCGATTGGCAACCTGTATTTATCGCTGCTGCCGTGCGGCACGGACAATTCCTTCCAGCACAAGGTTCGGTGCATGCGTCGCGGCAACGTCTAACAACGGACGCAGATCACCGCCACCACCGCCACCGATCAAGACCTGGAAGTGCGGTGTCGCCGCATCCTCCCGCAGCGCGGCAGCCATCTGATTGACGGCAGCCGCCATCATCCATCGGCACCCCAGAACTAGCGCGGAATGGGTATCGATAGCCAGATAGCCGACATCCCGTGGCGGTGTTTTCTTTCGGCCAGATGACGGCCGAGGGGCATCTTTGGAAAAATAGGGCCCCAAATTGGGTGCCAAGGCCGTTAGACCAACCTGCATGGCGTGCACGGAGGGCATAATGACGCCGCCCGCATGCTCACCTGCCGGATTCATATAATCCAGCGTCACGGCCGTGCCCGCGTTAATCACGAGCACAGCTTGGTCGGGATGGCGGCCCCGCGCGGCCACCAGCGCACAAAAGCGATCGACGCCGAATTGACTCGGATCAGGATATCCCAAGCGGATACCGCAGCATCGAGCGCGGCTTTTAAGCCACTGGATGGGCGCCTCAGGATAGATTCCCGCCAACTGGCTCAGCATGTGCGCGCAGCGCTCCGGCGCGGCTACAGCGGCAATGGTAAATCGCCGGATGACCACACCCTCGGCCTGCGCCGTTTGCAGTACCGCTGCCGCCCAGTCGGCCGCTTCCGACCAGTCCAGCGCATGAACCGACCCCTTGGGGCCGATTTGCCACTTGATTCGCGAGTTTCCCGCGTCGACATAACATTTCAAATGAGCAATCTCACACTGGCAGCACCACCGACACGAATCGAGCCATCGTCGGTCATCAAGATCATCGTCCCGTCCGGCTCGATGCCGGTGACACGACCACGGGATTGAGGAATACCGTCCAGCCAAACCTGAACATCACGGCCGGTCAGCGCACTGAACGTATTCGCCTGATTCATCCAGCCTGACCAGAGGCTCGGGGATTGTATCGTGTCCAACGCCCGGCGGCAGAGGCCATACGTCAAGCCGTCGCGCAGACCCGACGTATCCGACGTATCCGACGGCACGTCAATCATCAATGATGAACGGTCAAAGAGTCCGCCGGCATCGACAACCCCGCCGATCTTGTCGCACGGCAGGTCGAGCGGCGCCTGCCAGTTGATTCCAAACCCCACCAGCCAATACCGATTGCGGGCCGAGCCCAACTGCTCGATCAGCAGCCCGCCGATTTTCCGATCCACGAGCCACAGGTCATTGGGCCATTTCAACTGCACGGGGAAACCGGCCATCCGCAGGACATCGATCAGCGCTGCCGCCAGCACCAGGCTCAGAGGCGGTGCCAGGGCGTTCGTCATCGGTGACCCGCCCCCATCAACCCAGGGGGCAACCGGTACGGCCAACGAGCACCAGAGCCCCGCACCGGCAGCACTATGCCAGGCATGACCCTGCCGCCCCCGACCGGCGGTTTGCCGATCGGCCAGGCAAATAGACCAAGAGACTCCTTCGCGCTGTAGCTCGGGCCAGTGGGTACGCAGGTAGTCGCTGGTCGACGTCACCTCGTTCAAGTGGATGAACCGACCACCCTGCTCCGCTGCCCAATCCGCCAGCGCCATTCCCGTATCATCCTGCATGAACACAACAGCCTTCCATAAGACTCATGCGTTCGTACCGGTATCCACCACAGCCAGCCATGCCGCACCGCGTGCTGCGGCCTGAACTGATGCCGGCAAACAGGTCAAATGCCATTGATTCAACACCGGTGCCGCCAGCGTCACCGTCCAATGACGCAACCGCCCCTGGCGAAAGCCACTAACACGCACCTGATCTCCAACCCGATAGCGGTCAAGACGTTTTTGCCATCCCGCCCCATTGATCGCAAACTCATCCAGCGCGATGATCTCGTCGCCGGCAGCCAGCCCGGCACAGGCTGCGGGGCGGTCCTCAAAAACCACCTGAACCCGAGCCACACGCGGGTCGTCGCCACCAACCACGGCACCAAAATCCACAACGGTGCAAGCCGGTTCGGCGACCGCCTCGGCCCGCACACCGAATTCGGTCAGCAGGCTGACGAAATCGAGCGGCGCCGTGCCCCGCAATGACTGATGGAAGAAATCACGCAACGATTGCTCGGCCACCGATTCGATCAATCGTTCGATCGTCTCCCCTTCCGGCAACCCCGTCCGACCGTGGTCCAGCCATAGTTGCCGCATGACGACCTCCAGCGAGCGGCCCGACCGACGCAGGGTCAGATCCAGCATCAAAGCGACCAGCGCGCCCCGCGTGTAATAGCTCACGATGGCATTAACGGCGTTTTCGTCCTGCTGATAGAACCGGGTCCAAGCATAAAAACTGGATTCTTCCAAAGTCTGGCGGCTCCAGCCCTTCCCCCGGACCGCCCGGTTGATGGTCTGCGCCAGCGCATTCAGGTACTGCGCTTCGTCGACCAGCCAGGCGCGGCGCACCAACCAATCGTCGAAATAGCTGGTGAACCCCTCGAATACCCACAGCAGCCGGGTATGCGCGGGCCCCGCCAGTGGCAGGTTCTCGAAGACGGCCGGGCGGATTCGCTTGACGTGCCAGCTGTGAAAATACTCATGGGCACACAGGCTCAAAAAACGCTGATAAGCCGAACTGACGGCCGTTTCGCCGATCATAGGCAGATCGTCGCGCGGGAAGATCAGTGCCGTCGAATCCCGATGTTCGAGGCCACCGAACCCCTGGCCATCCAAGGCCACCAGGAATAAATACTGCTCAAACGGCGCACCGCCGAAAAGATCAATTTCGACGGCGCAAATCCGGGCGACATCGCGAGCGATACGCGCCAGATCGGTCTTGGGATGCGGGTGGGTAAATACCATCCGATGCGGCACATCACGTGCCTCAAAGGTCGTCAGCTCGAAAACCCCGATCTCGAACGGGTAATCGATCAGGGCCTCGTAATTTTCTGCCCGATAACCATCCAAGACGGATGGATCAGCAGGCATCGACGTCGCGACGCGCCAAGCAGGTGGCGCGTCCTGCAAATTCAGGGTCACCCGATGGGCGAGCGCCTCAAGCCCATACGCCCGCAAAAAGACGCTGCTGCCATTGAAAAAGGCGTGATCGCTGTCCACATGGGCGGTTCGTACGGAAAAATCGGCACAGTACACCGCGTAGGTGATGACCGTTTCCGTATCCGTCCCCGGCAGCTGCCAGGTCTGCTGATCGAGGGCCGTGATGGCCAGCGGCTCGCCGAGCGAGGTTTCGGCCTGCATCCCGACCAGATTCTTGGCGAAGTCGCGAATCAGATAGCTGCCGGGAATCCACGCAGGCAGACTCAATCGCCAGCCTTGCGGATTCGGTGGCAACGTCATGCACACATCGATATAGCGAGTGGCCGCCCGCCCCAATCCCAGCGCGTAGTGCGGATGGCGCATTGAGACGTCAGTCACTGCCGCCATCTGCTTCGTTGCCGTGCGTCCCGTCCGTTTCCTGCCAATCACCCATATAGGTCGAATCACCGACCATCAGGTGGTGGCCGCCCGGATGCACCCGGCCATGCTTGATTTCGTCCGCATGCCCCATGCGCACCGGGCCGACATCGATGGCGAAATGCAGGCGCAGTCCGGCCAGCGGGTGATTCAAATCGACCAGCACATCATCGCCGTCAATCTTGAGGATCAGCATCTCGATGCGCCCCTCCGGCCCCAGAGTTTCCACCATGTTGCCCTCGACCAGCACAACCTCGGGCGCGAACCGAGAACGGGGCACCGTCAACACCGCGCTTTCGTCATGCAGGCCATAGGCATCTTCGGGCTCGATGGTGATGTCGAGGTGATCCCCCTCGGCCTTGCCCGCAAGCGCTGCTTCCAACACGGGAATCAGGTTGCCATGGCCGTGGATGTACTCGAATCCGCGCTCGGCGGTATCGTCGATCACCGCACCGTCATCGTCGGTCAGGACGTAACGCATCCGGGCAACCGTATTTTGCTCAATCAACATGCCTGAGAATCCTCATCAGTACTTGGTATTAGTGAAAACGAACGAGTCCGGAAAATAGTCCGTCCCATTCTTTGGGGGCATTTTGTCATGTGAGCAGGTAATGCCATAGCGGCAAGGTCAGCAGCGCCAGCACGGTGGATGCCGTTGCGGCCGTCGCAAACATCTCCGTATCCAACCCGAACCGGTCGCATAGCACCAAGCCAATTACCATGACGGGCATGGCGCCCTCCAATATCACGGCCATCCTCAAGTCACCGGTCAATCCAAGCAGCGTGGCCATCAACAAAACCGCGATCGGCATCAGGATCAACTGAATAATCAGGACAGGACTGACCATGCTCAAGTGCCGAGGTAGGAGTGTTGCCACACGCAGACTCATTCCCAATGCAATCAGCATGATAGGGACGACAGCACCCCCCATCCGATCAAGAAAGGCTGCCGCCCAATCCGGCTGGGGCACCCCGGTCAGATTGAGCAGGCTACCCACCACGGCGGCCCAAAGCGGTGGCACCCGCAGCAGTGATTTTACCGGATGGATCTGCTCACTGTGATTGCCGAAACGCGCCGCCAGCATGATACCGACGGAGAGCAACAGTGGCGTGCAAGCGAAGAGGTCATACTGAATCGCGACGGCCTTGCCGGGATCGCCAAACAGACTCGCTAGCAAAGGCAGCCCCATATAGGTGGCATTGGGAAAGCTGGCCGCCAGCAACAGGGCGCCAAATTGCGGTCGAGTCAGCGTCATCATGCGGCCGACCAGCACCATGGCAGCCATCGACACCAGAACACCGGTTGCTGCCGACAGGGATATTTTGAAGGTATCCGCCCCCAGGGGGGTACGCCAGAGCACGGCCAACACCAGCGCCGGTAGGAAGAAATAATAGACGGCCGTCGTCAATGCGCCACGCGCCCGCTCGGCGGACCAGCCGCCAAACTCGAAACGCCGCCACAACAACCCCATGGCGATCGTGGCCGCCATTTGCAGGAGCACGCTCATCATCAGAACTTACTCCAGCACCGACTCACTAAGCAGGACACGAGCGAATCGGTGCACGCCCCACATTATTGGGGTGCCGTCTGTTCGGACTCTGTCTTCGCGATCTCGCTACGGACCTCGTCCATATCCAGCGACTTCACCTTACCGATCAATTCGTCCAACGCCTGCTTCGGCAAGGCGCCAGCCTGATTGAACAACAGGATCTGCTGACGAAATACCATCAGGGTCGGGATCGAACGGATCTGGAAATAACCCGCCAACTGCTGATCTGCCTCCGTGTTGGCCTTCGCGAAGGTGACATCCGGATGCGCCTCGGCAGCCGCCTCGAAAATCGGTGCAAATGACCGGCAGGGGCCACACCAGGGCGCCCAGAAATCCACGATCAGAATATCGTTTTGCGTGATCAGGCTATCAATCGTGTCGAAGGTTGCTTCTTGAACGGTCATTAAATATCTCCAATATCGGGGTGACAAAGACCCGCGATTGTTACTCCAAAGCAGAAATCATGGCAGAAAGATGGCGCACCGTCAGGTCGAGTTGATCGACCGTCAGGACACGCTGGCGATCTTCCAGCTTGATGGGCAGCCGTTCCAGCAGCCGATAAATCACCCAGGACGGGTCATCAAACCGGGGGTTGGCACGATGCGGGTCGCGATCACTCATGATCCGCTCGAGAAACGCACTCAACCGAGGAACAAGGTCAGCCACCCGTTCCGGCACAGTCGCTTTGTCCAGCAGGGTGATCTCGCCCATCATCAGACCATCACGCTCCATCCAGGATCGCTCGATCCGAAAACGACGATCACCGCGGGCCTCGATTTGCAACATGCCGTCGGCAGCCAGATCCGTGTCCACGATATGCGCCAGGGTACCCAGGACATTAAATTCCGTCGTATCCCGATCTGTCTCGCACTGCAGCACTTCGCCACCCTGCTTCAGCAAGACCACGCCAAAGGGCCGTGATTCTCGCAAACTCTGCCGCACCATGTCGATATAGCGCGTCTCAAAAATCCGGAGCGGCAGAAAGCCATCGGGAAACAGCACCGTGTGCAAAGGGAATAACGGCACGGTCTGGGTTTCGGTCATACGCACTGGGTCTCCTGTCTACCGAAAAGGGGGACGATATCGTCTACGGTGTGCTCTGCCGGGCCGTTAAGGCATCCAGCAAGCGCTGGTGCAACCCATCGAAACTCCCGTTACTCATCACCAGCACCACGTCGTCGGCACGACACATTGCCACCAGCGTCGAGAGCACCGCATCGACGGTTTGGGGGAAACTGACCCGCTCGCCAAGTGCGGCCAGGGACTGCATTGGCGACCAGGGCAAATTCGCCGGACTATGAAAGACCACTTGGTCGGCGCCCTGGAGCGCATCCGCCAACACGTCAGCATGTACGCCCGCCCGCATGGTGTTCGACCGGGGGTCGACCACCACAATCAATCGCCCCTGCCCGGCACGCGCCGCCAGCAACTCGCGCATGGCGGCAATGGTCTCGACGATTGCCGTCGGGTGGTGGGCAAAATCGTCATACACCGTGACGCCATCTGCGCTCCCCCGATTCTGCAGCCGTCGTGCCACACCGGCAAATGAGGCCAGCGCCGCAAGGCCCAGTTCCGCCGGGACACCGGCGAAGCGCGCCAGCGCCAACGCGGCCAAGGCATTCATTCGATTGTGCCGTCCCATGATATTAGGTGGAAATTCGCCGATTTTCAGGCCATCCAGCCAAATTGCGTGATCCACCAAGCGCCAGGGTCGCGCCGACTCCGCCCCACCGAACCGCTCGATGGGTGCCCAGCAACCCTGCGCCACAGCCCGTTCGAGGGCGGCGGTTTCGTCCGCCATGACCACCAGCCCCTGATTCGGTACCAAACGCAGAAAATGCGCGAACTGTCGCTCGATCGCTGCTAAATCCGGGAAAATGTCGGCATGATCGTATTCGAGGTTGTTCAGCACGGCCCCACGCGGCCGGTAGTGCAGAAACTTCGAGCGCTTATCAAAAAATGCCGTGTCGTATTCATCTGCCTCGATCACGAAAAACGGGGTATCCCCCAGCCGCGCGCTCACGCCGAAATTTGCGGGCACGCCGCCGATCAGGAATCCGGGGGCCATGCCCGCCGACTCCAGAATCCAAGCCAGCAAAGCACTGGTCGTTGTCTTGCCGTGCGTACCGGCCACAGCCAGTACGAACCGATCCCGCAGTAACTCTTCGCCCAGCCACTGCGGACCAGAACGATAGCGATAGAAACCGGACAGTAACTGATTGATCACCGGCATATCGCGACGCATCACATTGCCGACGATGATTTCCGCATCTTCCGGCAGCGGCGCATCCATATCCGTTTCGACCGGGATACCCGCCAACGCGAGCTGATCGCTCATCGGCGGATAAATGGCGTGATCGCGACCACTAACCGCATAACCCATCTGCCGCGCCAATTGCGCCAACGAGCCCATAAAAGTGCCCGCAATGCCAAGAATGTGAATTTTTTTCAAGGAACCATCAACCATTGTTTTATCCATAGGGGTAGGGACACGCTCAACTGCCGATACTGGGGAAAGCATGAGACAAGCCCAAGGATACCGCTGTACTCGCCACAAAGTACCCCAGCGCCAAGAGCACCCCAACCCCGGCACTCAAGGCCAAGGTACGACGATAGATCTGGCCGACGACGACCAAATTCCACAGAAACAGTGTCATGACCAGCCAGCCCCAGCCACCGAAATCGGCCGGGTTGGTCATGTCCGGCGGCATCAATGCCATCAGAGGAATGAACAGCACCCCCAACATGCCCATAGCACCGAACAAGGCCGTCAGCATTTGGGGTTCACGCGATGAAAACCGCCTCAATCGCGTCCAAGCAACGGAATAACCCGCGAGAACCAGCAAATCCAGCCCGCTATCCAGCAGACTTTGCCCCATGGCACCCGGCCAGTCCGTGCGCGCCATATCGCTACTCAACCCCAGCAAGACACCAACCAGAAGAAACCAGCCAACAGCCACCCCCACGGGGCGCCATCCGGCGGGCATATCGGCAGGACTTGTCCGGAACACCAGCAACCCGAGAAACAGGACAAACAGCCGTATCATTGCACATCCCAAAACACAAAAACCGTCACGGAGACGGTTTGAAAAAGGAACACAGGCCGGAACATACCCGACCTGATCGGTATACGCAGAACGCCCCCGCGAACACCGGGGGCAAGCAGCAACTCTTAGAAAACCGCCTCGCATCATGCAACAAATGGCCGCGCGGGGGAATCCGGTCAATAAGAGTCCTGCGGACGCTCGATCAGCAGACCTTGGTCGCAGGCGCCTCGGTCTCACCTGCAGCACGGGCGACATCGGCACCACCACAGTGGGTATTTGCAGGAACGGCCACATCGATTCGTCGGGGTTTGGGGAGATTCAGGTTCTGCATTTTCTCGGCAAAGGCCGCGAGATCAAGCCCGAACACATACGGACTGATCGCTTTTTCCTGGGCGACACAACTGACCCGATGACCGGTGTAGTCATGCCCGGGATAGATCAGCGTCTCCTCCGGCAACGAGAGCAACCGATGGATGCTGCGATACAGGTTTTCCGGCGAGCCCTGCTGGAAATCCGTACGCCCGCAGGCATTGATCAAAATCGTGTCGCCGGTAAACAGGCGATCATTCCACAGATAACTGGTACAGCCATCGGTATGGCCCGGCGTGGAGATGGCTTGCAGCGTGATTCCATCCATCGTCACCGTTTCGCCGTCGGCAATCAATCGATCGGCGCAGTCCAAACCGGTACCCTTGCCCACGATGAACTGCGCGCCCAACTCATGCCGCAAACGACCGCCGCCCGTAATGTGGTCTGCATGAACATGGGTTTCCAGGACGTACTTCAACGTCAGTTCCAGTTCATCCAGCATTCGCCGATCACGGTCATACTGTTCGTGCACGGGATCGATTAACAGCGCGGAGCGCGTCTGCTCGTCTGCGATCAGATAGGTGAACGTCGAGGTTGCTTCGTCAAAAAGTTGCTTGAAGATCGCCATGACCCCTCCATAAATTTATATGCCTATCAGTTATTTTATACCCAAAGTCGACGCTCTGCATTATTCAGGGCTTTACCGGCACGCATTCACGTCATACCCCCCTTCCCCGCGTGCCGTGCCGCCCGGTATGCTAGTCATCTATTTACCGGAATCCCACCCGCATCATGCCGCACACCGCCTTTCTCGACGATCCCCGTTATCCGGCCCTGTCGCACTTTCTGGCCCAAATGCTGCCCGAGACGCATACCCAGCCGATCCTGGTATCCAGCGATGCCAGTGGCCGCCGCTACTGGCGAACCCGTCTCAAATCCGGAGAGACCCGCATCATCATGGATGCCCCGCCGCCCGGCGAGGACGTTCTACCATTCATTGACGTCCAGCAACGCCTCGCACGAATCGGTATTCCCGTGCCCACCCTCCACGCGCAAGACACGACACAGGGGTTCCTCTTACTGGAAGACCTGGGCGATGAGACTTTGTTCCAGTGGCGGCATGGCCAATCCCCCCAGCGCGTAACGGAGAAACTACAAACGGCCGTCGCGTTACTGCCCACCCTCGCCGAAGGCGATACCGAAGGCCTGCCCGAATTTGATGCCGAACGGCTTGGCCGGGAGATGGATCTGCTTCCCGAATGGTATATCCAACACCATTGCCAGCATGCGCTCTCGCCGGCAGAGCAGGCACAGTGGAACCAAATTCGGGACCGTATCTGCGCGCGACTGATCACCATGCCGCAGGTATTCGTGCACCGTGATTACCACAGCCGAAACCTGATGGTGCAACCCGACCGCCTGACCGTCATCGACTTCCAGGATGCCGTCCGCGGCCCGCTGGCCTACGACCTAGTATCCCTCCTGCGCGACAGCTATATCGACTGGCCTGCCGATGTCATTCTGGCCATGCAGGCCCTGTACTGGGAACACGTACCCACGGCACTGGGCCACGGGCAATCCCTGGACGAATTCCGGGCGGATTTTGCCTGGGTCGCCGTGCAGAGACATTTGAAGGTACTGGGTATTTTTGCGCGATTGAGTTTTCGTGATGGCAAACACGGCTATCTGCACGACCTGCCGCTGACTTGGCGCCATCTGCATTGTGCCTTGGCATTAATCCCCGAACTCGAAGACCTCGCGGCTCTGCTCGCCCCGTTTGCGCCGATCGCCCCGGCAAGCACCTGACCCGAACGCGTTGATGCGCACGGCTGGCGTCGTTTGTTTATTGGCGCATGCCCGGAAGCCCACCGGGAAAACGACCTGAAATACCCGGACTTTCAGGGGGCTTATAGGGCGATGGGGAATGGAGATGAGGCCGCCGACGATCACGGTCATAACCGCCGACGCGTCCACCGATCGACCACTCCCCTCTACTGTTGATCGACCCGCCGAACTGCGCTGACCCCGGCCCATAATAGCCTCCCGGTAGAGGATAACCGCCATAGGCGTAGCCATTCTCGATGAGGGGGGGCGGGGGGGCTGCTTGCTGTGCCGCGCGCGCCTGTTCGGCCGCCCGGGCCTCGGCTTCGGCACGCGCGACCTCCGCGGCATTCTTACTCGCCTGTTCCTGCCGTTTGTCGTACTGCTTGGCCAGTTCGTCGATGCCCTGGCGTGCCGAGGTTCCACCGGTTCCGGCATTCGGTGCGTCGATGACCCGGGCCTTCGCATTCGGCCCGCAAGGCGTGCCAGAGAAGATCACTGCACCATTCTTGTCCTTGCACTGGTAGACCGTGGCCTGATCTGCCCATACGACGGGCACGTGAACAACCACGGCGACCAACAATCCCCGCACCGCCCATTCGAATCGATCAATCGGTCTCATCACCCATTCCCCCTTATCCGTACGTTGAGCCGACAACGCCTATACGCCTCAAGGATAGACCTCATGGATGGGGCGGCAACCACAACGTCATCTGCGCCGGCGCCAGACATATCTCGTTATTGCATGCCTGAAAATCGAGGCGGACACGCTGGGGAAACATGACCGAATCCGGCTGGATCACCCCGGTAATATGGGTAGTGCCCTCATACAGATTCAACGGCGTATCGCTGAAGGCCAGTCGCACCTTTTTCCCGGCGGGGTAATCCACTAGGGCCAACTGCAACGGTGGGACGGACGTTAGCTGAGTCGGGATCAGATCGCTGCGGGCATCATGTGCGTTGACGTGCCAACCAGGGGCAAAGGCCAACAGGACATTGATCTGCTTACCCCCACGACGACTCACCCCCGCATGGAGCCCGCCCCGCGCACCATAGGCCTGGGGATCGATCGCCCCCGCTCTTTGCGCAGTTAATGCTGCCAGCATCCCCGCAGCGCTGAGTGGATCGCGCGCGATCAACCCCGAAAAACCGGCCAGTAGTGCGTCGGCAGCATCCGTATATTTCTGGTCGCCCGTACGCACGGCCAAATCCACAAAAAGACGCATTGTCTGCGTATTGCCCGCCGGTTCCGGCCCATCTTCGTAAGGACGGGAAGGCAGGTCCAGAATCGCCGCATCGGTCTTCGACTCGTTCGGCTGGTCGAAGTAACCGCCCGCGGGGGCAGCAAAGCTTTTCTCGATGACCGCGGCCTGGGCCTGCGCCTGATCCAACCAGGTTTTCTCACCGGTCGCATCGTACAAAGCGATCAAACCCAGGGCGTAATCGGCATGATCGGCCAGATTAGCCACGCCGCTCGCCACGCCTCGGTTGAAATTATGCGCCAGTCGCCCGCCCGGCAGCCGTATTTTGTGATCGACGAATTGAGCGGCGGCGGCCGCAGCCTGAACGAAACGCGGCTGATCCAGAAGACGGCCACCCTCGGCCAATGCCTGAATCAACAGGCCGTTCCAACTGGTGATCCGGTTGCCATCCCGGCGCGGCGCGGACCGCCGGGCACGCACGGCCAGAAGTTTTTTCCGGATGCCGACCATTTTCAGGTTGAGCTCGGCCTCATTCAGATGCAGGGTCTTGGCTAATTGCGCCTCATCCACCGCGCTCGCTCGATGCAGGACACTCATGCCATCAATATCACCGGCGGGTGTAACCTGCCAGTAGGCGGCGGCCAATTTTGCCGCCTCGGGCGGAAGCACCGCCGCCAGCTCGGACGGGCTCCACGTATAAAACGCGCCCTCGTGCAAGGCCGGTTGCGACGACCCTGTCGACGACGGCAAGGCACTATCGGCATCCAGCGCTGCAATAAACCCGCCGTCGGGCGCTCTCATCTGGTCAAGCACGAAATCCAGGGTGTTCTCGGCGGTGCGCCAATATGCCCGTCGCCCCAGCACGAGGCCGGCGCGCAGATAGGTTCGCGCCAGCACGGCCTGATCGTAGGCCATTTTCTCGAAGTGCGGCACCCGCCAGTCCGGCGTGGTGCTGTACCGGAAAAAACCGCCGCCCAGCTGGTCGTAAATCCCTCCACGCCGCATATGCTCCAGCGTGAGATCCAGGCTATTTCGCAGGGCGGTGATCTGGTCCGGTGGCAACGCGGTATGCCCCAGTTGGTCCAGCAGGAACATCAGACGCTCGGCATCCGGGAATTTCACCCCATCGCCAAAGCCCCCCTCGAAGGGATCGACCCGTTGTGCCAATGCCTGTGCCGCGTGGACCAAAAAGGGCGCATCCAGAGACTGCGCCTTGGCCTGTTGGTCCAATACGCGGCGCATCAGACCGGTGAGCTTGTCGGCATCCTGATCCAATACAGTGGGGCGCGTCTGCCACACACCCGCGACCTGTTTCAACGTGGACAGAAATGCTGGTTCCGGCTGATAGAGGGTTGCATAGAACGGACGTCCGTCCGGAAAAGCATAAATACTGGCCGGCCAACCCGTTTGCCCGCCCCCCACAATGGCGACGGCCATCTGATAACGGCTGTCGATCTCGGGGTTCTGCTGCCGATCGACCTTGACGGCAATAAACGACTGGTTCAACAACCGGGCCACAGCAGCAGACTCGAAACTCTGTTGTGCCATGACATGACACCAGTGACAACTCGCATAGCCGATCGAAATGAACAATGGCTTGTGCTCAGCCTTGGCAGCAGCCAGCGCCTCAGGTCCCCAGGAATACCAGTTCACCGGATTGTGTGCGTGCTCCAGCAGGTACGGTGACTGGCTCAGAATGAGTCGATTGGTAAACCAGGGCAAACCATCTGCGCTCAACCAACGCGTATGCCAATGGCTGGAATCGGCAGATTTGTCCTGATGTTCTGTCATGGCCTGCGCTTCTGCGGTCTCCACGGCCCGGGCAATAGGCGGCGGCAGCCCCGGCCAGTGAACCAGCGCATCGGCATCCGATTGAGCTTGTACCGTCAGGGGCGCGGGTGCAGGAGACGACATTGGATTCAACTCCATCTTCGGCTGGGGTGACGATGCATTCGGGGCGCCGCTGGCAGACGTAGCCAGCAGAAACCCCGTCAGTCCCTGTGTCAGCCCAAGGCACCATCGCATGAAGAAAGAAGGGGCGCTCATGGGATCATCATACCTCCGGTCGGACGCAACCATGTGTATTTACCACTCGAAACAACCAGACCCAGCCCTTCGCCCCTGAAGGGCGGCGTGAACAGGCTTCCAAATACATTCAACAGGTTAATCCATCATCGTCCAGGCCAACCAAGGGAGAGAGAACAAGCCAGATCAGATCGTATCGGTGGGTTGCAACAACCAAACCTAACAGGTATATGTACTATCAGTGAGGGCAGACTTTACTGTCCCGGCGGGTATGGATCAAATTTGCCGATCCCACTTGCGCGCACTCGTCGTCGCCCTAGGTAGGTAAGAATCAAGAGGTAACATAGCGTGACAAAACAGACTGTTTCCCCTACGGATCGAAATGAACATGGCTGGTCTGAACCGAACCGAGAAAGGATCGTTTTCACCGAACTGCTCGAACGCGCTGGTATCCAATTGGATGGGCATCAACCTTGGGATCTTCGACTGAAGAACCCCAGAGCCGTTGGCCAGATTCTCGGCCATGGCAATCTGGGTTTGGGTGAAAGCTATATGGCAGACTGGGTCGACATCCCCGCCATCGATCAATTTATTGAGCGGGTGATGCGCGCCCAGCTGGATATAGACCCCACGATCGGGCGGTCCTGGCCGTTGATCTGGCATGCCCTCAAGGCCCGTGTGTTCAATCGCCAGAGCCCCGTGCGTGCCTGGGCCGTCGGCCAACGTCACTATGACTTGGGGAACGAGTTCTATCGCGACATGCTCGACGCCCGGATGACCTATACCTGTGGCTACTGGGCACCGGGCGTCACCACCCTCGACGAAGCCCAGGAGGCAAAACTCGATCTGATCTGCCGCAAGCTGGATCTCCAGCCGGGACAACGGGTGCTGGATATCGGCTGTGGCTGGGGTAGCTTCATGCGCTTTGCCGCCGAGCGCTATGGCGTCAGCTGCGTCGGCGTCACCATTTCCAAAGAGCAGGCCGAGTATGGCCGGCAACTCTGTGCCGGGCTACCGGTCGAGTTTCGTCTTCAGGATTACCGCGACATGCACGAGACCTTCGACCATATTGTGTCGGTGGGCATGTTCGAGCATGTCGGGCGCAAAAACTACGCCACGTACATGGATGTGGCGCGCCGTTGCCTCAAACCCGAGGGTTTATTCTTGCTGCATACGATTGCCGGAGGAGGCAGCCATAGCTCGCCCGATCCCTGGATCGACAAATATATTTTCCCCAATGGCGAGACGCCGTCGCACCAACAGATTGCGAAGGCAGCAGAGGGGCGTTTTATTATTGAGGACGTGCATAGCTTCGGTGCCGATTACGACCGCACGCTCATGGCCTGGCATGACAATTTCACCCGTGCCTGGCCGAAGTATCAGTCGACTTATGACGAGACCTTCGAACGCATGTGGCGCTACTATCTACTGACCTGCGCGGGCGCTTTCCGATCCCGGCAGCTCAACCTCCTGCAGTGCGTGCTCTCCCCTGAAGGCGTGCGGGGCGGATATATCCGCCCGACCTAATCGCCGATCAACCGGACAACAGAACCTTGAGTGCCTGTTCCACATCCTGCGCGGACGGCGCGCCCTTGCGGGCAAGCTCCTGCGCAAAGGTGGTGACGCGCCACTCTTCGAGGTGCGCCTGCAGGTGACACAGGTTGATGAACTGAGCCGGATCGTCCGAGGATTGATCGAGTCGAGCCAATACCCGATTGCACAGCGGCATGAACTGTACGCGCAGCATCCGGTCGCGTTCGGGATGCCGGTCGATTTTTTCAAGGCGTTTTTCCGCCGCCGTGATGTAGCGCGGCAGCTGTGCAAACAGACTCTGCGGCGTGTGCCAGATAAAGCCGGGATAAATCAGGGCATCGAGCTGCTCGGCCACTTCACGCGCGGCCTCGATCTGCGACAGCGGCAGGCGGCCCTTCAACCGGGCGCGCAAAGCCTGATGCTGGGCGAACAGGGTACGCAATTGATCGGCCAGTTGGCGCACGGCCGCATCCAGTCTCGGCCGGAGCCACTCGACACGCTCGGCGAACGTTGCCGGATCCCGCACCGGCGGGCGATCATCGACCGCCAATCCGGCCACGGCACGCGCCAGCAGTTCGGTATCAAAAGCCGTATCGCGCCGATTCGGCAACACCAGGCTCAGCTCGGGCAGCGGGCGACGACTACCCAGCTGACTGTATTGCAGGCGCGCCGGGTCGAGCGCCCGTTCCTGCTTGAGAAACTGCCCCAGATGCCGAACCTGCTCCGGCAGGGCAAGCATCAGCAACCGCGTCACACCCACCCGATGCGCCGCCGATGCCCGATCCGGATCGTCGAGCAAGGCCACGCGAACGTGGTCGCCCGCATCGACCAGGGCGGGGTAAGCCTGCAACTGCGCGCCTTGCTGCTCAACCATCAGCTGCTCGGGCAGATCGCCGACGGCCCAATCGGTCAGATCATCGCGCTCCAGCCGGTGTCGCGTACGCTGGGCGAAGGCTTGTTGCGCCGCCGCCTGATGACGCGCCATCAGCACCGCCAGATCACGGTCGGCATCCAGCTCCTCGCCCGCCTCATCCACCACGGCGAATCGCATCCGCAGATGCGCCAGTAATTTTCGTTCGTCGAACAGCTCGGGATCAACGCGATGACCGGTCATCCGCTGCAACTCCGTGGCCAGCTGTGCGATCAAGTTGCCTTTGTCCCCCGCGATGCGCTCATTGACGGCCGTGGCGAACTCGGGGGCAGGCACGAAGTGCCGTCGGTCGGCCTTGGGCAGACCGCGAATCAATGCCTCGATCTTTTCACGCCGCAGACCGGGAATCAGGTGACTGGCGCGCGCCGTATCGATCTGGTTGAGCGCCGCCAAGGGCAGGCGCAGGGTGACGCCATCATCGTCGCTGCCCGGCGCGAAGTGGTAATGCAGCGGCAGGCTGAACGCCCCCATCTGCAACCGGTCAGGGAAACCCTTCGGGTCGTGCTGATCGGGTTCGCGCTTGAGCACATCGTCGCGGGTCATGCACAGGGCGGGCGGCTGATTCGGGTTGACCTCCTTGAGCCAGCGCACCAACCCGGCCACATCGTGCACATCGGCCGGCAGATGGCTGGCATAGAAATCGAAGATGACCTGGTCATCAATCAGCAGATCCGGGCGCCGCGTGCGGGCCTCCAGTTCCCGAATCTCGCCGATCAACGCCTGATTATCGCGCCAGAAGCGCAGATTGCTCTCGAAGGCGCCTTCCACCAGGCCCGAACGAATGAAAATCTCCCGCGCCAGCAGCGGATCGATCCGGCCGAAGTCGATGCGCCGCTTGGTGACGATCGGCAGGCCGAACAGCTTCACGGTCTCGAAAGCCATCACCCGTCCGCCCCGCTGATCCCAAACGGGTTCGCTGTGTTCCTGCGTCACCAGATGCGTCGCCAAGGGCTCGATCCAGCGCGGATTGATCGCCGCATTCATGCGTGCATACACCCGCGTGGTTTCAACGATTTCGGCGCTCATCACCCACTTGGGCGGAGTTTTGGCGATGCTGGAACCGGGGAACAGCATGAAACGGCGGTTATTCGCCCCGATGTAGATCGTGGGCGTACGTTTCTTTTGACCGCGCTGATCGGCTTTCTCGGCCTTGTCCGCCCGTTGGGCCTCATCACGCAAGCCGATCTGAGCCAGCAGGCCGGGCAGAATGGCCTGATGCAGCAGGTCGAGCCGAGCCTGCAGCGCCGATTTCTCGTGATCGGTCGCTTCCACGCTCACGACGGGCAAGGGCTGCGGATCCGGCAAGGCGCGCTGGTTCAGTTCATCGACGATCTGGCGGAGCTGGCCGAACAGGTCATGCCATTCGAGCAGGCGGTTATAGGACAGAAAATGGCGTTTGGCCCAATCGCGCCGCTGCCGCTGCGATTCATGCCGCACGACCTGATGCCAGGCATTCCACAGGGCCAGCACCGCAGCAAAATCGGAATCCGCCACGCGGAAGGCCTGTTGGGCCTGATCGGCTGCTTGGGCATGGTCGGCGGGACGCTCGCGTGGGTCCTGGATGGAGAGAAATGCCACCACGATCAGTGTATCGATCGCGGGCGCATCGCCAAGCGGCAGAGCCGCCAGCATCATCCGGCCAAGCGTGGGGTCCACCGGCAAGCGGGCCAGTTGCCGCCCCAGCGGGGTAATGCGCTGGTCGGCGTCCAGGGCGTGCAGCTCGAACAGCAACCGGCGCGCGGCGGCGAGCTGCCGTGAATCGGGCGGTTCGATAAAGGGGAAATGCTCCGGCTCGCCGAGTTTCAGATCAATCAGACGCAAGACCACCGAAGCGAGATTGGTGCGCAGGATCTCCGGATCGGTAAAGGCTGGACGCCCCGTGAAATCGGTGTCTTCATACAGACGGATGCAGATCCCCGGCGCAATCCGCCCGCAGCGACCCGACCGCTGGTTGGCCGAGGCCTGGGAAATCGCCTCGACCGCCAGTTTCTGCACCCGGGAACGCGGACTGTAGCGCGCGATACGGGCCAGACCGGAGTCGATCACATAATGAATACCGGGCACGGTCAGCGAGGTTTCGGCCACGTTCGTGGTGAGCACCACCCGTCGACCGGTGTGCGGCGAAAAAATCCGTTGTTGCTCCGCCGTCGATAACCGGGCGTACAGCGGGAGAATTTCGGTATGACGCAGACCGTGGCGTGTCAGGCGCTGGGCGCAATCGCGAATCTCGCGCTCACCGGGCAGAAACACCAGAATATCGCCCAATCCTTCATGCACCAGTTCATCCACCGCCGCGACCACGGCGGCGGGCAGATCCAACTCCTCCAATTCTGCGCTACCGCCGTTATCGCGCCCGCCAGTCAGCGGCCGGTAACGGACCTCAACTGGAAAACTTCGCCCCGCCACCGGCACGACGGGCGCCGGTTGAAACTGTCCACGAACGGGATCGAGCCGCCCGAAGTGCTGCGCAAACCGGGCGGTATCGATCGTGGCCGAGGTAATCACCAGACGGAAATCGGGCCGACGCTCGACCAACTGGCGCAGAATCCCGAGCAGAAAATCGATGTTCAGACTCCGCTCGTGCGCCTCATCGATAATCAGGGCGTCGTAACGCAGCAGATCCGGATCCCGGTTGATCTCGGCCAGCAAAATCCCGTCGGTCATGACGGCGACCCGACTCGTCGGCTGGGTATGATCCGAGAACCGCACCTTGTAGCCGACGGCCTGCGACCCTGCTGCGCCCAGCTCTTCGGCCAGCCGACTGGCGACATTGCGCGCCGCAATCCGGCGCGGCTGGGTATGGCCGATCTGGCCGCGCAGGCCATAACCGAGTTCGAGCAACATCTTGGGCAACTGGGTCGTCTTGCCGGAGCCTGTTTCCCCGGCCACGATCACGACCGGATGGTCCCGCAGCAGATCCATGATCTCGGCACGTGCGCCGCTGACGGGTAGATCATCCGGATAGTCGAACCGAATACCCTGATTGCGCCGCGCAGCCACCAGCCCGGCCGCGGTTTCAAAAGCGTCCACCAGTTCGGCCAATTCGCCCGCCCTGAGCCGATTCTGCCGCAGCCCGCGTTCGACCCCCGCCAACCGACGCGTCAGTTTCGGCGCGTCGCTCAGGGGCAATTGATCGAGATGCGCCCGCAAAAACGCGGTAACATCCTCGGGGTTTTTGGGGTCGGGCAGGCCTACCGCGGGCACTTTAGGGGGCGTTTGCTGGTCTGACCCAAAGTCTGATGGGGATTCACGGTTCGGCGATACGTCGTTCATGCCGGGCAGTGTTGGCGAATCGCCCCACAGAATCAAGCCCGATGGCATCCGTCCCGATGCCATAGATCGTATTGCCGGACGCCCGACCCATCACCCCGAACACGAGGACAACATGCCAAACGATATGACCTTCTGGGCGGCCTTACTGGTCGGTTTCTTCGGTGGCGTACATTGCATTGGCATGTGCGGCGGCATCGTCGGCGCCCTCACCTTCGGCCTGCCCGCCGAAAAGCGGGCGACCGCCCGACAGCTCATGCCCTACCTGCTCGCCTATAACCTGGCCCGGATCAGTTCCTACACGATAGCGGGTGCGATCGCCGGACTCATCGGTGCTCTGGGGCTATCCCTGATCCCCTTGCAACATGCTCAATTGTATTTATTGATCATCGCCGGGCTGTTCATGATCCTGATGGGTCTGTATGTCGGCGGGTGGTGGTTCGGCCTGACCCGAATCGAGCGCGTGGGCTCACGCCTGTGGCGCTATATCGAACCGTTCGGTCGTCGCCTGATGCCCGTCCGTTCGCCCCGGCAGGCGCTGCTGCTCGGATTCGTCTGGGGCTGGCTGCCCTGCGGACTCGTCTATAGCGTGTTGATCTGGGCCCTCTCGGCGGGCAGTGCGGCGCAGGGCGCGCTGCTAATGCTGGGGTTTGGTTTGGGCACCTTGCCAAATCTACTGCTCATGGGCGCATTCGCCGCCCAGCTCTCCGCCTTCACCCGCCAAAAATGGGTACGCTGGGTCGCCGGTACAGCAGTCACCGGTTTCGGTGCCTACACCGTTGGCCTGGCAATCTGGAATATTGCGGTCCACTGAGTCCGCACCCTTACCGAGCTATCAATGACGCGGGTACATCCAAGCGCATCAGGGTTCGATCGCCACGCCCCTCGCGAACGATCAACAAACGCTTTTCATCTCCTGTGAAACTGATGCCTTCCCACTGATCGATCAGCGGCAATCCAATGCTGTCAACGGGCCTTTCGATGGCCTGCCGCCAGTCCATCCCCGGCTTGCGCAGGAAAAAATATACGGCACTGTAGGTCAGCACCGCCAGCAATCGACCATCCGCGCTCAACGTCATGTCCGTGGGTTGGTCGGTGTATGCACCGATCATCGGATTAAGCAGCCAGGCCAATAGATTTGGCGCGGGCAGCGTCGGCAAGGGACCGATGAGCTGCGCCGTTACGACCGGTGTGCGTCGTTCCTGGAGACTGAGACGATCACCTTCACTGATGGGATGTCGGGCGCTCAGCGGAATCGAAAAGAATCGGGCCGGTTTCTCACGTTTTGTGAGTAGCAACAATTGTTGCTCGTGCGCATCCAGCACCAGCGATTCGGTGTCATGCCCACCACTCCAGCCCCCTTGTCGCTTTGGCTGAGGCACCTGGTCCGGGTAACGAAAACGAATCAGGGCGGAGGGATAGACACTCTGCTTTTCACCGAGAGCGGGCGGCTCCGGCACGAACCAGAGCCGATAGTCTGGCCAAGAGTTACGATTATCCCCAATGTCACCCACGATCAGGGTCGGCTGGCCATCAATCACGCCACTGGTGATTGCCTCCCAGTCGCGCTGACGCACTGGTGACAGGCTGACAGTTGATTTGAGGACGCCGCGCGCATCAATAGCGAACAACAAGGGATCACTTCGGCGCGAGGAAGCCGGCAGATTAATGTTGTCGTTATGGGTCCAGTACAGCCCGGGATGACGGATGGAGGCAGTCAGCCCACTGGCCTCGTCCACTGCGGAGGGCAATGCACCGAATCGCGGGGCATCCGCCAGCGCAGAACCACCGAGAACAAACAGGCATAAAAAAGCCACTGACCGGAAAATTCCGGCCAGCGGCGTGCGTACATGAACCCTCTGTCGGTGTCTCAAGGCAAATACAGGGCCACTATTCGGCCGGGGTATCCTTGCCCTTGGTATTCATGCCCATCAACAGATAGGCCGGGCAGAAATTGAACAGGCCCGTCAGCAACGGCACAATACCGATATAACCCCACCAGCCAATCACGTGCGTCGCGGCCAGGGCAATCAGAACGATACCCACAATGATCCGTAACGCCTTATCAATCATTCCCACATTGGTTTTCATAGTGAACTCCGGGTCAACTCGATGTGAACGACGCTAAATAAAATCCGGCATCTCGACGCCAACATGCCATCGCCACCGACCAAGTTATAGCCTATTTTTTGGGAACGGTGTGATCCCGAACCAAGTGCAGGGCTGTATGTCGCTCAAAGTACACAGTAAAACCCGGATAGGCCCAGCGGGTAATCGGCGGATGGTACTTGCCGCCTTTCGGAGGAACGGCTGCCAGCTTTTTCTGCGGCTGGCCGAAGCGCTTGATCACCTGTGCCATGCTCATACCATGCACGTAATCCTTGCTGCCCGGTTTGGCGGTATTGACGTCAGGGGACATGACCTGAACATCCGGTGTCATAACGTGGCTCTGCGCGCTCGCAAAAGGCGCAGCGCCCAGCCCAGCAACGACCAGGAAGGCCGCCAGGGTCCACCGGGAGAAGGTACGATGAGCGGTGATTCGTTGATCCATAACTGAAGCTCCTAAAAACAAGTTCGAAAATTAAGTCTGCATTTCGGCCGCACACCCCATACGTCAGCCGCACCCGCAATCATCTTGCGTGTAAAAAAAGCCACGCCCGTATCTTGCTTAGAATATGCCGATCAGCGGGAAAAGTGTAACTCGCCGTGCGTCATTTCGAAACCGGGACAGTCATATCACGTGTCAGACTGCTAAACTGCGCGAGATTTTCTGATTCATTCATACTGCAGGCGACTTCATGTTTCGATCCTTTGAGTGGCTGATTGGCCTGCGCTATACACGCGCCAAGCGGCGCAACCGGTTTGTTTCCTTCATTTCAGCCACCTCCATCATCGGGATTACGCTGGGCGTGACGGCACTGATCGTCGTGATCTCGGTGATGAACGGTTTTCAGGACGAGTTGCGTCACCGCATCCTCGGCATGACCGCCCATGCCACCATCAGCGAAACCAATCACGCGCTTCAGGATTGGCAAAGTCTGGCCGAGCGCGTCCGGGGCGAGCCGCATCTGGTGGCTTCCGCGCCGTACATTCAGGCCGAAGCGATGCTTTCCGCACCCCCGAACGTCTCCGGTGCCATCGTGCGTGGCATCGAACCCAGCGAAGAAAATGCCGTCACCGATATTGGCCAGCACATGGTGGCGGGCAAACTTGTTGACCTCAAGCCTGGTTCGTTCGGCATCGTGCTGGGCCAGGCGCTGGCGGAAAACCTCGGCGTGACTGTGGGCGACAAGCTGATGCTGATCACGGCCAATGTGGCCGTCACCCCGGTGGGGGGATTGCTGCGTCAGCGCCAATTCACGGTCGTCGGGCTCTTCAAGGTCGGCATGTATGAATATGATCGCGGCACGGCCTTCATCGACCTGAAGGACGCCCAGGCCCTGTTCCGCATGGGGAACTCGGTCACCGGCCTGCGCCTGAAGCTTGATGACATGTTCAAGGCCCCCTGGGTGGCCCATGATCTCAACCTCAAGCTGGGCAGCCCCTACTGGACGACAGACTGGACCAAGGCCAACGGCAATTTCTTCCGCGCGGTACAGACCGAACGCACCGTGATGTTCATCATTCTTTCTCTGATCGTCGCCGTAGCAGCCTTCAATATCGTTTCGACGCTGGTGATGGTCGTCACCGACAAGCGCGGCGATATCGCAATCCTGCGCACGCTGGGCGCCAGCCCCGCCAGCATCATGGGTATTTTTCTGATCTCCGGCACCGTGATCGGCCTGATCGGCACCCTGGTCGGCCTGACCATCGGCGTGGGTATCGCCCTGAATGTCGAAACGATCGTGCCCTGGATCGAGCATCTCACCGGCACCCAGTTCATGCCCGCCGATGTCTATTACATCAGCGAAGTGCCGTCCCGTCTGGACTGGAACGACGTCTGGCATGTCGGCCTGATGGCCTTTGGTTTATCGTTCCTCGCCACACTCTACCCCGCCTGGAGCGCGTCACGCGTCCAGCCCGCCGAGGCTTTGCGCTATGAATAATTCAGCCCCCAGCACGGGGATCGTGCTCGAAACCCGCCAGCTCCTCAAAACCTACCGCGAAGGCGTGCTCAACGTGGAGGTCCTCAAGGGGGTAGATCTGACCGTTCACGCGGGTGAAATGATGGCTATCGTGGGTGCTTCCGGATCGGGAAAATCGAGCCTGCTGCAACTGATGGGCGGTCTGGACCAGCCCACGGGCGGCGAGGTCTGGTTGGCCGGGAAGCTGCTATCCAGCCTGGGGGAAACCGCCCGGGGTCGTTTGCGCAATGAGCACCTGGGGTTTGTCTATCAGGCTCATCACCTACTGCCGGAATTCTCGGCCCTCGACAATGTGGCCATGCCTCTGCTGATCCGCCGCATGCCTCGGGGCGATGCGCAACGGCGCGCCCGCGACCTGCTCGAACAGGTCGGTCTGGGCCAACGCCTGGAGCACCACCCCAGTGAACTGTCTGGCGGAGAACGCCAGCGCGTGGCGATCGCCCGCGCACTGGTGACTGCGCCCGCCGTGGTCCTGGCCGACGAACCCACCGGCAATCTCGACAGTCACAGTGCGGATGACGTATTCAACGCAATGCTGGCACTGAATCAAAAGATGGGTACAGCCATCGTTCTGGTGACGCATGATCACGGACTCGCGCACCGGATGACCCGAGTGCTGTCCATGCGTGACGGCACCCTGGTCACCCTTTGACTCGACGACCGGGCAGACCCAAGCCCAATTCTCGACGACCCTGCTGACTGTGTTTCTCAACATCCATCTCGTGGCTGTGCTAACTTTTCAGAAAGTCATCGCCGTCACAGGATGTATTCATGCCGGAACACACACCCTCTCATACACCCTGCTTCGAACACCCCCAATACGCTGATCGTTCGCCCGCACTGGCCGATGCCTACCGATTACTCGATTCGGCCCTGATCACCTATCAGGGCAAGGCTGTCGGCACCATGGCCAGCCCGGATCCGCGCGCGCCTGCCGAAAATTATCAGGATTGTTTCGTGCGGGATTTCGTTTCCGCCGGCTTGGTGATGCTGCTCGAAGGTCGGTCCGATATCGTGCGCTCGTTTTTGAGCCTGATCATGCATCTGCGCGATCAACAGGAGGAAATCGAGGGCCAACAAGTGGCTCCGGGCGTTCTGCCCGCCTCCTTCCGCGTGGTGCAGAACGCGTCGGGCGAAGAAACGCTGATTGCGGACTTCGGTGATCGGGCAATCGGCCGCGTGGCGCCCGTCGACTCCATGATGTGGTGGGCGATTCTGCTGCGTGCCTATGTGCATAGCACCGGGGATACGGGGTTTGCCAAAACACCGGAGGTTCAACGCATGCTACGCATGATTCTGAACCTCTGCCTGCAGAGCCGGTTCGAGGTGTTCCCCACTCTGCTCGTCCCCGATGGATCGTTCATGATCGATCGCAGGATGGGGGTAAACGGTCACCCGATCGAAATCCAGGCGCTCTTCGACATGACCCTGCGTTGCGCGGAACTGCTGGAAGCCGATGAAGGCAATCGCTGGCTGGTCGACCTGGCTGTCCGGCGCCGCCATGTCCTGAAGGAATACATTCAGAACTACTACTGGCTGGATATGGATGAGCTCAATCGGGTCAATCGTTTTTCAACCGAAATGTTCGGTCAGGATGTCGACAACCTGTTCAACATCTACCCCGAATCCATTCCGGGCTGGGTACCCGACTGGTTGCCCGACGGGGCCGGTTATTTCGTCGGCAACCTAGGGCCGGGGCGCATTGATTTCCGCTTTTTCTCGCAAGGGAATCTACTCGCGTTGGTAGCCGGGCTTGCAAGCCCCAGTCAGTCTCAAGGCATGATGAACCTGATTGAGCAACGCTGGGACGATCTCATCGGCCGGATGCCGATGAAGCTCGTATATCCGGCCATCGAGTCACACGAGTGGCGGCTGATCACGGGATCCGATCCCAAAAACACCCCCTGGTCCTACCATAATGGCGGCAACTGGCCTGTGCTGATCTGGTCCCTGACGGCAGCCGCCGTATCCTGTGGCCGTGAAGATCTGGCCAAACGGGCCTACGAGGTGGCCGAGAATCGGCTCTTGCGCGATGGGTGGCCGGAATACTACGATGGTCGACATGGGCGATTGATGGGCCGCAAGGCCAACCTGCACCAAGTATGGAGTGCCACCGGCCTCATCTTTGCACAACATCTACTGGATGACCCCAGCAAACTCGAACGACTGGGCTTCACGGGGACCGCACTGTCATGAACGACGAACCGCTGTATATCGTCCTGATCAGTGTGCATGGGCTCATTAGGGGCCATGATCTCGAATTGGGACGCGATGCCGATACCGGGGGACAGACCCTCTATGTCGTCGAACTGGCCCGCGCGCTGGCGCGGGACAAGCGCGTCGGGCGAGTCGACCTGATCACCCGCCGCATCATAGACCCCCGCGTTTCGGACGACTACGCGGTACCGGAAGAAGATCTTGGCGACGGCGCGCACATTATCCGCATCCCCGCAGGGCCAGACGAGTATCTGCCCAAGGAACGGCTCTGGGACTATTTGAACTGCCTGGTCGACGGAGCGCTCGATCACGTGCGGAGCACCGGTCTGACCCCATCGCTAGTGCACAGCCACTACGCCGACGCGGGTTATGTGGGTGTGCGGCTGGCCAATCATCTGGGCGTGCCCCTTGCCTTTACCGGACACTCACTGGGCCGCGTCAAGCGCCAGCGGCTACTCGCCAAAGGCGAATCGGCCACCACCATCGAACAGAAATACAACCTGTCCCGACGAATCCGCACGGAAGAGGAAACTCTGGCAGCATCTGCCCTGATCGTCACCAGTACGCAGCATGAAATCGATGAGCAATATGGTCTCTACGACTGGGCCAATGAAGCGCGTATGCGCGTGATCGCGCCCGGTGTGAATCTGGCCCGTTTTTCGCCCCCCACCGATCAGACGCCCCCACCGATTGCCGACGAACTCAACCGTTTTTTCCGCACGCCCGGCAAACCGATCGTGCTTGCCCTTTCCCGCCCGGACGAACGCAAAAACCTCGGCACCCTGGTACGGGCCTATGGGGAAAACAAGGCACTGCAGGCCGAAGCTAACCTGGTCATCATCGCCGGTAACCGGAACGATATTCGCGACATGGATGCGGGCTCGCGCCAGGTACTGACCGAACTTCTGCTTCTGATTGATCGATACGACCTGTATGGACGGGCCGCCTACCCGCGGCATCATGAGTCCGACGATGTCCCCGATCTCTACCGCTATGTCACTCAAACGGGCGGGGTCTTCATCAATCCGGCGCTCACCGAACCCTTCGGCCTGACCTTGATCGAAGCAGCCGCCTGCGGCACCCCGATCATTGCCACCGAGGATGGCGGCCCCCAGGACATCATCAAGGCCTGTGCCAATGGCGAACTGATCAACCCGCTGGATTCCGACGAAATCGGGGTGCGACTTCTTGCACTTCTGACGGACAAGGCACGCTGGCAGCAATACTCTCGGAACGGGATCGAAGGCGTTCGTCAACATTACGCCTGGCCAAACCACGTCAGTGCGTATCTTGCGGCCATCGAACCGCTACTCAGCGCACGACCAGTGCCGGTGCCCACCCTGCAATCCCGCCCCGAACTCATTCTGGTGGACCGGATGCTACTGGTGGAGCTAGCCGCCTTGGGGCAAAGTGCGGACGATCCAGACTTACGCCAATTAATGACCGACTTGCGCCAACGTCGGCGGCAAATCGCCTTCGGCATCGCCTCAGACCGCCCACGACACGAAGTGCTGGTTCAATTGAAGCGCTTGAAGCTGCCGCCGCCGGACGTCCTCGTCACGCGTGGCGGCACACAGATTCACTACGGCGCCCGACTCTCCCGGGACCGTGGCTGGAGTCTGCACATCAGCCAGAACTGGCAACCGGATCAGATCTTCACGCTCCTGGCCGACACGCCCGGCGTTCATCTGGGGCCACGCAGCGTGCAGGGCATCTATGCCATCCACGCCCTGATCGACGATCAGAACGCATTCATTGGATCGACGGCCTTGGAAAATCAGCTTTTTGAGGCGGATATCAGTGCCCGTATCCAACAGATTAATCCCACAGAACTGTTGATCACCCCGCAACGCGCCTCCAAAGGTTTTGCCCTGCGCTACCTGGCTCGCCAGTGGGACATCGCGCTGGATCATATTCTGGTGGCAGGCGGTGTTTTCACGGATGAAGACATGCTGCGCGGCCATACGCTTGGCGCCGTGGTACTTCCGGATGGCAAAGCGCAACTGCCCGGACTGATCGGACTGGAGCGGGTCGTATTCAGCAAAACCCCCTACGCGACCGGCATCCGACAGGCGATGGACCATTACGATTTCTTTGACACCTGTAAGTTGCCGGGAGAAAACCGCATCGAAATCGCACCCCGACACGCCCAAGAACCGCAGGAATGAGATCATCACGGATGAAGACACACACCGGCCACCCAATTTTGCTGTGTTGCGACCTGGATCGCACCCTGATCCCCAATGGCAAACAACCCGAATCGCCCGAAGCCCGTACCCGACTCGCTCGGGTGTGTCTGCATCCCGAAGTACACCTCACCCTGATCAGCGGGCGCGATCTGAGCCTGATACTGTCTGGAATTGAAGAGTGGCAACTCCCCATTCCCGAATTCATCATCGGGGATGTCGGTACCACGATCTACACGCCCTGGGCATCGCCCCGAAGTCTGAACCCGGGGGACTGGATCTCCTGGCCAGCCTGGACGGCGGAAATTGCCCCCGACTGGAGTGGTATGACCCACGACGACATCACGGACCTGTTCAAAGACCTGACCGCACTCTCGCCCCAGGAACGTGGGAAACAGGGACTGTTGAAGGCCAGCTACTATGTCGACCTGGCCGCCAATCAGGATATCCTTGAGGCCGAGTTGCAACGCCGACTGTGGCGCTTGGGCATCAATGCCCGCTTGATCTGGTCGTTTGATGAAATGGCATCGGTGGGACTTCTCGATGTCCTGCCGATCAATGCCAGCAAGCTGCATGCGATGGAATTCCTGATCCATCAACAGGGCTACAGCGTGGATCACACACTTTTTGCTGGTGACTCGGGTAACGATCTCCACGCGCTGACCAGCCAAATCAATGCCGTTCTGGTCGCCAATGCCGAAGACGAAATCAAGACCAAAGCCATCGAAACCGTTCGTGCAGCCGACCTAAGTGACACCCTGTATATTGCGCAGGGTGACTTCCTGGGTATGAACGGCAACTACGCGGCCGGTGTCCTTGAGGGTCTGGCCCACTACCTCCCCGAGACCCGCGCCTGGATGGAACCCGACAGCGCGTCAGCATAAATCCACCACCAAAAATCGAATTGCTTGGCACTACCGATCGGCCAGATAAAGTCTTGGCCCAAATTATGCTCATGTACTTGTCGAAAACATGCACGGTCACACTTCGTGACTGAGCATAATGACAAGGAACGCCCCGCCAGGAGCAACCCACACCAACCAACGGCACGGACATCCACTCCCACACCCCCAACCACTCAGGGCTTTACACTCATCGAACTGATGATTGTCATCGTAATCATTGGCACTTTGGCTGCAATCGCCATCTACACTTACCAAGACTATGTGATCCGCGCCCAAGTTTCAGAAGGCATTGTGCTTTCCACTTCCCCGCAGTTAGCACTGGCTGAATGGCGGGACGCGCACCCCAACTTCCCCAACAGCGGCGTGCCGGGAAACAACACCGCCGTCGGGCTTGCGCTGCCCGGCTCGATCAGCGGAATTTACGTCAGTTCAGTCGCTGTGGCTGATGGGGGGGGAATAGAAATCCAGTATGGCAACGAAGCCAATGCCGCCATTTCTGGGGCTGCGAAGAAATGTACCCTGTCGCCGATCACAAGTTCGCCCGGTGCCATTCGTTGGCAAGCCGCCTGCGGATTTGACTCACGCTATCTACCCGCGGCATGGCGTTAAGCACTTAAGAAATACAGAGCGATCACGTCATCCCTGTCGGGTTAATATGATAACGGGTGCACTTATATAACCAAGATCGAAGCCCTCGCATTGTCAATACCCGACATTTTACGCCCCACTCACAACGCGTAATTGTCAAACCCGAACAAAAACTCCTTCGGCGCGTTATGCTTTCATCAATGAAAAAACGCTCCCTTCTCCGCCAGCTACTGACGGCCACGATCTTGCTGGCTCTTTCCCTATTTCTTCTGGTACAGGGCTGGTTTTTCGTCCAGGTCTGGTATTTGCGGGATCACAACCCAGCCAGCACCGCATATATGCGCGAACGACTGGCCCTGATCCACGCGGTCAACCCGCGGGCAAAGCTGGATTATCAATGGATTCGCTATGCGCAAATCGCACCGGTTGCCAAGCGGGCGGTTGTCGCGTCAGAGGATGATCGTTTCATGGATCATTGGGGCTTCGATTTCACCGGCATCCAGGATGCCATCGAGAAGAATCTGGCCGAAGGTGAATTTGCTGCGGGCGGCTCCACGATCAGCCAGCAACTTGCCCGCAATCTGTTTCTTTCGCCCAGCAAAACCATTTGGCGTAAGGGCGAAGAAGCCCTCATCACCGTCATGCTGGAAACCGCGCTCGGCAAACGCCGGATACTCACGCTCTACCTGAACGTCGTTGAATGGGGCAACCTGATCTACGGCATTGAAGCGGCAAGCCGGTATTATTTCCACAAGCCAGCCAGCCAACTCACCGCGCACGAATCCGCCTTTCTGGCCGCCATGCTGCCCAATCCCCGTTTTTATCAGGATAATCCACTGAGCCGGGGCTTGCAGGTACGCATTCGTGCCATTGAACATCGCATGAACCTGACGCAAACCCCCAACTGAGAACACCGCCATAAGCAGAAGTGCCGAGCCTTGCTGATCTATCTCCGAAAGGTGGCGAAGGAGCTACAGGGCAGGAAATGACGGAACGTCCCCAGCAAAGCAACACACCCAATTATTACCGTAATCGGCTTGGGCTATGTCGGTCTCCCCCCTGCCGTTGAATTTGGGAAAATCCGCTCCGTCATTGGCTTCGATATCGATCCGTCACGTATCGCGCAGTTACAACAGAGCATCGACCGCACACTGAGGGTCGAACCCGACGAATTCTCTGCAGCGACGCGTCTCACTGTTACCTCGGACCCGACGGAGCTCAGTAAGGCCCGGTTATACATCATCACCGTTCCAACCCCAATAGACGCCCACAAATGAATTGGCCATCCTGTTTAACCGTTTGGGATTAGATACCCAGGCTGTGCTCGAAGCGGCGGGAACCAAATGGAATTGCCTGCCCTTCCACCCCGGTCTCGTCGGTGGGCACTGTATCGGCGTGGACCCCTGCTAGCTCACCCACAAAGCGCGGGGTAATCCCCCCGTATTCAATGTCGATTCACCAAGACACGCACACCAGCCAGACGCATGGCAATTTTAACGCGAATCAATAGCATGGTTTTGGCACTCGGGGGAGCACTAGATAGGCACGGGCATCCTTTTGGTGCGCGCCGTACTTCAGATGCAGCACTCAACGTCCAAGCACCAACAGATGCTTGGTTTAACGCAATCATCTTCTTATTATTATTAATGGGCTGGGCGCCAGACCTGATAAAGGTGAGATATCCGAAACTAGCGGCAGAACATTCGGCTTTATCGTACGGGTATGCAACTGGATATCGATAGACACTTGGCTGTTGAACAATGCGGATATTTGTATCCGGCAGATGTGTTGGCTTAACAATGCATCGATATCAAATTCGCCTTGGGCGAGAGCCTTTAGGCTACTTCTATCCACAATTCATTTATGTACGAAACTACCACCCAAACGATAGCGACAAATGCCCTCATTTCACCCAGGACCAGTGCGGTTTCGTTTTTGGTTTTCATAACACGCGCCCATAAAAAAACCCCGTAACAGTTACGGGGTTTTTTAGGTTTCTATCTGGCATCAGCCAAATCTAATGCACACTGCGGCATTAGGCGAAATTACTGGCACTGGCTAGGCACATACTTGGCAGGCATGGAGCCAGCGGGCTTCGCGGTAATAGTTAAGCCGTTGGTTGTTGCTGTGTTGCTAGTAGCTGATCCGCACGCCCAGTCGACGGAACCGGTAAGGGTTGACGTTGGGGATATAGCGGCCTTGCCGACAAAAGGTTGCAAAACAATGACTTTCGACTGAGCTGCCGCTGGCAAGGTGCTGTTGGTGCTTGAAGTGACAATGACAGCACCTGTTGTAGCATCAATTTGTATCAAACCAACGAATTTGGATGGGTTCGTGTTCGCCGTGTCTTTATTGAAGGTTGTAGCGTAATTGGTTACTCCGGTAAAACCGTCAGACGACCATGCTTCAGACACACCGACTTGAGCAGAGTCAGCCAGGCTGAGCAATTCGGTTATTTTGGCGCGTACGGTGTAATCCTGATACGCAGGAATGGCGATCGCCGCCAGGATGCCGATGATCGCGATTACGATCATCAATTCGATCAGGGTAAAACCCTTTTGGACTTGTTTGTTCAACTGTTTGATCATTTGATCACTCCTTGTGGAATTGGGTGTCACGGCAAAGTGCCATGCTTGGTACTTAAGGCAAGCTCCATGCCAGGTCAGGAAATCATGCGCAAACACAACGACAAAATCTGCAGGTTTCAATGGTGTATCACTGTTGAAACAGTGAGCATATGGCAAAAGATCCCTCCATACGTCTTAATTGCGCGAACAGATTTCGACGACAACGCCCCTGTAGAAACAACCTGAGGCATCACATTTGTCACAAAGAGACAAAAAAACCCCGAATCTCTGGCATCTTTTGTCAATAAATGACAAAGGATTCGGCACTAGCCGCAGTCGGCAAGTCCATGGAGCAGATCAGGGTATTTTGGCTGCCAATTCAGTGCGCGCTGAATGGCTTGTGCATCAATGCGTTTCGATTCACTTAGAAACTCCCGCGCCATGGGGCGGGAATTGGCCAAAATCTCCAAAAGAGGTCGGCTTGGCGGAGCAGGTAGTCCGAAATGACGGGCTGTTTCTAGATAGAGGTCCGTCATCGGTCGGGGGTGATTATCGGAGACATTGAACACCCCCTGCACCGGCGCGCCCTGCCGGAGTCGCTCGATCAAACAGCCGACAATATCCGCCAGATCGTCGGCATGAATCCGGTTGGACCAGGGCGATTCCTCCAGACACACAACTGGATCGCCCGCACGAATGCGGTCTAACGGCAGCCGATCGCAGGCATAGATGCCAGTCACCCGAAGCACAGTGCAGGGGATGCTGCGCTGGGCGCACCAAGTCTGAAACCGGGACTCCGCATCCAGCCGACGACGCCCTCGATCATGAGCGGGGGTCGCCGGTGTTTCTTCGGTCACCCAGCCCCCCTGATGATCACCGTAGACACCGGTGGTGCTGGCATAAATAACTTGTGCAGGAAGCTCTGTAGGCACGATCGCGCTCAACCAACGCTCGACTCGGACATCAACGGTGCCATGGGAAGCCGGTGGCGCGAGATAAACCCAGACGGCACCCACGGGCAAATCAGAGGGAAGATCCGCATCCAAATCAAAAGCACGGCCATACCAGCTATCGGCATGAGCAGCTGGCCTCAGGGGTAGTTGGCGTGCGAGGGCATAGATCGGATGATGCGGATGATTGCGCGCTACGCGGGCGGCGATATCGCCGTAGCCCACGAGAACAAGAGGGATTTCAGCGCGTTGAGGCATGTCGATCCTGCATGGGGATTAAGCGTGACAACGACGACGCCCTCTCAATGCTGCGCCACAACACAGAACTCAGGACGGCGTTTTACCAAAGTGCTCAGCCAACCGGGCAAGCTTTTCTTCCAAGCTCAATTTGGGCTCCGCGGCCGCCGATTTTTCTCGTTCAACCGAGGGGCGCACGGGCGCGCTTGCTGGCCGACGCCCGGCTTGGTCGCCTCTGGGGCGCGATCGCTCACTCTTGGACCGGGGTGGGCGGGTATTTGGCGCAGGATTGCTCGCCACCTGATCAATACCGGCATCCTGCGCAACAGGAACACCAATTTCGGTCGAGGTTTGCGGCGAGCGCTTCTTGAAGGGTCGTTTGCTCCGTGCGGGACGGGGCATTGGCTCGCCATCAGGACCCAATTCACCCGTCTCGCCAGTCGGCGGGTTCTGCGCCGCACGCTGAGCAGCACGTTGCTGCTGTATCGCGATGATTTGCGCCTTGGCATATTCTCGCGCCTTTTCATCCACTTCATCGGCGGCCTCACCGCTCAGGGTAATCCTGTGCGTGTTGTTGACCATGCCGTAGTGATAAGAAAGTCGTGAGGTATAAAACTTGATGCCGGTACGAATGGCCTGACTGTTCAAGCCTTCGAGCGCCTCTGGGCGGTTGGCCAGAATTTGCTGCAACGTACCGATCGCCAAGGGCTTGACGGCGCGGGGGTCATTGAAGAATGCCTGCGGCCATGCAATCACCAAACGGGCCACAACGGCCTGAGGTGCAATTCGTTTTTTGGGTGCCTGTGGTTCGGGCGCTTCGGTTGCCACATCCGTGCCGTCCTGCGCCACCGGCGTCGACGAAAGGTCGCCAGAACCTTCTTCGGGCTCAATCGTTGAGGCAAGCGGCTCCGTGGGCTCGATCACGCGTATATCGGAAACCGGAACGGTGGCCTGAGTGGCATCGTCAACGGGCGGGCGGGGGGATTGCTCGGTCATATTCAAACGCTACAGGCCAAAACAGATAGATCAGACGCGCAGCTTACCGGTTTAGCAGGCCATACACCACATCGGAAACAACCTTGCCCGCGATATTGGCAATCACTACGTCCGGCCCGACCCGATAATAGCGATATCCGGGCGGCAGCGGCTGTAGACCGATCACCAGCTCACGCGGCAAGG
The DNA here is from genome assembly GCA_024636015.1 of Halothiobacillus sp. Lineage (GTDB taxonomy): Bacteria > Pseudomonadota > Gammaproteobacteria > Halothiobacillales > Halothiobacillaceae > Halothiobacillus. Next base: position 34,808 of record JAGXHU010000068.1, read on the forward strand.
GCTCATAAGGATACGCAGGCGGCCAGTGCTCACCCCGCTCCAGCCGCCGGGCCTGGCCGGGCGGCATGTGCCGATAACGCTCACCCTCGTGATGGCGACGATACCAATCATTGATATAAAGCTGCTCGCGGGTGGTGATCTGGTAATGATCCCGCCGCTCATGACGGCGTTCGTCTTCCCGATGGTCGGCCCGATACTCCCGCTGATCGCCTCGATCGCCTCGATCACGGTACCCTTCATCGCGATCATGATGCCGATCGCGATGATCGTCATGTCCGCCACCGGCCCAAGGCGGTGGGTCGGCCCAAGCAACACCCAGGTTCAAGCTCAGGGCGAGGCAACCCAAGGCGGACAGTCGCAACGTATTCGCAAGATATTTGTTCATACCCAACCCCTCTATCGCCAAGACTAGCCCCGCACAAAATGCATGAGCAACGCCACGAAACCGACCACTACCACCAAAATCAAGATGACGTTCAACCATTCTGACTGGCTCCCCTTTCGGCTCTCGCGCATCATCTGCGCTGCCCGTGGCCAAAGGAAAACCAACATCGCCACAATCAATACGGCGGAAAGAATCTTCATCCAATCCATACGTTCGCTCCGAGTGTGCCCCAAAACAAAGGCCCCGACCAGCGGAGCCTTAACCTATTGGTCAAATGGGTGATCGCGGGGATTAATCCCTGCTGGCGCCCAGGATATTCAACAAGCTGACAAAAATATTGAAGATGCTGAGATACAGACTCACCGTCATCACCAAGTAGTTATCCACGCCACCGTGAATCATCCGACCCGTGTCATACAAGATGAACCCACTCATGAGCAGGATCACCGCAGCAGACAACGCCATGGACAAGGCCGGCAGGTGAAAAAATAGATTCCCAACCATAGCCAAGAGCACGACGACCATGCCGATCATCAAAAAACCGCCCATGAAACTGAAATCACGACGCGAGATCAGGGCATAGGCTGAAAGGCCCAGGAAAATGGCGCCCGTACCGCCGAGCGCGGTCAGAACAATCTGATCGCCGCCCTGCAGGTGCAGGTAGTAATTAATGGTCGGACCCAAGCCCAGCCCCATCAGCCCGGTAATCGCAAACACGGTCACCAGCCCCATACTGGACTGCGCTGTGCGCGGCAGGACGAACCAGATCAGCCCCATCGACCCGAACATCGCGATCAAGGAAACCATCGGCGGGAGATGCATGGCCATCGAGACGCCTGCCATTACGGCGCTGAACACCAATGTCATCGACAACATCAGATAGGTGTTGCGGATGAGTTTGTTCGTCGCCAGCAGCGACTCGCCACGCCCGATGACCGTTGAATTCTGCAGAGCCATAAAACAATCCTCCCAAATTTGGATGTGTCACTTCGACACCAAGTATACGCTGCTGGTTCCCCTGCGGCCACTATCCGCCCCAGCGAAACAATACCGGCCGACAACAATCCGAAAAACCGCCCGACTCGGGAATCGGCTACCATGACGGCGCGCCCACCAAGAGATTAGTCTATGACCGATACGGCACCATTCTCCCGCTCCATTTTGATTACCGGCTGCTCATCGGGCATCGGTCTGGCTGTGGCGCGCGGTCTGGCGGATCGCGGCCACCAGGTGGTGGCTTCCGTTCGACAAGACAAGGATCTGGCTGCCTGGCCGCACCCCGACATTCCCGTGGTTCTACTCGATCTGAACGATGACAGCTCGATCGAATCAGGCCTGAACGAGGCACTCACCCATACCCACGGGCGGCTGGACGCCCTGTTCAACAATGGTGCCTACGGTCTGCCGGGCGCCGTTGAGGATTTATCCCGCGCCGCCCTGCGTGCCCAGTTCGAAACCAACCTGTTCGGCTGGCAAGTGCTCACCAACCGGGTCATCCCGATCATGCGCGCACAAGGTTTTGGGCGGATTATCCAGAACAGTTCCGTGCTCGGCATTGCCGCCTTGTCGTTTCGCGGGGCCTACGTTGCAAGCAAATTTGCGCTGGAAGGTTTAAGCGATACCCTGCGTCAGGAGCTTTACGGAACAGGGATCGATGTCTGCCTTATCGAACCCGGACCGATTGAGTCCCGCTTTCGCGCCAATGCGCTGACTGCGCTGCATCACTATATAGATGTTGAAAACTCGGTCCATGCCGCCAGCTACCAAAAGCAACTGGCAAGACTGCACAAACCTGGCCCGGCCGCGCCCTTTACGCTGCCGCCGGAAGCCGTGCTCAAACGCGTTATTCACGCGCTGGAATCGCCCCGACCCAAGGCGCGCTACCCCGTCACCTTCCCCACCTACCTATTTGCTGCGCTGCGTCGATTGCTTCCCACGCGCTGGATGGATCGTGTGCTTATGGCCGCATCCGGTGGCGGCAAGCGTTAACGACATGCTGGAACTCCTCGACCTGCAACACACGAATTGGGCGGCCACCTATGTCCTGGTGGAGTGGATGATCCGCCTCTCCGCCCTGATGATCATTCCGCTGCGCCGACCACCATCGGCCGCCACCGCCTGGTTGCTGCTGATTTTTTTCCAGCCGCTTTTGGGCGGGACGTTCTATCTTTTTGTCGGGCGCCCGCGTGTATCGCGCGCCCGACAGCACAAAATAGACACCCTGGAAAAAGCACTCGCGCCCAATCTGAAACACCTGCAACAGCAGCAGGCATGGCATAGCCGCACCGTCCTTCCCGATCGATTACAGCCGGTTGCTCAACTGGCCAGATACTGGAGCGTCTTCCCTGAGTTTGGCGGCAATTCGGTTCAGTTACTGGAAACCGTACCGGCATTTCGCACACAATTGCTGAAGGATATTGCATCCGCCCAGCACTCGATTCATATACTGTTTTATATTGCCGCCCGAGATACGGCTACCGAGCCGATATTCGCTGCGCTGATCCAGTCGGCGCAACGGGGCATCGAAGTTCGACTGATCGTCGATGACTTTGGTAGCCGGGAATTCATGAAACCCTTGTTGGCGCTTGAAGCACATGGGATTCGGGTCGCGCGCGCCTTCCCGCGCAGCAAACTCCCCCACAAGGCTGCCCGGTTTGACCTGCGAAACCATCGCAAGCTGATCATCATCGATGGCGTTTCGGGCTACGCCGGATCGATGAACCTGATCCGGCCGGATAATCAACCCAATATTGTGTATGAAGACATCATGTTACGCCTGCAAGGCCCAGTCGTTCTGGAATTGCAGACCGTGTTTGCCGGGGATTGGTACATCGAGCGCAACGTCATGCTGACCGGCAATCAATACTTTCCCGTCCCTGTCGCGGCCGGGAAGGAGGTCTGTATTGGGCTGCCCAGCGGACCGGAGTATCCAGATCCGGTCCAGCAGCAACTGCTGCTTTCCCTGATTCATGTCAGTATCGATTCGATCCGGATTGTCACCCCCTATTTCGTGCCGGACGAACCCACGCTCATCGCCTTGAAAACAGCCGCCCAGCGCGGGGTTGAGGTGGAACTGATCCTCTCCGAACGACTGGATCAACAGCTGGTGCAATGGGCACAGGAATCCTATTACGCGGAATTGCTGGAGATCGGCGTGATCATCCGCCGTTACCCCACGTTTTTCCTGCACACCAAGTTTGCCCTTTTCGATGAAAGCATCTCATTGATCGGCAGTGCCAACCTGGATGTGCGGTCCTCGCTCATCAACGCCGAACTGGGTCTGCTATTTTACGCACCCGGCACGGCCGATATGCTGCGGCGATTGTTGGAACGCTACCGGGAAACGGCCATGACGCTGGACATCGAGACCTGGGCGCAACAAAGTCGGATGGCTACCTTGCGTCAAAATATTGCCCGGTTAACCACCCCGTTACTGTAACAGCGACATTCGCGCCGACCAATGCACCCGGGCTATCGCGCATGCGCGCTGAATTCCCTACCAATCAATCCGACAACAAAACCCTATTTCCCGGGGGATTTTGGCACTGAACGCGATAACTGGTTAGTATTGTGCTGCAGAGGCTAATCCGCTGACCTGTGACAGGGCTCTGGTCGCTCTCAGAGCGGGCATGTGATGTCATCACCCCCGTAACCGCCCGATCAAACCCGAGCGGCGGCGACAGGAACGGCAGATCAAAACGCATGAACACCTGGGCCAAATGGTCTAATGGTCTAATGGATAGAGACGTAACTTTTACTGGGAGTGTGATAAATATGAACAAAGTCGTAATGATGGGCGTAATCGCCACAATGACCGTATTCGCGACAGGCTGTGCTCAAAACCCCTACCAGGGCGAATATGGCAAGACCGCCACCGGCGCCACAGTAGGCGCAGGCGCGGGCGCCTTGCTGGGTAACCTCGTTGCCGGGAGAGGAAACAAAACAGGCGGCACCCTGATCGGCGCAGCCGTTGGCGCCGGTGTCGGCGGCCTGATCGGCAACCAGATGGACAAGCAGTCTGCGCAATTGCAGCAGCAAATGGCCAGTTCCGGCGTGCAGGTGCAGCGCCAAGGCGATGGCATTCACCTGCAAGCGCCGGAAGCCATTACCTTCAATACCAATAGCGCGACGCTCAAACCCCAATTCCAGTCGGTCCTTCAGCAACTGGCTCAAAGTATCAATCAATATCCGGGCACCATCGTGCGTGTAGAAGGCAATACCGATTCCCGCGGTTCGGCCACCTACAATCAACAGCTCTCCGAGAACCGGGCGCAGAGCGTGGCGAGTTACCTCGCACAGTCTGGTGTCGCCAACAATCGCATCCAGGCCATCGGCTATGGCATGACCCGCCCGATTGCCAGCAATGCCACCGCGCAAGGTCGCGCGCAAAATCGCCGCGTTGATATCCTGATCGTCCCCGCCCAAGGGCAATAACCCCCTCGGGGCATCGTCGCGCGGGGCGTAGAACCTACGCAGGCCGCGCCATCGAAACGATACGTCGGTACCCACGGACGTATCGTTTTTTTATGGTGCCATCCCGCATAACGGGCGTGCCGAACACCCCGGATTAGCCTAAACTCACTGAATCAAACACCCGGGGAGCACCTATGCCCCGGGGGTACCGTGCCACAAAAACGGATAGTGATGGATCATGCCCCATACCCTGAAAACCCCACCCGATCATGACGCGGCCCGCCTGGCGATACTCCACGAATTAGCGATCCTCGATACCCCCGATGAGTCGATATACGACCGAATCACGCTGCTTGTCCAACAGGTATTCAACGCACCGATTGCGGTAATTTCCTTCACGGATCGGGATCGACACTGGTTCAAATCGGTTCGGGGACTGCCCCAGAAAGACCTGCCATCCGACCAGTTCATCTGTGCCCCCACCTGGGCCGAGCTCGATCCCCCGTTCGTCATTCTCGATACACACCAAGACCCACGCACGCAAAGCAGCCCCCTGGTTGTGGGGACACCGGCCGTTCGTTTTTACGCGGGAATGCCGCTCAGCCTCGATGAGCGTTACGCCGTCGGAACCCTTTGCCTCATGGACACGCAACCCCGGAACTGGTCATCCGACGAGCAGGGATTGCTTGAACACTTTTCGGGACTGGTGGCCGACCTCCTGCAGAAACGCCTTGACCGCCAGCGACTGTTTCTCCGGGAAGCCGAACACATCCACACGGATATCGAACTCAATGCCATTCTGCAAACGGCGGCCATCGGCATCGTGCGCATCGACGAACAGGGCGTGATCGAATCCATCAACCCCAGTGTCACCCGCATGTTCGGCTACGCCCCGACAGAACTCATTGGGCAGAATGTGTCGCGCCTCATGCCGGAACCCTGGCGTTCGGCCCACAATGGCTATCTCGCCCAATTTCTGGCCGAACGCCAACCAAAGGTCATTGGCATTGGCCGCAAAGTCGTGGGGCTTCGTGCCGATGGCAGCATTTTCCCCCTGCAATTGGCCGTCAACGAAATACGTACCCAGGGGTACAGTCGATTTGTCGGGTTCATCACCGATCTCAGTGCCATTGAACAGGCCGAATCCGCCCTGGAAACAGAGCGTGCCTTATTACGTTCGATTATTGACAGTATTAGCCACCCGATGGCCACCGTGGACGCACAAGGGCGGCTCATGCTCGTGAACCAAGCCTTCGCACAACTGGTCGGTGCGAAGGCCGAACAGATGATTGGCCACTCATCCGACGCGTTTTTGCCCGCCGAGGCCATCCCCCTCAACCGCGACGCCAATCAACAGGTTCTGTCGACCGGAAACACCACCGCCCTACGAACGCCCATGACCCTGAACGGACAGGTTCATATTTTCGAAACAACGAAAACCCCGCTGCGCGACGCACAGGGCGCCATCGTTGGCGTCGTCACCGTCGCGCAAGACACCACCCAACTCAACCGACTGGCCGAACAATTAAAACAGGGCGAGCACCTCCGTAGCCTGGGCGAACGATTTGCGCTCCTGGGGTTCTGGTCGCTGGAATTCGGTCAGGAGCACATGGAGATCAGCCCGGGATTTGCCCAACTGCTGGGCCTGCCGGAAGGCACACAGCAGTTAGCCCACTCGACTTTGCGGGCCCTGATCGCCCCCACCCATCACGAGCCGATCAATCAGGAAATTGCGGCGGCCAGCACAGAGCACCGTCCCTTCCGCTTTGATTATGCATTGGCCAACCCATCCCTGAACACCCCCCAAACCACCCGGTGGTTACGGGCGCGCGGCAACATCGAACGCGCCCCCGATGGAACGGCCGTCCGATTAATCGGCATCACCCAGGATGTCACCGAAGAAATCAACGCCCGGCAACGGGTGGACCGACAGCGTCATTTACTCAACGGCTTGAATGAAGCCGTACAGGCCTTTATGGCCAGCGTGGATACGTCAGACGTCTGGCAACAAATGCTCGACCACCTGCTGATGCTCACCAAAGCCGACTTCGGATTCCTGGGCGAAGTGATTCACGGGGAAGATCACAGTCGTTGCCTAAAAATCCACGCCATCACTAATTTATCCTGGAATGAAGAGTCCGACGCCTTGTACGCCCGCGTTCTGGCTGGCGACATGATGTTCTGCAATCCAAACAACTTGATTGGTGCCGTGATGCAAACGGGCGCGGTCGTCGTCACCCACGATGTGATGAGCGATCCCCGGAGCGGCGGCTTTCCCCCGGGCCACCCCCCACTCAGCAATTATTTGGCCATCCCGCTGTATCAGGGCACGGAGCTCGTGGGCGTGGTGGCCATCGCCAATCGTCCCGAAGGCGTCAGCCTGGAGCTCGCCGAGTTCCTCGCACCCTTCACCAACACCTACGCGATCATGATCGCCAATTATCGGCAACATATCGTGCAGCAACGCTTTGAGACCGCCCTGATTGCGAGCAAGGAGCAGGCCGAGCAAGCCAATCGAGGAAAATCAGAATTTTTATCCAGCATGTCGCACGAATTACGGACCCCGCTCAATGCCATTCTGGGCTTTGCTCAACTGATGGCCGCGAGCCGCAAGGAACCCCTCAGCGACAAGCAGCGTGGGTTTGTTGAGCACATCCTGAAGGCCGGACAACATCTGTTAAGCCTCGTCAATGACGTACTCAATCTGGCGAAAATCGAAGCCGGTGAGCTGAGCCTGTCTTTAGAGCCCATCCCGCTGGAGCAACTGCTGACCGACCCCCTGTTAATGGTGAACGACATGGCCAAAAATACCGCCGTCACCCTCCACAATGAGGTCCACGGTGCCGATCTGGGCATCGTATGCGTCGACCTGACGCGGGCCAAGCAAATCCTCATGAATCTGCTCTCCAACGCCATCAAGTACAACCGTACCGGCGGACACGTCACCGTGCGAACCCTACCGCTGCAGCGCAAAGATGATGGCCAACCGCTGTGGGGCCTTGCCATACAAGACACCGGTGTCGGTATTCCCAAAAGCAAGCAACATCGTTTGTTTCGTCCGTTTGAGCGACTGGGGCAGGAAAGCAGCAATATTGACGGTTCCGGGATTGGTTTGATGATCTCCAAGCAGATCGTCGAGCAAATGGGCGGGCTGATTGAGTTTGATAGCGAGGAAGGCGTGGGGTCCACTTTTTCCGTTTTCTGGCCCGCCGTCATCCCGGGGCATCCCACCCACTGTCTCGAGGAATCAAACCGCGCCCTGCCCACAGAAACCAATACAGCGACGGATACGGGCTCAACAGGGGCCGACAAAATCCAGCTGCGGTTGCTCTATGTCGAAGACAATCCGGCCAATAGCGATCTCATGCGCGATATCATCGATGATCGGGACGATACCGAACTCCTGCTGGCAAACACAGGGGAACGCGGCCTGGAGCTCACCCTGAGCACCCAACCGGATTTGATTCTGATGGACATCAACCTCCCCGGTATTTCCGGACAGCAGGCGGCAGCCCGCCTCAAAAAGTGGAGCGATACGAAACATATTCCGATTATCGCGCTGTCGGCCGATGCGACTGCCCCCATGATGCGGTCGGCGGAGGCCTCGGGCCTGTTTGCCCGGTACCTCACCAAACCCTTGAACCTAGCCGAACTCAACCAGCTTCTCGATGAACACATCGCCCTGAAACAGCAGGCCGCACCGGAGTCGCCGTCATGACCACAGCCGATGAACACGAACAGGATCACCTGGCCGCGCGCATACTGGTTGTCGACGATAATCCGATCAATCTGGAGGTATTATCTGAATTGCTGGAGATGACCGGATACACCCAGGTCACCCTGGAATCCAACCCCGTCCACGCTATCGACCACTGGCGCACACAGGATTTCGACTTGCTGTTGTTAGATATCCGCATGCCCCAGATGAGCGGGCATGAAGTCATGGCCGAACTGAAAAAAGACCTGGGGCCAAATGAGTATCTGCCGTGCATCGTCCTGACCGCACAAACGGACACCGACACCCAACAAAAAGCGCTGTCAGCCGGAGCCATCGACTTCATCACCAAGCCCTTCAACTTTGATGAGCTGCTCAAACGCCTCAAGAATGCCCTCAACAATCGGCTGATCCATCGACGGCAAAAACAACAGCTCAACGAATTCGGTCAGCGGATCGATGCTCAGCAGCGTGCCTTGGCCGAGAAGGAACACGATCTGGCTTATCTGGCTACACACGACTCCGTGACCGGGTTGCTCAATCGCCGCGCCTTGATGACGCACTTGCGACAGATGCTGGATGAATCCCCCCAGGCCATCACCTGCCTGTTAATCGAAGTCACCGATTCCGATCAATTACTCCTGATCGAAGGCGTCGATTCCGTTGATCTGTTCCTGCGCACGGTGGCCACCCGCCTGAAATCCGTCCTGGACGACCATCTTGGTATCTGCGGCGTATGGGGTGGGCAAACGTTCCTCTGCCTGCTACCGGTCCAAGCCAAGATGGCGGAACCCATCGTGCAGCGCATGATGACTGCCGTCTTCGCCCCGGTGGAGCAAATCGACTTCGATATTTCCCTGCATGGGCGCTGCGGTTATGCCGAAATAGAACTGGACGACGACGGCACATTCCCACCTCGATCAGCCGACGAAGCCATCCGTCGCGCCGGATTTGCCCTGGCCAGCCTATCCAAAAACGGCAACGAGCTCAGCCGATTTTCTCCGATCATGGCGGAAGTTGCTTTTCGGCGGCACCAACTCGAACGGGATTTGAGCGTCGCCCTGACCCAGCCGGAACAATTCTTTCTGGTCTATCAGCCCAAAGTCGATCTGGTGACGGAAACCATCGTCGGCTGTGAAGCGCTGGTGCGCTGGCAACACCCGAAACATGGCCTGATTCCGCCGATGGAGTTCATTTCCCTGGCCGAGGAAAAAGGACAAATCGTCGAGCTTGGCATGCTTGTCATCGAACATGCCCTGCGCTTCGTGCGCCAAATGATCGATACGACGGGCTACGCGATCCCGGTGGCGGTTAACGTATCCGGCTATCAATTTGAATTGATGCACGCCAAAAAAATGAATCTGGTGACAGAAATTCAACGACGACTGCAACAATACCAAATCGAGCCGCGCTGGCTCGAAGTCGAAATCACCGAAACGGCCCTGATGAGTCGCTTTGATCTGGTGGTCAAACAGCTCGTTCAGCTGCGCGACATCGGCATCACGGTCGCTCTGGACGATTTTGGCACCGGGTACTCCTCATTTTCCTATCTCCAAAAACTGCCGATCACCACCCTGAAAATTGACCGTTCATTTGTCGATAAAGCCTCGGCAGACACGCGGCAAACCACACTGCGCCGGTCCATCATCGTCATGGCCAAGGCACTGGATCTGTGCACCGTGGCAGAGGGTGTAGAAACGCTGGCGGATATTAATCTGCTCAAAAATCTGCGCTGCCCCCTGGCACAAGGGTATTATTACAGTCGGCCATTGGATGCTTCGGCCATGCTGGCCTTACTGCGCCTACCCGGAAAAATCCAGCCGGCACAAGGTTGAGCACAGCCGGTGATAACACCGAGTCGCTCGCCATCACGCCATTCGCATGCCCATCTACCCGAACATAAACACACACGAAATCATGTCTCAAACTGCAAACGATGCTCGCCAAAACGCTCTCGATTACCATGCCCTGCCAATCCCGGGGAAAACGGCGACCGCGCTGACCAAACCGACGGCCACGGCCCAAGATCTGGCACTCGCCTACTCTCCCGGCGTGGCCGAACCCGTGCGCGCGATTGCCGCCAATCCGGCCGATGCATACCGCTACACCAACAAGGGCAACCTCGTTGCCGTGATCACCGATGGCTCGGCGATTTTGGGCCTAGGCAATCTGGGCGCGCTGGCCAGCAAGCCGGTGATGGAAGGCAAAGCGCTCCTTTTCAAGAAATTCGCCGATATCGATGCGGTGGACCTGGAAGTCGAAACCCAGGACCCGACCGAGTTCATCGATACGGTCAAGCGTCTGGGTGCCAGTTTTGGCGGCATCAACCTCGAAGACATCAGTGCGCCACGTTGTTTCGAGATCGAACGCGCCCTGATCGAGGCCATGGATATTCCGGTCTTCCACGACGATCAGCACGGCACGGCGATCATCATCGCGGCAGCACTAACCAATGCCCTGCGATTGCAGGGCAAAACGCTGGATGCGATCCGATTGGTGCTGGTGGGCGCAGGCGCCGCGGGCACCGCCACCCTGAATCTGCTCACCGACATGGGCCTGAACCGCTCGCAGCTTCGTGTCGTGGACCGGATCGGTGTACTGCACAAGGAGTTGCCCGACCTGCCGCCACACCATGCTGACG
>JAGXHU010000069.1 GCA_024636015.1 Halothiobacillus sp.
ATCGTCGGCAGCGTCAGATGTGTATAAGAGACAGCGGCAGGGTATGGCGTGCCAACAACGTGTTCAGGCCGTGTTCGAGCGTGGCGGCCAATGTCAGCATGTGTTCGTAGGCGGTGGGCGTGGCGACTTCGGTGAGGGTGGCGTGCATGGCGGCCAGGGTCATCATGCTGCCGGCCAGGGTCGTGCCGATGCCGGAATGGCCGGGTGGCGCGGCATCCTTGGCGGCCTGCATGCGTATGGCGAGTTCTTCGCTGAATCCGTAGGCCGCCGCGGGCAATCCGCCGGCAATCGGTTTGCCGAACACGATGAAATCAGGCTCGATGCCGGCATTGCGTGCCCAGCCGCCCCGGCCGCTGGATATGGTGTGGGTTTCGTCCAGGATCAGCAGGGTATCGTGGCGCCGGGTCAATTCGCGCAGGCTGGCGATAAAGCCGGGTAGCGGCGGAACCATGCCGCAGTTGGTGAGCGCGGGCTCGGTGAGCAGACAGGCGATTTCTCCGGTGGCAAGTTCACGTTCCACGGCAGCCAGATCGTTGAAATCCACCGCCACGGTATACAGACCCAGATCGACAGTTTGCCCGAGCAGGCTCGCCCGGCTGACTGTGCGGCCGTCGATCACGTCGACCAGGGTGTCGTCCACCGTGCCGTGGTAGCAGCCGTCAAATACCAGTACCTTTGTGCGGCCGGTCACCGCGCGAGCCCAGCGCAGTACAAAACGGTTGGCATCGGTTGCGGTGGTCACGATCTGCCAGTACGGCAGGCCGAATTGATCGGCCAGCGCTGCGCCGACATCGGGTGTTGAGACGCTTGGCAGCATGGTGGTAAAACCCCGGCGCGCCTGTTGTTCCAGAACGCGGGCGACCGGCTCCGGACTATGGCCAAACATGGCGCCGGTATCCCCCAGACAGAAATCCGTATAGTCGATATCATCGGCGCAGGTGAAGTGTGCACCGCGAGCCGAGCGAACGAACAGCGGCGTTGGTGTCCCCCAGTCGTTCATCCAGTGCATGGGAACACCATATAAAAAATGTTGGCAGGCATTTTCGGCCAGCTTGGCCGATGCGGGATGCAGCTGCAGATAATGTTGGCGCTCGCTTTCCAGCATGTGCGCGGCATTGGTGCCGAGTAAATTGTTGGTTGTGTGCATGGCTGGCCTTTGTCGGACCATACATTAATGGCCCTATTTGTTGGCGCGAATTGGCCCTATTGATCGGACCAATGTCTGGGTTAGTATCCACCCTAAATTATCGTTTCACATAACAATTTTTCGGACGAATGTGCATCACCGCTCTTTGTTTCGGCGCTTTATTTGACGTCCAGTGGGCGGCTATCAAAGGTGATCGGCGATCATTGATGAGGGATGTGACATAGGGTGGGACGTTTCTGAATTGATCGGAATGGAGTGACACATGAATCATGCCTTCGCCTATCTGTCTGCTGGCGGATTTCTGGGCTTACCAATAACGCCGGATGCGCCGTCGGCGTTGGTATCCGCCAAGCCCTTTGCCATGGCCGGCGTGACCTGGGATTGCAGCGTGACCAATCGACCCGGATCGCGCCTTGGGCCCAGTGCCATTCGTCAGGCCAGTCGGATGTTGTGTGACGCGACCCACCCCTTGTTCGATACCTCGCCGCTGGAGAAGTTGGTCGATCTGGGCGATCTTTTATTGCCCAATACCAGCCTGGAAGGCATGCGCGCTGCATTGATGCCGCAGGTGAGCGTGCTGATCGATCGACATGAAATGGTGTGGCTGGGCGGCGATCATTCGATCACGCTGCCCTTATTGCGGGCGTACCGTGCTCATTTCGGCCGCCCACTGGCCTGCATTCATTTCGATGCGCACTGCGATACCTGGGTTGACCATTTTGGTGAACCGTCCGGGCATGGGACCTGGGTATATGAGGCCTTTACCGAGGGGTTGGTGATTCCGGAAGCGTTCGTGCAGGTTGGAATTCGTTCCTCCGGCGTGCGTGACGCGCGCGAGTTCGTGAACGATCAGGGTGGCTGCATTTACACCGGGCGCGAATTGCGTGGCCGCGACGGTGCTGCATTGCAGGATGTCATTGACGCGGTGCGGGCGCGCATGGCGAAGTTCGACAATCCGCCCGTTTACCTGACCTTCGATATCGACGTGCTCGACCCCGCTTATGCGCCGGGCACGGGGACGCCGGAACCCGGCGGTTTGACGACCGCGCAGGCCATGACCCTGCTCGAAGGCTGGCATGATCTCAACTGGGTGGGTATGGATTGTGTTGAGGTGGCACCACCATATGATCACGCCGAACTGACCAGCAATGCCGCCGCCACCATGGTCTGGACCTGGTTGTGTGGTCGTTTGGCGGCCCAAAGCGCGTCAACTTAATTGGAATCGGAAAACTACGATGCTCGCCCGTGAACAAAAATTGATTCAGAACTCCTATTACACGGACAGTGCTAACGCTCGGCCAAGTTATTCACCCCTAGACGGGGATACGGAAGCGGATGTTTGCGTGGTGGGTGCCGGATTGGCCGGGTTGTCTGCGGCCATCGAACTGGCGGATCGCGGCTACTCGGTGATCGTGCTGGAGGCCGAAACCGTGGGCTGGGGCGCCAGCGGACGCAATGGCGGACAGATCATCGCCGGTTTGGCCTGTGATCAGTCGGTGATCGAGAAAGCATTGGGGCTCGAAGCTGCGCGCCAGGCCTGGGATATCACCATCGAGGCGCTTGATCTGGTCCGTGAACGGGTCAAACGGTTTGATATCGAATGCGATCTGGTGGACGGTTTTCTCGGCGTGGCTGTGGGCGCGCGCAAGGGGGCCGCTCTGCGCGACTGGTATGAAACCATGGCCAAACGCTACAACTATGACTCGGATGCCGAATGGATTGAGCCGAACGCCTTGAACCGGTGGATCGATAGCCCGCGGTTTCATAGCGGCTACCACGATCGTCGTTCGGGACATCTGCATCCGCTCAACTATACGCTGGGTCTGGCGCGCGGGGCGCAAAGCCTGGGGGTGCGGATCTGCGAACACACACCGGTTCGGACGATGACCCCAGGCGAGCCAGCGGTTCTGCATACGGACAAGGGCAGCGTCAAGGCGCGCTATGTCGTGCTGGCGGGCAATATGTACTTGCCCGAGGTATCGCCCAAGCTGGCGCCCAAGCTGGCCCGGCGGATCATGCCGGTCGGCACGTATATCGTCGGCACCGAGCCATTGGATCCGGAACTGGCCGCTCGTCTGATTCCCACCAAGTCGGCGGTTTGCGATTCCAATTTCGTGCTGGATTACTTCCGCTTCTCTGCCGACAACCGGATGTTGTTTGGCGGCCGGGTCAGCTATAGCACCATGACGCCGCCCAACCTCAAGGATGACATGCACAAGCGGATGCAGATGGTCTTCCCGCAACTGGCCGAGGCCAAGGTGGAATTCGCCTGGGGGGGCTTTGTGGATATCACCATGAACCGCGCACCGGATTTCGGTCGGGTTGCGCCGAATGTCTACTATCTACAGGGTTTTTCCGGTCATGGCGTTGCACTCACCGGGATGGCCGGCAAGATGGTCGCTGAGGCGATCGGCGGCCAGGCGGAGCGGCTTGATCTCATGGCGCGCATACCGCATCACGATTTCTTTGGCGGCAAGCTCTTGCGGACGCCCGCTCTGGTTCTGGGCATGGCGTGGTATCGACTGCGTGATGCGCTGGGCTGAGATTGCCCTACCCCGGTGCCCTAATGGCTCAGGGCTGCCTGAATCACATCGGCAAGGATGCGCCCATAGGGCGTGATCCGTTCTGTGGCGGCATAGGCGTAGCCGACGATCAATCCCTTCTCCCTTTTTTCCCCGACGCCGTAATACGACAGCGGATAGACGCGCAGGCCTTGCTCTGCCGCCAGCTCCGCCACACGCACATCGTCGCAGTGTGGCGGTAGTTCCACTACCAGATGGAGTCCCGAACCCGCCGGCGGCAAACGCGCACCAACGCGGGAGACGGGCGCCAAGGCCTTCTGCAGCAGCTGGCGACGTTCTTTGTATATTTGACGCAACCGACGGATATGCGTGGAAAAATGGCCCTCTTCGATGAACTCGGCAAGCGCGGCTTGAATGACCACTTGGCCGGGGCGCTGCAGTTCGTACAGCCCGCGCTTGAAGCTTTCCGCCAGGTCGGGCGGTACCACGATGTAGCCCAGCTTGATGCCGGGGTACATAACCTTGGAAAAGGTACCCATATAGAGCACGCAGCCGCTCTGGTCCATCCCTTGCAATGAGGACAGTGGCCGCCCTTCAAAGCGGAACTCGCTGTCGTAATCATCCTCCAGTATCCAGGCGCCCCTGCTGGCCGCATAGTCGAGCAGCAGTCGTCGTCGCCCGTAACTCATGACGACCCCTTTGGGGTACTGGTGTGATGGGGTGGTGTAGATAAGGCGTGGAGGACAACGAAAATCTATGTTGTCAGGGGCCATTCCCTCGTCATCCACGGGGACAGGGTGAAGCTCCAGACCATTGACCTCCAGCACGCGGCGCGCCCCCCAGTAGCCTGGATTTTCCACCCATACGCGGTCTCCATGATCGGTCAGCAGGCGTGCGCACAGATCGATCGACTGCTGGGTGCCAGAGGTAATCAAAATTTGTTCAACGGTGAGGTTGACCGTTCGCGACATCCGCAGGTAATTGGCGATGGCACGACGTAGCGGCAAATGGCCCCCGGCATGGCCATAATCGAGGTATGCAGGCTGGGGATCTCGCCACTGTCGGTTCAGCAGACGTCGCCAAAGCTGGGTCGGGAAGGCGGAAAAATCGTCTTCTCCTGGTGAGAAGGGTTGCACCTCATAACTGGGCTGATCGGTTTGGCCCGCTGCAATGGCACCCCGTTTGGATAGGCCGACGGTGTTTTTCGCCGTATCCGTTCCCTTCGGCTTGTCGGCGTCATTTGATGCCATGAAATTTTCTGGCAAAGTTCTGGCGATACGGGTACCGCTGCCGACCTGAGAGATGACGTAGCCTTCTTCGTGCAGTTGCTCAAACGCGGCTAATAGTGTGTTGCGTGATAAGCCAAGTGCTTCGGCCAGACTCCGTGTAGACGGTAATCGGGTGCCTGGTGTGAGGTGCTGATTTGCGATGGCTCGGCGGATTGATTCATAAACTCTGCGGTGCGACGGCATTCGTGGCGGGAATCGCCCTTGTTTGAGCTCAGCGAGTAACCAATCCGAGATGGTCAAAGATTCCACAGCGTTTTTTCCTCCTGCAAAGTGGTTCCGCGCAGATAGCGCAAATGGCTCTTGCTGGTTTACCAATTTGGGACAAGAATAAACCCATTGCAATAAATTTTGCAAAAAAAGTTTTTTAAAAACAAAAAGTTATTTGTTTGTGCTTGTTATTTTATTTTGATGCTTTGATGATTGGCTGGTAGATTTACTTGCGCAGGGTGCCATTAGTGCGTGGGTAACCCCGGGACCATCAAGATGAGGGTGTGGGACAAATGATTCATAACCGCAGGCCGGTCGTGCTGTTGGCCGCAGATAACAGACAGATTGAGGGCCAGTCATTCCATGTGGCCGGTCATAAGTATGTCGCAGCCGTTGCGCAGGCGGCACAAGCCGTACCCCTGATTATTCCTGCTCTGGGTACGGACAGCGAGTTGGCCGTCCTACTGGAATTGGCCGACGGTATCGTGCTGCCCGGCGCGGTCTCCAATGTACATCCTTCCCATTATGAGCAAACGGTATTGAATCCCGCCCTGCCGCTTGATCCCGCACGAGATGGCGTGACGTTGAGGTTAATTCACGCGGCTGTGGCGGCCGGCGTTCCTTTGCTGGGGATTTGTCGCGGGTTTCAGGAAATCAATGTGGCGTTTGGCGGCAGCCTGCACCAGGCCGTACATGATAAGGCGGGTTTGGCCGATCATCGGGAAGCCAAGGGTCTCATGCTGGATGAACAATATGCGCAGGCACACTCGGTAACAACCGTCGCTGGCGGGCAACTGGCCGAGATTACGGGGTGCACGGCGTTTATGGTCAACTCACTGCATGGTCAGGGTATTGATCGCCTTGGCGCCGGTTTGGTGGCTGAAGCATTTGCCCCGGATGGCTTGATTGAGGCGGCGCGGATTTCAGGTTCGAAAACCTTTGCGCTCGCGGTGCAATGGCACCCCGAATGGGATGTTTTGAATACGCCGTCTTATCTGGCCATATTTCAGGCTTTTGGTGATGCGTGTCGTGCACGCGTTGTGCAGCGTTATTCCGAAACTAAAAATAAATAGAACCATTGGAGAATTCACATGCTTGATCGTAAGGACTTTTCCCACCGAGACATGGATCAGTGGTTGGCGGACTATAACGTCACGGAAATCGAATGCCTGGTTCCCGATCTGACGGGTGTAGCGCGCGGCAAGATTCTGCCGCGCGAAAAATTTACGGCTGAACGCGCCATGCGTTTGCCTGAAGCCGTGTTGGGCGTCACGGTAACCGGTGAGTCGCCACAAGCCCACGAGGGCTATGACAATGTGTTTGGTTTTACCGATAAGGATATGGTGCTTGTCCCGGATCCGGGGACGGTGCGGCTGGTGCCCTGGGCTGTTGATCCGACGGCTCAGGTGATCATGGATTGTCTTTTCCACGATGGTTCACCCGTCGACTTCGCGCCCCGCAACGTCTTGCGCAAGGTGACCGATCTTTACAAGAATATGGGCTGGACGCCAATCGTGGCGCCCGAGCTGGAGTTTTATTTACTGGCTCGTAACGTTGATCCCAATCAGCCACTGGTGCCGCCCATCGGCCGCAGCGGGCGCGCTGAAACCAGCCGGCAGTTATATAGCATTGATGCGGTGAACGAATTCGATCCGCTGTTTGAGGATATCTACGAATACTGCGACATCATGGGCCTCGAGCTCGATACGCTGATTCACGAATTCGGTGCTGGGCAGATGGAAATCAACTTCCTGCACGACGAGCCCATGATTTTGGCGGACAAGGTGTTTTTCTTTAAACGCACGTTGCGAGAAGCGGCATTGCGCCACAACATGTATGCGACGTTTATGGCCAAGCCCATGGCTAACGAACCCGGTTCGGCCATGCACATCCATCAAAGCGTCATTGATACCAAGACGGGTCTGAATATTTTCAGCAATCCGGATGGGTCTGAATCCCCTGTGTTCCAGAATTATATTGCCGGTTTGCAGAAATATCTGCCTTCTGCCATGGCGTTGCTGGCCCCGTACGTGAATTCCTACCGCCGCGTTGTTCGTGGCGGCGCGGCGCCCATCAATATTGAATGGGGCTATGACAACCGCACGGTCGGTATTCGTGTCCCCATTTCAGATTCGGAAGCACGTCGCGTCGAAAATCGCGTGGTGGGTGCCGATGCCAATCCGTATTTGGCGATGGCGGTCACGCTCGCCTGTGGTTATCTCGGGATTGTCGAAAAGTTGCAACCGAGCCCCGTCATGACGGGCAGTGCCTATGACTCAAATTATCAGTTGCCCCGTGGACTATCCGAAGCCCTGCGCATGCTGGATGCCTCCAAGCCATTGCGCGAAGTGCTGGGTGACCGCTTCATTGATGTTTATGTGGCGGTTAAAGAAACCGAGCATGAAGAGTTCATGCGGGTGATCAGCCCGTGGGAGCGCGAGCATCTGTTGATGCACGTTTGATTTGAATTCAATGAAACACGATAAGAACGAGGAGAACACCATGTCGCCTACGACCCGCGAAGTGCAAGCGCTGGATTCGGCACATTACATGCATCCTTTTACGGACCACAAGTCGCTGGCGAGTAAAGGCGCGCGGGTAATGACCCGGGGTGAAGGGGTGTACGTATGGGATTCGGAAGGCAACAAGATTTTCGACGGCATGTCCGGCTTGTGGTGTGTCAATGTCGGCTACGGACGACAGGAACTGGTTGATGCCGCGGCGCACCAGATGCAAGTACTACCGTACTACAACAGCTTTTTCCAGACGACCAATGAGCCAGCGACAAAACTGGCAAAGCGAATTGTCGGTCTGGCCGGAGACCGTTTTTCCCATGTGTTTTTCAGCTCCTCTGGATCGGAGTCGAATGACACCAATGTGCGCATGGTGCGCCATTATTGGGCAACGCTTGGTCAACCAGAGCGCAATGTCATCATCAGTCGGAAGAATGCCTATCACGGCTCGACCATCTGTGGCGTCTCGCTAGGCGGTATGGCGGGCATGCACGCTCAGGGTGGTTTGCCGGTTCCAGGCATCGTACATATCGAACAGCCGTACCACTTTGGACTGGCGCCGGACCAGGACAGGGACGCGTTCGGCATCGAAGCGGCCGGCTGGCTGGAAGAGAAGATCCTGGAAGTCGGCCCGGAAAAAGTTGCCGCCTTTATCGGCGAGCCAGTACAGGGTGCGGGTGGCGTCATCATCCCGCCGAAAACCTACTGGCCTGAAATTCAGCGTATCTGCGATAAATACGGCATTCTGCTGATCTGCGATGAGGTCATCTGCGGTTTCGGGCGCTTGGGCGCCTGGTTCAGCGCTGAAATGATGGGTGCAAAACCCGATCTGATTACTTTTGCCAAGGGCGTTACTTCGGGTTATATACCGCTGGGCGGTGTCGTGGTCGGCAAGCGCGTGGCGGACGTGTTGATTGAGCAAGGCGGCGAGTTCAACCACGGCTATACCTACTCCGGCCATCCCGTGGCGTGTGCCGTGGCGCTGGCCAATCTGGATATGATTGAACGTGAAGGTTTGGTGGATCGTGTGCGTGAGGAAACAGGCCCGCATCTGGCACAACACTTTGCCGCACTGTCCGACCATCCGCTGGTTGCGGGTGCCGAAACGTTCGGCATGGTGGGTGGGTTCGTCCTGATGAAGGACAAGACCTGTCATCTAGCCTTCGATCCCTCGCTGGATATCGGCATGATCTGTCGCGATCACTGTTTCGCCAACGGATTGGTCATGCGTGCGGTGGGTGACCGGATGATCGTCGCGCCACCATTGGTGTGCACGAAAACGGACATCGATGAAATGATGAAACGGGTTCGTATTTGTCTTGATGCGACTTTAAAAGACATACAGTCGCGAGGCTGGATGGATGCAGCGCACCCGGCGGGGTGACTGCGTGCACGTTAAACGCGTGTAATCGGTTCGCAGAAGTGGGGTCGGAAATGGCCAGCGGATGCGACCCATGGTTGGGTGTTGGATGTATTTTTCGAACTTGTCTAAGAGTCTTTAAGGAGAATTTCGTATGAAATCACTGTTCAAGAAACAATTGCTCGGCGGTATGGTTGCCGCCGTGTTAACAGCGGGATTGGCGCCTGTCGCCGGAGCGGCCGAGGAAAAGGTCCTCAACATCTACAACTGGTCGGATTACATCGCGCCGGACACCATTTCCAATTTTGAAAAGGAAACGGGCATCAAGGTCAATTACGACAACTATGACAGCAACGAAACGCTCCACGCGAAATTGGTTGCCGGTCATACCGGTTATGACATCGTCGTCCCGTCCGCCAACTGGGCCGAGCTACAAATCAAGGGCGGTCTGTTCCAGAAGCTCGACAAGAGCAAGCTGCCGAACTGGAAACACCTCGATCCGAATATTCTCAAGAAACTGGCCGTGGTCGATCCGGGCAACCAGTACCTCGTCAACTGGCTGTGGGGCTATACCACTGTTGGTATCAATGTCGATAAGGTGAAGAAAGCGCTGGGCGACACGCCCATGCCAAAGAGTGTATGGGATCTGATCTTCGATCCGAAGTACGCGAGCAAGCTGCAGTCCTGCGGTATTTCCGTTCTGGATTCGGCCTATGAAGTCCTGCCCGCGGCCCTGCATTCGATGAATCTGCCGCCGTTCACCAATAAGGCAGCGGATTACCAGGCCGCGTTCAATAAAATTCAGAAGGTTCGTCCGTACATTAAGGAGTTCTCTTCCTCCAGCTACATTGACGATCTGGCGAACGGTTCCCTCTGTGTGTCCCTCGGCTGGTCCGGTGATATGAGCCAATCCGCTCAGCGTGCGGTCGACAGCAAGAACGGTCAGATTATCAAGGTCCTGATCCCGGAAAATGGTGGCCTGGCCTTCTTTGACAGCATGGCTATTCCGGCCGACGCGCCGCATCCCGAGAATGCGCTCAAGTGGATGAATTACATCCTGCAGCCGAAGGTAGATGCGACCCTGACCAATGCGGTTCTGTACGCCAACCCCAACAAGGACTCGCTGCCGTTCGTTACGCCCAGCGTTGCGAACAACAAGTCGGTGTTCCTGTCTGAATCCGACATGAAAAAACTGGTGACCCCCATGGCCGTCAACAGCGACACACGTCGCCTGATGACCCGTCTGTATACCAAGTTCAAGACCGGCTCTTAATGTCCATGCGCTCCGTGCGCGTTCTGCGTGCGGAGCGCTTCTCGACCCAACCGGCCAGCGAAACTGGCTGGTTGGGTCGAGGAGTTGAACCCCCCATGAGGAGATTGGTATGGCGCCGGTAATAGCCAATACGGACCCCGATGTTTTATTGAGAATCGAGGGCGTCAGCAAGGTTTTCGACGGTGTCGTCAAGGCAGTCGACAATGTGTCGTTGTCTGTGTCCAAGGGCGAGATTTTTGCGCTCGTCGGCAGCTCGGGGTGTGGCAAGTCGACCTTGCTTCGTATGCTGGCGGGATTTGAAACTCCGACCAGTGGCCGGATTTATCTGTCGGGTCAGGACATCACCGACCTAACGCCCTATCAGCGCCCGGTCAACATGATGTTTCAGTCCTATGCGTTATTTCCGCATCTGAGTGTTTGGGACAACGTGGCATTCGGCCTGCGGCGCGATGGCTTGAGAAAGGCCGAGCTGGCCGAGCGTGTGGACGCCATGCTCAGCCTGGTGCAACTGTCCAAATACGGCAAACGCAAACCCCATCAATTGTCTGGTGGTCAGCAGCAGCGGGTGGCATTGGCACGCAGTCTTGCCAAGCGACCCACGCTCCTTCTGCTTGATGAGCCGCTGGGGGCGCTGGATAAAAAATTGCGCGAAACTACCCAGTTCGAATTGGTTAATATCATTGAGCAGGTCGGCGTGACCTGTGTTCTGGTGACCCATGATCAGGAAGAAGCAATGACGATGGCCTCGCACATCGCGGTCATGGACGAGGGCTATTTCCTTCAGGTGGGTACGCCGGATGAAGTCTACGAAATGCCGAACAGTCGGCTGGTCGCGAGTTTTATCGGCAATGTGAATATCTTCGAGGGCAAGGTCGACGAAGACGAACCCGATCACATTACCGTGCGTTGCCCCGAGTGTACGCACTATGTTGGCCATGGCATTTCCGGTGTGCCGGGTATGAACGTCGGTGTGGCACTGCGCCCTGAAAAAATCCAGCTATCGGCACAGCAACCGAACAAGGCGCATAACTGGTGTGAGGGCGAGGTCGTTGAAATTGCGTATTTCGGCGCACATACGACTTATCACATCAAGCTGAATACGGGCATGAACCTCAAGGTTCAGCAGGCCAATCTGACGCGGAAAACCGCGGATGATTTAACCTGGGGGGACCGAGTTTTTGCGCACTGGAGCCGGGATGCCATGGTCGTGCTGACGGAATGAGGGCGAAAACATCATGATGTTTAAATCCATACTGCCCCGAATCCACGGACTGTTCACCGTTCGGAATCTGGTGATCGCCGTTCCGATGGTCTGGCTGTTTGCCTTGGCTGCCGCGCCTTTGCTGCTCGTCCTGGACATCAGTCTGGCCCACATGAACATCACCTCGGTGTCCAGCATATGGCATTGGGCCGATGACGAACTGACCCTGAAATTCAATTTCGGTAATTATCTGTATCTGGGCGACGACTCGCTCTATTTCAAAACCTATCTCTCCTCATTGACGTTTGCTGCGGTGACAACCCTCTACTGCCTGGTTCTGGGTTATCCGTTTGCTTATTTTATTGCCCGGGCGCCGGCGCATCTGCGTTCGGTGCTGCTGATGCTGGTTATGCTGCCGTTCTGGACGTCATTCCTACTGCGCATCTATGCGTGGAAAGCCCTGCTCTCAGACAATGGCGTTGTAAATCAGGGGCTTGCCGAGCTGGGGCTGGTCTCATCTCCCTTGCACATGATGCACACGTCGTTCTCTCTGACCATCGGCATGGTGTATGCCTATTTGCCGTTTATGGTGCTACCGCTCTACGCCACGCTGGTAAAACTGGATGGGCGTATGCTCGAAGCGGCGGCAGATCTGGGTGCCAGCCCGTTCAAAACCTTCTGGCTGGTGACGGTGCCGCTGACCAAGCGCGGCATTATTGCGGGCTCCTTGTTGGTTTTTATCCCCGCATTTGGTGAGTATGTGATCCCTGAATTACTGGGCGGCCCGAGAACGCTCATGATCGCGCGTGTCTTGTGGGATGAGTTCTTCAGCAACAACGATTGGCCCATGGCGTCTGCCGTCACCATCGTGATGATTCTGCTCATTCTTGTGCCGATGGCCTTGTTCAATCGCTACAACGATGAAACCAAGCTCGGAGATAAGTCATGAAAAACCTTTTTGGTCGATCATTATTTGGTCGTACATGGCTGATCGCTGTATTTATCTTTCTGTACATTCCCATCGTCACCCTGGTCGTGTACTCGTTTAACGACTCCCGACTGAGCACGGCATGGACGGGCTTCACCTTCAAATGGTATGTGGATGCGGCCCATGATCGGGAATTGATCGACGGACTGATCATTTCGCTCAAGCTAGCTTTCATGAGCGCCACCCTGTCGGTGATCTTCGGTACGTTTACCGCTTTTGTGCTCGTCCGTTATGGTCGATTCAAGGGGCGGGGCATGCTGGCCTCCATGGCGAACGCCCCCCTCGTCATGCCCGACGTCATCGTGGGTATCTCGTTGTTACTGATGCTGGTTGCCATGCAAAAGTGGTTGGGTTTTCCCGAGCGTGGCATTGGGACGATTCTGTTGGGACATGCGTTGATCGGTACCTCATTCGCCACGGTGGTCATCATGTCTCGACTACGCGAAATCGATCATCATCTCGAAGAAGCCGCCATGGATCTCGGCTGCAAACCGTTTCAAGTGTTTGCACTGGTCACCTTGCCCCTGATCGCGGCCGCCCTGGTGTCGGCATTTCTGCTCACCTTCACGCTGTCATTTGATGATGTCGTGATTGCTGCGTTCCTGTCCGGCCCCGGGTCGACCACCTTGCCGCTGGTAATCTTCTCCCGGGCGCGCTTGGGGCTGGACCCCTCAATCAATGCCGTTGCTACGGTCATCATTGTTGTTGTCAGTATCGGGGTGATCGCCTCCAGCCTGTATCAACTCCGGGCAGGGCGACGACGCCAGCGTGAAGTTGCCGAAGCCTATGCACAGGTCAAAAATTAATCTAACCATCGCTTTGGCCTGAACCGGCAGGCCTGCCGCCGTTCGGTGGGCCAAACAGGACGGATACGGGATCGATGCCTCGTCGTTTGTGGTGGCACCGATCGTCCACTACGCGTTTTTTGCAGCAATCCTACAGTTGAGCTGGGTGGCTCGTCTGTACATCAAATTTTGGAGCATTTATGTCGATCCAATTGAATCATCCGGCGCTTCTCAAACAGGGGGTCGCCTGGCTGGACGGGCACTGGGTAGGCGCTGATTCCGGCGCCACCATGACGGTCACAAACCCAGCCACCGGGACGGCAATCGCCCAGGTGCCTCTGATGGGGCGAGCGGAAACGGAGCGTGCCATTGCCGCCGCCGCCATTGCGCAAAAGCAGTGGCGTACCCTGACAGCCAAGGGGCGATCTGCGCGTTTGAAGACCTGGTTTGCCCTGATCATGCAGCATCAGGAAGATCTGGCACGGATACTCACGGCCGAACAGGGCAAGCCGTTGGCCGAAGCGCGCGGCGAAATTGCCTATGGCGCCAGTTTTATCGAGTGGTTTGCCGAAGAGGCCAAGCGCGTGTACGGCGAGGTGATCCCGGCGCCGCAGGGCGATCGCCGTCTGTTGGTTCTGAAGCAGCCGATCGGTGTGACCGCAGCGATTACACCGTGGAATTTCCCAACGGCGATGATCACCCGCAAGGCGGCGCCAGCGCTGGCGGCCGGTTGCTCGATGATCGTCAAACCCGCCGAACAAACGCCCTTGTCGGCATTTGCACTCGCCGTGCTGGCCGAAGAGGCCGGTATTCCGGGGGGCGTGTTTCAGGTGATCACCGGCGATCCGGTCCAGATCGGGGGGGCGATCTGCGACAGCCCCGTCGTGACCAAGCTGTCCTTTACCGGTTCGACCGAAGTGGGTCGTATCCTGATGCGCCAGAGCGCCGACACCATCAAGAAACTGTCGCTGGAGCTGGGTGGGAACGCCCCCTTTATCGTGTTCGACGATGCCGATCTGGATGCCGCAGTGGACGGTGCCATCGCCAGCAAATACCGCAATGCCGGCCAAACCTGCGTCTGTGCCAACCGCCTGTTCGTTCAGGATGGGATATTTGACGCATTTGCCCAGAAACTGGCTGATCGTGTGGCCGAGCTGCGGGTGGGCGATGGGTTCACGGACGGCATCACGCAAGGCCCTTTGATTGACGCGGCCGCGCTGGCCAAGGTGGAAAGCCACGTCAGCGATGCGCTCGCCAAGGGCGCTCGCCTGGTTTCGGGCGGCAAACGCCATGCACTGGGCGGCACATTCTATGAGCCGACCGTACTGGCAGATGTGAGTCCGGATGCCATGATTTTCAGCGAGGAAACCTTCGGCCCGGTTGCGCCGTTGTTCCGCTTTAAGACCGATGATGAAGTGATCGAGCTGGCCAATCGCACCGAATTCGGTCTGGCGTCGTACTTTTTCAGTCGCGATATCGGCCGCATCTGGCGGGTCGCCGAAGCGCTGGAGTACGGCATGGTCGGCGTGAATACCGGGGTATTTTCCAACGAAGTGGCGCCGTTCGGCGGGGTCAAGCAATCGGGCCTGGGGCGCGAAGGCTCACACCACGGTATCGACGAATATCTGGAAATGAAATATGTCGCCATGGCGGGACTGTAAGCGACGCCTGCCAAAATTTTCCGGCGTAAACATCCGGCCAGCCCAGACACAGAGGTAATGACATGAACACGATAGATTGGCATGCACGAGCCGCCGCGCTTGTGATTGATGGCCGGGCATTAATTAATGGTCGGCGCGTGGATGCGGTCGATGGCGGGACATTCGAGTGCCTGTCGCCGATCGATGGCCGCAGGTTGGCCAGCGTCGCGCGATGCAAGGCGGCGGATGTGGATCGTGCCGTGGCTGCCGCGCGCGCGGCGTTTGCGGATCGGCGCTGGGCAGGTATGTCCCCCGGCGATCGCAAACGGACGCTGATCCGCTTTGCCGATCTCGTCATGGCCAACCGGGAAGAACTGGCATTGCTGGAAACCCTGGATATGGGCAAACCGATTTCGGCCAGTATGGCGACCGATGTGCCGGCGACGGCCAATACCCTGCGTTGGTATGGCGAAGCGATCGACAAGGTATACGACGAAATTGCACCGACCAACGACCGTACGCTGGCGCTGATCACCCGTGAGCCCATGGGTGTTGTGGCCGCCATCGTACCCTGGAATTATCCGTTGCTGATGGCCTCATGGAAGATCGCACCGGCCTTGGTCGCGGGGAACAGTGTGATCCTCAAGCCATCGGAAAAATCCCCGCTGACGGCCTTGCGTCTGGGGGATCTGGCACTGGAAGCGGGTATTCCGGTCGGTGTGTTCAATGTGGTGCCGGGGTTCGGCCCGGAGGCGGGTTCGCCGCTGGCTCTGCACATGGATGTGGACTGCATCGCCTTTACCGGTTCGACCGCCGTGGGCAAGAAAATTCAGGTCATGGCGGGTGAGAGCAATCTCAAGCGCGCCTGGTGCGAACTGGGTGGCAAGTCGCCCAACATCGTTTTTGCCGATTGCCCGGATCTGGATCGCGCAGTCGCGGCAGCAGCGGGTTCCATCTTCTACAACCAGGGCGAGAGCTGCAACGCGCCGTCGCGGCTGCTGGTCGAGCGCTCCATTCGTGACGAATTCGTCGAGAAACTGAAGCAGTACTCGCCCAGGCACATGCCGGGCGACCCGCTCGATCCGAATACGACGATGGGGGCGCTGGTCGATCAGGGGCAGATGGACAACGTGCTCAAATACATCGAGGCTGGCAAAAGCCAGGGCGCCACGCTGTGTTGCGGCGGTGAACGCGTCCGCACGGAAACCGGTGGCTTTTACGTGTCGCCGACCATCTTCGATGGCGTGACCAACGAGATGATTATCGCCAGCGAGGAAATCTTCGGCCCCGTGTTGTCGATCATCACCTTCGATTCGCAGGAAGAAGCCATTCAGATCGCCAACGACACCAGTTATGGTCTGGCCGCCGCCGTGTGGACCCGTGATATTTCACGGGCGCATCTGGTTTCCCGTGCGCTGCGCGCCGGTACCGTGCACGTCAATTGCTATGACGAAGACGACATCACCGTACCGTTCGGCGGCTACAAGCAGTCCGGCAATGGCCGCGACAAATCGCTGCATGCGCTGGAAAAATACACAGAACTCAAAACCACATGGATTAGCCTCACCTGATTCGGTGGGCAAGGAAAAGCGACATGACAGCCAAACCCATGACTAAAAAACCATTGGATCAAATCAACAACGCCGCCCTGCATGAACGTCGGCTTGCCGCCACCCCACGCGGGGTCGGTGTGATGGCGGGCTTCTACGTCGATCGCGCCCTGAATGCCGAAGTCTGGGATATCGAGGGCAATCGCTATATCGATTTCGCCGGCGGTATTGCCGTGCTGAATACGGGCCATCGTCACCCTGCCCTCGTGGCCGCGATCGAGGCGCAGCTCAAGCGTTTCACGCATACCTGCTATCAGGTGTTGCCTTATGAGGGGTATGTCACGCTGGCCGAGCGCATCAATGCGCTGACGCCGGGCAGCCATACCAAAAAGACCGCCTTCTTTTCCAGTGGGGCGGAAGCGGTTGAAAACGCCGTCAAGATCGCCCGCTCCAGCACCGGTCGGGCGGGCATCATTGCGTTTTCGGGCGGTTTTCATGGCCGAACCATGATGGGCTGCGCGCTGACCGGCAAGGTGGTGCCCTACAAGGTGGGTTTCGGGCCATTCCCCTCGGAGGTCTACCACCTGCCGTTCCCGATGGACGTGCATGGCGTCACCGTCGAGGACGCCCTGCACGCACTTGAAACCTTATTCAAGGCCGATATCGAACCGAATCGGGTAGCGGCCATCATTATCGAACCGGTACAGGGTGAAGGCGGTTTCTATATCGCGCCGCCGGAACTCATGCGTGGCTTGCGCACGGTTTGTGACGCGCACGGCATCCTGCTGATTTACGACGAAGTGCAGACCGGCTTCGGGCGGACCGGCAAGCTGTTCGCCGCCGAGCATTACGATGTGCTGCCGGACATCATGACCATGGCCAAGAGCATGGCGGGCGGCATGACCCTGTCCGCCGTCTGCGGCAGGGCGGAAGTAATGGATGCCCCGGCACCGGGTGGCTTGGGCGGCACCTACGCGGGGAATCCCCTGGCGGTGGCGGCCTCGCATGCGGTGATCGATGTGATCGAGCAGGAAAAACTGGTCGAGCGATCCAACCGGCTGGGCGAAAAGCTGATGGCGCGCCTCACCGCGGCGCAGAGCCGGGTGCCTGCCTTGAAAGAGGTGCGCGGATTGGGCTCGATGGTGGCGGCCGAATTTTTCGATCCGGCCACCGGCGCGCCGTCACCCGATGCCGTCAAACGTGTGCAGCAGGCGGCGCTGGATTAAGGGCTGATTCTGCTGACCTGCGGCGTCTATGCCAACGTGATGCGCTTCCTTTACCCGTTAACCACGGAAGATGCCGTGTTCGACGAGGCCCTGGATATTCTCGACCGGGCATTGGCCAAGGCGTAATTATGAGCCTTCCGGAAGAAACCGCGCCCACGACCGCCGTTGCAGAAGCCCGGCAGCGCATGGCCACGGCAGGTGTGCATACCGTCATCGCCCAGTTCGTGGATATTCACGGTGCGGCCAAAGGGACCTATATTCCCCTCGCCCATCTGGACGACATCATGCTGCCGGGGGCGGGATTCGGATCACCCTCCATCAACGGCACGGGTCTGCCGCGTCACGGTCCCCGTGCCGAATTTTATGGTCGCGGTGATCTGGCGACGTTGCAGGCGCTGCCGTGGATGCCGGGCTATGCCCGCATCGTCTGTGAGGGTGTGGTGCTGGATGAGCCCTACGAACGCTGTGTTCGTACTTTGCTCCGTCGCCAGATGGCGCGTTTGGCGGAACGCGGCTGGACCCTGAACGTGGGTATCGAACCGGAGTTTTGCCTCTTCCATCAGGACGGGGCGGGCAGACCGGTTTCGGCCGATGCTGCTGACGTGCTGGACAAACCCTCCTACGACCTCAAGGCCATGGCGCGGGTCCGCGAGGTGTTGCGGCGCCTGGAACAGGGGCTTGATGCCTGCGGTTTTGATGTGTTCCAGATCGACCACGAGGATGCCAGTGGTCAGTACGAACTCAATTACCACTACAGCGATGCGCTGACGGCTGCCGACCGCTTTATCCTGTTCAAGATGGCGGCCCATCAAATTGCCGAGGAAGCCGGGCTGATATTTACCCTGATGCCCAAACCCTTCGCCGACCGACCCGGTAACGGTTTGCATATGCATCTGTCCCTCCGGGATGGCGAAGGGCGGGCGGTAATGGCCGAACCGACGGACTCGCATGGCCTGTCCGAAACCGGTCGGCAATGCGTGGCCGGTCTGCTTGCACATAGTCCGGCATTGACGGCGCTGCACGCACCGACGGTGAACTCCTACAAGCGGCTGGTGGTAGGCCGTTCGCTGTCCGGCACGAGCTGGGCACCGGCGCACATTGCCTGGGGCGACAACAATCGCACCACGGTGGTTCGGGTGACCGGCGGGCGGATCGAGTTCCGCCTGACCGATGGTAGTTGCAATATCTATCTGGCGTTGGCATCTGCGATCGCCGCGATGCTGGATGGCGTGGAGCGCGGCATGTGCCCACCCGCCCCGATCGATGAGGATTTGTACGAATGGTCCGACCGCCACTTTGTCGAACGCGGCGTGGCGACCTTGCCGCAGACGCTGGGGCAGGCGCTGGATGCGCTGGCGGCGGACAAGACGTTGACGGATGCATTGGGGGATGACTTGATGACCGGCTTTCTCGACACCATGCGTGCCGAGTGGATCGACTACTGCCGTTCGGTCAGCGACTGGGAATATCAGCGCTATCTGGCCTGGCCGTGATCAACGTGAAAGATTCTGTATATTGGTTTTATCTGGGGATCGCCATTATCACCGAGGTCATCGGCATCAGCGCGCTCAAATCCGCGGAAGGTTTCACGCGGCTTTGGCCCTCCGTGGTGGTGGTGGTCAGCTATGCCCTGTCGTTCTATCTGCTGTCACTCACACTGAAAACCATCCCGGTCGGGATCGTTTATGCGGTCTGGTCGGGGGTCGGCATCGTGCTGCTTGCGCTGATCGGCGCCCTCTTCTTCAAGCAGACGCTGGATCCGCCAGCCATGATCGGCGTGGGGTTGATTCTGAGCGGCGTGATCGTGATCAATCTGTTTTCGAGTACGACCATCGCCTGAACCGGCCCACCCGATCCAGGCGATTGCCGCCCTGCCCGTTAGTCCTGAGCGTCCGGAAGTGGTGCGCTGGGTAGATCCTTCGGTCCTGGCCAAAGAAGTGCCGCGAACACGGCGATTGTCGCGCCGATAAAGGACTCACTGAATCGTAGCGCCGCATTGCTGATCGGATTCAATGTCGGGTCGATACTGGTAATGACCATGATGACAACGACGGTGATTGCGGCCAAGCGCGCATGATCGGGAATCCGCGCGACATGGCATAGAAGCACGGTCACAAAAATGGATACGGCCATGCCGATCGGGCTGAATGGCAGCACGGAGAGATAGGCGGCGCTGGTGACCGCGCCGATGAGTGAGCCGAATATCCGGAGCGACGCCGACGACCAGGTATCGCGTTGCGTTGCCTGAAGCACCACGATTCCCGACACCGCAGACCACAGCGCCCCCATGCTTGCCGAGGCGGCATGAAAGAGTTCGGTGAAATAAAAACCAGCAAGGTAGGACGCGACGGACACCAGGGTGGTTTGAGCCGCAATCCGGCCGGAGGCAAAACCAATCATGAGCAGATACCTCTATGCGGTGGTGACAAACGCGTTGGTTCAAAATCCCGCACGGTGTGGGCAACGGTTCAGCGCGTCACATCATAAGGGTACGGGGTCGTTTCAATAAACAGACATTCATAAAAAACGCCGTCCGCCCGATGGCTCCGGGTGGACGGCGGGTACGCGTTCCGGCTTACTTCATCGTCGGCATGACAAATTCGGCTGCGAGTAGGGTTCCGGCAGGCCACCGTGTCGTCGTGGTCTTGAGGCGGGTATAGAACCGGACGCCTTCCGGGCCGTAGACGTGGTGGTCGCCAAACAGCGAGCGTTTCCAGCCACCGAAGCTATGGAAGGCGATCGGGACGGGGATCGGCACATTCACGCCGACCATGCCGACCTGTACGCGACGAGAGAATTCGCGCGCCGCGCCACCATCACGGGTGAAGATCGCCGTACCATTACCGAACTCATGGTCGTTGACCAGTTTTAGCGCGGTTTCGAAATCGTTGACGTGCATGACGGACAGCACCGGGCCGAAAATTTCTTCCTGATAAATTTTCATCTCCGGGGTGACCTGATCGAACAGGCAAGGACCGATGAAGAACCCGTCCTCGTGCCCGGGCAGTGTGAAATCACGGCCGTCGACCACGAGCTTGGCGCCTTCCTGAACCCCCGAATCCACGTAGGCCTTGACCTTCGCATAGTGCTGCGGGGTTACCAGCGGGCCCATGTCGGCGTTTTCATCCAGACCCTGACCGACGCGAATGGTGCGCGCCTTCTCGGCGAGTTTGGCGACCAGCGCATCACCGACACCGCCTACGGCAACCGCCACGGTGATGGCCATGCAGCGCTCGCCGGCCGAACCAAAGCCAGCACCGATCAGGGCATCGGCAACCTGGTCGAGATCCGCATCGGGCATGACTACGAGGTGGTTTTTGGCGCCGCCCAGCGCCTGCACCCGTTTGCCGTTTGCCGTGCCCGTGGTGTAGATGTATTCGGCAATCGGGGTTGAGCCGACAAAACTGATCGCCTGTACCCGCTTGTCCGTCAGCAGCGTATCCACGGCCAGTTTGTCGCCCTGCACCACATTGAAGACACCGGTCGGCAGACCCGCCTGCGCAAGCAGGTCGGCCAGCATCAGGCTGGCGCTGGGGTCGCGCTCGGAAGGCTTGAGAATGAAGGTGTTGCCGCTGGCCAGCGCCATCGGGATCATCCACAGCGGCACCATGACCGGAAAGTTGAACGGGGTGATGCCCGCCACGATGCCGAGCGGCTGGCGCAGGCTGTGGGTATCGATGCCGGTACCCACCTGATCGCTGAATTCACCTTTGAGCAGATGCGGCATGCCGCAGGCGAACTCGACCACTTCGAGGCCGCGGATGATTTCACCGTGCGCATCGCTGACGGTTTTGCCGTGCTCCCGGGTAATGGCGCGTGCCAGTGCGTCGCTGTTTTTCTCCAGCAGCTCCTTGAACTTGAACATGACCCGCGCGCGCTTCAGGGGCGGCGTGGAGGACCAGGCGGGAAAGGCCTCTTCGGCGGCGGCGATGGCCAGCTGGACTTCGTCCTTCGTGGCAAAACAAACCTGAGCCTGAATCTGGCCGATGGCCGGGTTGTACACATCGCCCTTCCGTTCACCGCTGCCCGCGACGTTTTGCCCGTCGATGTAATGGCCGATGATCGGCAGTGTTTGTTCCGGCACGGTCATGCTGTTTGCTCCAAGGTCGCTTGTTGTTGATGAATTTCTTGTTGGTGTGCGGCCCATTGCTGCTCGTTCTTGAGGTAACGAGTGGGATCCAGGCCCGCTTCGCCCTCGGCGGCCAGCGCGTTGAGCGCATCGCCAATGGCGCTGAAAATACGGTCGATTTCGTCTTTCTCGATGGTGAGGGGCGGCGAAATGGCGATGATGTCGCCGGTATAGCGCACCAGCACGCCCATTTCATAGCACTTGAGGTAGGTGGCAAATGCGGCGGCACCGGGTTTGCCTGGAATGGACTCCAGCTCGATGCCCGCTACGAGACCGATGTTGCGGACGTCCTTGACGAACGGAACGCCCTTCAGACTGTGCGCGGCCTGTTCGAAATGCGCGCTCAGGCCGGCCGCCCGGTCCTCCAGTTTTTCCGAGGCGAAGATGTCGAGCGTGGCGATGGCCGCCGCACAGGCGATCGGGTGCGCGGTATAGGTGTAGCCATGCGGCAGTTCGATGGCATTGGCCGGGCTGTTGGCCATGAAGGCGTCATGGATTTCGCGTTTGACGGCAACGGCGCCCATCGGCACGGCGCCATTGGTCAGCCCCTTGGCGCAGGTGATGATGTCCGGCACCACACCGAAGTAATCCGAGGCGAACCGGGTGCCGAGGCGGCCGAATCCGGTGATGACTTCGTCGAAGATCAGCAGGATGCCGTGCTTGTCGCAGATTTCACGCAGGCGTTTGAGATAACCCACCGGCGGGAGCACCACGCCAGCCGAGCCTTGCATCGGTTCCACGATCAGCGCGGCGATCGTTGATGGATCATGCAGGGTGGTGATTCTTTGTTCGAATTCGTTGGCCAGTGCGATGCCGCCATCCAGCGGCAGGCCGCGCGTAAAGGCATTGCGGGTGATGTCCAGTGTGTGGCGGATATGATCGACGCCGGTCAGGCCATTGCCGAACGCCTTGCGGTTGCCCGCAATGCCGCCCACGGCGAGGCCGCCAAAATTGACACCGTGGTAGCCGCGCTCGCGGCCGATCAGCTTGTTGCGCAGCGGATTGCCGGTTATGCGGTGATAGGCCAGGGCGATTTTCAGCGCGGTGTCTGCGGATTCCGAACCGGAGCCGGTGAAGAAAATCCGGTCCAGTCCGGGCGGCATGTACTGGGCGAGCCGCTCGGCCGCTTCAAACGCCAATGGATGGCTGTTCTGGAAGGCGGGCGCATAGTCCAATGTGCGCAACTGGTGCGCTACGGCGCTGGCGATTTCCTCACGGCCATGCCCCGCCGCAACGCACCACAAGCCGGCCGTGCCATCGAGCAGGATTCGGTCGTCAATGGTGGTGTAGTAGTTGCCTTTCGCGGCCTTGAACAGGCGCGGCATGCTTTTGAATTGCCGGTTTGCGGTGAAGGGCAGCCAGTAATGATCGAGATTGGGCAGGTCGGACACGGGTGATTCCTCGGTTGGCGATGAAGCGAGTGTCGGGGTGTTCACTATTTGCCGTCAAGACTGTATTTTCACCTATTCAAGTGGCTGATTTTCATGCTCGGTGCTACCGTACTGTTATTGGATTATTAACACTCATAACAGCTGGGGAGAACCTATGGAGCAGGACGTCGGTTTTCGTCTTCGATTGGTGCGGTTGCGGCATCAACTGTCGCAGCGCGCGCTGGCCAAACGGACGGGTGTGGCACACGCCACGATTTCATTGATCGAGTCGGGGCGAACCAGCCCCTCGGTGAGTGCGCTCAAGCGAATACTCGCTGGCATTCCGATGACCCTGGCCGAGTTCTTCTCCGACGAGTTGCCGCCCGCAGAAAGCGAGATTTTCTACCGCGCCGCCGAACTGACCGAGATCAGCGGCGGGGAGGGGATTTCCTATCGGCAGATTGGCTCGGCACGGGCGGGTCATGCGCTGCAAATACTTTTCGAACACTATGACGCAGGCGCGGACACCGGGCTGAACATGCTGCATCACGAAGGTGAAGAAGGCGGCGTCATTCTGACCGGCCAGCTGGAAGTGACCGTCGGTGAGGCAACCCGCGTGCTCAAACCGGGGGATGCCTATTACTTCAACAGTCGGCAGCCGCATCGGTTCCGCAATGTGGGCAAGGAGCCCTGCACGCTGGTTAGTTCCTGCAGTCCGCCTTCGTTTTAGTCAGTGGCTATGCCCGAGCATGGTTCTTCCTTGTGTTATGTCTTATATAAGACAACATAGACTTGTCTGAAAGTTGTGATATATACTTTTTCGCCATGATATCGAAACAGCAGACCCCCAGTTTTATGCCGCTCTACGAGCAGATCAAACGGTTGATCACGCGCAGCCTGTCCGATGGCGAGTGGCAGCCGGGCGCCATGATCCCGAGTGAGATGGCGCTGGCGGATCGTTATGAGGTCAGCCAGGGCACGGTGCGCAAGGCCATCAATGAACTGGTGGCAGAGAACATGCTGATGCGGCGTCAGGGCAAGGGTACCTTCGTGGCGACCCACGCCGATGACGGTACGACCTACCGTTTTCTGCATCTGCGTAACCTGGCCGGTGAGCAGGCCTATCCGCAAAGTACGTTTATCGGTTTCGGTCGCGGCAAGGCGGATGCGTCGGTGGCTCGGCGCCTGGGCGCTCGTAGCGGCAGCGCGCTGGTACAGGTGCAGCGCGTGCTGACCCTGTCCGGCAAAGCCGTCGTGTACGACGACATCCGTCTACCCGCCGCGCTGCTGAAAGGCATTTCCAGCGCGATGGTCGAAGAGCATGTGAATGCCTACAAAGGCACGTTGTATTCGCTGTACGAAACGCAGTATCAGATTCGGATCATTTCGGCGGAAGAGCGCATTCGTGCCGTGCTCGCCGATGAGCCCGTGGCCACGCTGCTGGGTGTTGCGGTGGGGGCGCCCCTGCTGTGTATTGAGCGGGTGGCGTTCACCTACAAGAATCAGCCGGTGGAGTGGCGCATGAGTTATGTGAACACCGAGCATCACTATTATTTCGACGAATTGAATTAGGACCGTTATGGATTCCCCGACACCGTGCGTACTCGACTCTCCAGCCCGCTTCGGCGTGGGCGCGATATCCGGATTGTTTGTTATGCGGGCGGAGGCGTAATCATGGCAGCCCGTCGACCGGTTTCCCTCAATCTGCTCAAAATCCGGTTGCCGCTGCCGGGCATCGTTTCCATCATGCATCGCGCGAGCGGGGCGTTGCTGTTCCTGCTGCTGCCGCTCCTGCTGTATGTCTTGCAGTTATCGCTGACTTCGGCCGAGGGTTTTGCCGAGGTGCTGTCCTGGTTTCACGCACCTCTGGCGAAATTGGGCCTGTTGGTTGTGGTCTGGGCTTATCTGCATCATTTCTGCATGGGCCTGCGTTATCTGGCGCTGGATCTGGATATTGGCGTCCATCTGGCGCAGGCGCGCTTCAGTGCGAAGCTGGTGCTCGTGGTCAGCATCGGGCTCACGCTGCTGATCGGGGTGCTGATATGGTAAGTCGCGTGCCCAGTGGTGACCGCTACGGCATCAAGGACTGGTTGGTCCAGCGCCTGACGGCCGTCGTCATGGCCGTGTACACCCTGTTCATGACCGGATATCTGCTGTGGCAGCCCGTATCGAATTTCGCCGGCTGGCAGGAGCTGTTTCATAGCCTGCCCGTGCGCCTTTTCAGCCTGATTTTCCTGCTGAGCCTGTTTCTCCACGCCTGGCTGGGGATGCGGGATATTTTTATGGATTACGTACACGCCACCCTGATCCGGCTCGGACTGTACGCACTCGTGATTCTGGCGCTGGTGGCTTATGCCGCCTGGGCGGTACGGATTTTATGGGGCCCTGCATGAACACAGCCAAGAGCCCGGAAATGAACATGGATAAAAGAACATTCGACGCGGTGATTATCGGTGGCGGCGGTGCCGGTTTGCGTGCTGCCTTGCAGCTTGCCGAAGCGGGCATCAAGGTGGCCGTGGTGTCCAAGGTGTATCCCACCCGTTCTCATACGGTTTCGGCCCAGGGCGGCATTGCCGCCAGCCTCGGCAATGTGAGCGCTGATAACTGGCATTGGCACATGTACGACACGGTCAAAGGTTCTGATTATCTGGGTGATCAGGATGCGATCGAGTTCATGTGCCGGAATGCCAATGAAGCGGTGATCGAGCTGGAGCACTACGGTATGCCGTTCGACCGGCTGGACAATGGCAAGATCTATCAGCGCCCCTTTGGGGGCATGACCCAGGAGTACGGGGGCGCGCCTGCCGTGCGAACCTGCGCGGTAGCCGATCGTACCGGGCATGCCATGCTCCATACGCTGTATCAGCGCAATATTGCCGCGCGCACGCAGTTTTTCGAAGAGTATTTCGCGATCGATCTGGTCATGGACGAGCAGGGCCATGCCTTGGGCGTGGTGGCGATTGGGATCGAGTCTGGCGAGACGATTTTCATCGAGGCACGCGCTACCCTCCTCGCCACCGGCGGCGCCGGGCGTATTTTTTCGGCCACCACGAATGCACTAATTAACACGGGCGATGGCCTGGGCATGGCGTTGCGGGCTGGCATTCCCCTGGAGGACATGGAGTTCTGGCAATTCCACCCCACCGGCATTCATGGTGTGGGCGTGCTCGTGACCGAGGGTGTACGCGGTGAAGGCGGGTACCTCGTGAACAAGAACGGCGAGCGTTTCATGGAGCGCTACGCGCCCAACGCCAAGGATCTGGCCAGCCGTGATGTGATATCGCGTGCCATGGCGATGGAGATCTTCGAAGGGCGCGGTTGCGGCAAGGACGGCGACCATGTGCTGCTCAAGCTCGACCACCTCGGCCCGGAGGTCATTCAGCAGCGTTTGCCGGGGATCAGCGAGCTGGCGAAAAAATTTGCGCATGTCGATCCGGCGACGGACCCGATTCCGGTCGTACCCACCGTGCACTACATGATGGGCGGCATTCCGACCGATCTGCAGGGCCGAGTGGTGAAACCAGGCGGTAACGGTGCGGAGGAGGCAGTACCTGGACTCTATGCCATCGGCGAATGTGCCTGTGTTTCGGTGCATGGCGCCAATCGTTTGGGTAGTAACTCCCTGCTGGATCTGATCGTCTTCGGGCGTGCTGCGGGTAATGACGTGATTGCATATTGTCGAGAAAATCCGACCACCCGACCCGTTCCCCCAACATCCCTGGAGCGCATTTCGACCCGGATGACGCGCTGGGATAGAAAAGGCGACGGCATTACCGTGGCTCAACTGCGTGAGGAGATGAGAAAGACCATGCAGCTTCATTGTGGCGTGTTTCGCAATGAAGCGCTGCTGCAGGATGGGGTGAAGAAAATACGGGAAATCGCGGCCAAACTGCCCAACGTGGTGTTACGCGATCACAGCAGAGTCTTTAATACTGGGCGCATTGAGGCACTAGAGCTGGAGAACCTGATGGCGGTCGCTTTGGCCACCATGATTTCTGCCGCGGCACGCCAGGAGAGCCGCGGCGCGCATGCCCGCGATGACTTCCCCGAGCGCGACGATACGGTGTGGATGAAGCATTCGCTCTATTTCGCTGCAGATCATCGGCTGGACTACAAGCCGGTGCGGCAGAAACCGCTGACCGTGGATGAATTTCAGCCCAAACCCCGTGTTTACTAGGATCTCATCATGCGTTTTTCCATCTATCGCTATAACCCCGATACGGACAGCAAGCCCTACATGCAGGACTACACGCTGGATATCGAACCGGAAGGCAACATGCTGCTCGACGCCATCCTGCTGATCAAGGCGCAGGACGAGACTCTGAGCGTGCGCTATTCCTGTCGTGAGGGTGTGTGCGGCTCGGATGGCATGAACATCAACGGCAGAAATGGTCTGGCCTGTGTGACGCCACTGAGTGAACTCAAGCAGCCGATTACGCTGCGGCCGCTGTCCGGTCTGCCGGTGATCCGCGATCTGGTGGTGGATATGAGCCAGTTCCTTGAGCACTACCGCTCCGTCAAACCCTACCTCATCAACCATGACGAACCCGGGCAGGATGTCGAGCGTCTGCAATCGCCCGAGGATCGGGCCAAGCTCGATGGTCTGTACGAATGTATCCTCTGCGCCTGCTGCACCACTGCGTGCCCTTCATTCTGGTGGAATCCGGATAAATTCGTCGGCCCCGCCGGGTTGCTGCAGGCCTACCGCTTTATCGCCGACAGCCGCGATCAGGCACTGAATGAGCGTCTGGACGATTTGGAAGATCCGTACCGGTTGTTCCGCTGCCACAGCATCATGAACTGCGTCGATGTCTGTCCCAAAGGGCTCAATCCCACGCAGGCGATCGGCAAGATTAAGTCGCTGCTGGTGAAGCGGACGATATGAGCGCTGAGCGGCGATGGTGAATAATAAAAACCACGATGGGTTTGAAGTGGGCGGACAAGCTTTTTTCGGGGCAGCAAACCTCAATCGCCTCCGTTGGCGTTGCCGCCGTGGCATGCTGGAACTGGATATGGTGCTGGCCTGTTTTCTGGACGAGCGCGTCGCTCAATTGACCGAGCCACAGCTGCGGGAATTTGAACGCCTGCTTGACCTTGAGGATCAGGAACTTTGGCTGCTTATCCGTGATCGAGCGGCGGCAGCCTCGGTTGTCGTTCAGTGGTTGCGCGAAGGTTCCGTGTCTTGAGTCATCAAGGTGAATGAATATGAACGACGATGTGTTTTCTCATGAGTTGTTGCCGCCGGTTTTCACACGCGCATGAAGGTTGGTGCCATGTCTAGCCATGAGGTCGAGCGTTGTGTGCAAAGGCAGGCCGATCAACTCGGATTTACCCTGGATTCTTCGCAACGCGCTGCCCTGGCGGC
Source organism: Halothiobacillus sp. (assembly GCA_024636015.1). Lineage (GTDB taxonomy): Bacteria > Pseudomonadota > Gammaproteobacteria > Halothiobacillales > Halothiobacillaceae > Halothiobacillus. The sequence continues at coordinate 28,566 of JAGXHU010000069.1, forward strand.
GTTGCAACTGATGGCCCGACAGCTATCAAGGTCGTCATCCCCTTCGCGATTCCCGCCGGTCCGTTTACTGCGACGCCTGACGCGCCCCGCTCCGGTGCGGGGCGTCTATCTGTGCGGCGGTGTGGGGCGTGGCAAAAGTTTTGTGATGAATGCCTTCTTTTCCTGTGTGCCCATCGAGCACAAGCAGCGCGTGCACTTTCATCATTTCATGCAGGATATTCATGCCCGCCTGACGCAGCTGAAAGGACGCGTGAATCCTTTGGCGCAGGTCGCGAAGGATATCTCGCATCAGGTCCGCCTGCTGTGCCTGGATGAGTTCCATATCACCGATATTGCCGACGCGATGCTGATCCGTGGGTTATTGCACGGGCTCTTCGCTCGGGGTGTGGCCATCGTGATGACGTCAAACTCCGAGCCAGCTGCGCTGTATCCCAATGGACTTCAACGCGATCAGTTTTTGCCGACGATCGCCATGATCAAGGCACACATGGACGTGGTGCCTTTCGTTAGCGATACGGATTACCGCTTGCAGGTCGCGGAACAGATGATGGAAAACCCGGTTCTGACCGGGCTGTCTGAGCAGGCACTTCCCGAGATTTTCCGGACATTGGCGGATGGCGGCGGCATGCAAAATACCCGTCTGCTCGTCGAGGGACGTGCCGTGATGGCGCGCTGTCATGCCGACGGCGTGGCATGGTTCGATTTCAGCGAGTTATGTGACGGTGCCCGGGGTAAGGCCGACTATATTGAGCTTGCCCGGCGTTTCCATACGATTTTGCTGTCGGGTGTTCGGCCGTTCGATCAGGATTCACTCGCGCAGGCGTGCCGTTTCATGTGGCTGGTAGACGCGCTGTACGACCGTGGCGTGAAACTGATCTTTTCCGCCGCTGTACCGTTGGTTCCGTTGGGTCACGATGATTTGCTCGATGGTGCGTTTCAGCGAGTGCTAAGTCGCCTTGCGGAAATGCAGTCTCATGTCGATGTCGCTCGGTCGGTGGATCGGGAGGCCTCCTGAAGGTGCTCGACCGCACTATTTTAGTGCAATGTGCGACACCCCTGTACCGATTCTCTGGATTTTTAAACGGAGCGGAAAATTGGGTCCTCAAGGCTGCGAATCTCCGAGCCGATAATCCATGAATTGCCTGCCCGGAAGCATTTGTTTAAACCGGTGGACTGAACAGGCGATCAAGGTTGCGGTACCCCATGGCCTCGCTCAGGGCGGCTGTATCGATCGCGGACTTTTGATCTAGATCGGCGATGGTCCGAGCGACTTTCAGAATCCGATCACGAGCCCGCCCCGATAATTTCAGTTTTTCGAGCGCCTGGTTCAAAAAAACCTTATCCGCCGTCGATAGCGCCGCCGCCGTTTCCAAATTACGGGGGGAAAGAAAGGCATTCGGCATGCCCTGTCGCGCCATCATCACGCTACGCGCCCGGATAACCTGTTCGCGAACTTCGGCAGAAGTCGCTTCCTGGCCGCCCGCTTCACTCAAGGCGCTGGCGGGTACCCGCGGGATCTCCAGATGCATGTCGATCCTGTCGAGCAAGGGGCCGGACAGCTTCGCCCGATATCGCTGCGCAGCCCGGGAGTGAATTTCTGTGCCCTGCGGTGAGGGGTTCATGGCCGCAATCAGTTGAAATCGAGCCGGAAATTCGGCCTGCTGCGCGGCGCGGGAGATCGTGATGTGACCGTTCTCCATCGGTTCGCGTAACGCTTCTAAAACCTTGCGATCGAATTCCGGCAATTCGTCCAGAAAAAGCACGGCGTGATGAGCCAGGGAAATCTCCCCCGGTTTCGGGTTAGACCCCCCGCCGATTAGGGCAACCGAAGAGGCCGAGTGATGGGGGGCACGAAAAGACCGAATGCCGAACCGTTGAGGATTGAAGCCAGCCGAGGATACGGATGCAATCTTTGCCGCTTCGATCGCCTCGGTTTCCGTCATGGGCGGCAGGATGCCGGGCAGTCGCTGCGCCAGCATGCTCTTGCCCGCGCCGGGGGGGCCAATCAGCAGCAGATTGTGTGATCCGGCCGCCGCAATGGCGAGCGCGCGTTTGGCGCGCGGTTGACCTTTGACTTCCGAAAGATCGCCGTCGATGGCCAGGTTTGGTATTGGGTGCGTGATCGGAAGTACGGCATCCAGTATCTGTTGGCCAGCCAGGTGGGCGACAACCGATGTGAGATGTGCCGCTGTCCGGGCTTGAACATCACTGATCACGGCGACTTCGGCTGCGCTACCGGGGGGCAGGATGAGGGTTCGTTCATGATCTCGGGCGCCGATGGCGGCGGGCAATGTTCCGGAGACAGAACGCAGGCCACCGTCCAGGGATAACTCCCCTAAAAACTCGTAGGCCGAAAGCGTGTGGGCGTCCGTATTCGGTATTTGACCGGTCACGGCCAGAATGGCGATGGCAATCGCTAGATCGAAGCGAGCCCCTTCCTTGGGGAGGTCGGCGGGGGCGAGATTGATCGTTAGGCGTCGGGGCGGGAATTCGAAACCGGAAGAAAGAATGGCCGCGCGAACACGGTCACGACTTTCTCGTACCGCCGTTTCAGGCAATCCGACAAGTGTGATTGCTGGTAATCCGTTGCTGACATGTGCCTCAACGGTGATGAGTGGTGCATCAATCCCGACCCGCGCGCGACTAAATACCTTGGCAATCGACATATCATCCCTGCCTTTGTCGATGGAGTATTCAAATTAATTAATATTCAAATCAATTAACAGGAAGCAAAAAGAAACGCGCCGATACCGGCGCAGATTCGTCACCCTTTCTTTCTGGACTCAGGGGGCGCAAGGCGTGTTTCGATATCGGCAACACGCTGTTCCAGCATTTCAAGCTTCGCTCGGGTACGGGCGAGAACCTGCGTCTGAATGTCAAACTCGTCTCGCGTGACCAGCTCCATTTTCTGGAATGCATTCATGATGGCCTGACGAATTGTCTTGTCCAGTTCACCTTTGGTTTGGCGAAGGCCTTCAGGGAGCGATTGCTCAATGCGCTGGGATAGTTCTTCGATGGTGTGAGATAGCGACATACCTATTCCCTCAATTGATGGACTGGATGATTCTTAGGGATTACCGTCACGCTTGCAAGGAGTTATATTCGCACCAATATGAAGCATACGGGGTCCGGGGGGCGCACCAAAATAATACATAGCCTTGCCTGGAAAAAAATGGGCATAGTGAATATTTCAAATGAAACAAGGAGATAAAAATGTGGCACGGTTCCTGATAATGGCAATGGGGCAATCTGTACCATCACACAATGAGGAAGGAATTCATGAATAAATTCAAAATGACTTTGATCGCTTCATCGGTAGTCGCTTCACTGTCCGCCTTGGCCGTGCCCGCTGTGTACGCCGCCGACGCACCAGCCGTTAGTCTGTCCGGCAGCGCCGCAGTGGTCAGCGATTACCGCTGGCGTGGTCTGTCGCAATCCTACAAGAAGCCTGCAGTACAAGTTGGAATCAATTTGGGCCTGCCAGCAGGGTTTTATGCGGGCTTCTGGGGCTCCAGCATTTCACCCGCTGCTCTTTACACCCCTAATCTTGCTGGTGTAGAAACTGATTGGTTTGGCGGTTACAACTACAAGTTAAATGACGATGTGTCCTTTGATGTGGGTGGAATCTATGTTTATTACCCGACTAATTCGGGCAGCTCTGGCATAAATACGGGTGAAGTACACGTCGCCGCGACCTATAAGTGGTTGACTGCGCAGTATAATGTAGACACAACGAAGTACTATGGCTTATACGATAGCAAAGGGACTTCCTATATTCAGTTGGATGGCCACTATCCTCTGACCGCTGCCCTGACTTTGGATGCCCACATTGGTCACCAGATGTTTAAAGGCTCAAGAATGGATGGCACAAGTAACAGTAATCTGAATTACAGCGATTGGTTGTTGGGCGCCACGTACACGATGCCTGCCGATACATTTGCCCCAGGTTGGGCTGTGAGCCTGGCTTATATCTCTACCAATGCATCAAAAGCCGTATACGGGAATACGCCGAATAGCGACGGCTCGTCCTCTAAGTGGCTTAACGGCCCGACAGCAGTGCTGAGCCTCAGCAAGAGCTTCTAATTACGCGCATCTACCCAGGGGTTTTATATGAAACTGGTAACAGCAATTATTAAACCCTTCAAGCTCGACGATGTGCGCGAAGCACTGTCCACCGTCGGCGTGAAGGGGATTACGATGACCGAGGTCAAGGGCTTCGGTCGCCAAAAGGGCCACACTGAGCTCTATCGTGGCGCGGAATATGTCGTGGACTTCCTGCCCAAGGTAAAACTTGAAATGGTTGTTGATGACGCTACGGTTGAGTCGGTCATCGATGCCATCACTAAGGCAGCCAGTACCGGTAAAATCGGTGATGGCAAAATCTTTGTGGCACCGATCGAGGAAGCCGTGCGGATTCGTACCGGAGAAACTGGTCCAGAGGCGCTTTAAGGAGCACGTAATCATGAGAAGTTTAAAAACTAATCCCGGCATTGGGCTGGGCATTATGGCGGTTCTTGGCTTGCTGTTTTCGACAGCAGCATTCGCGGCGGATGCGCCGCCACCCACGATCAACTCGGGTGATACGGCTTGGATGCTGACCTCAACAGCGCTTGTGCTGATGATGACCATTCCGGGTGTCGCCCTGTTTTACGGCGGCATGGTGCGTCGCAAGAATCTGTTGTCCGTGGCTGCAGCTACCTTTGCCACCACGGCATTGATCAGCGTGATCTGGGCCATCGTTGGCTACTCGCTGGCGTTCAAGGGCAACGGCGCCTATGTGGGTGACCTGAGCGGGCTATTCCTGAAAGGCATGGGTTACAACTCCCTGTCCGGAACGATTCCGGAAAGTGTGTTCATGACCTTCCAGATGACCTTTGCCATCATTACGCCGGCACTGATCATCGGTTCGATTGTTGAGCGCATGAAATTCTCTGCGATCCTGCTTTTCCTGGGTGCCTGGTCGATTCTGGTGTACTCACCGATTGCCCACATGGTCTGGGGCGGCGGTTGGTTGATGGGCAACGGCGTACAGGATTTCGCCGGCGGTACGGTTGTACACATCAACGCGGGTGTAGCAGGTCTGGTTGCTGCCTTGGTTCTGGGCAAGCGTAAGGGATATGGCACTGAAGCCATGCCGCCGGTCAATCTGGTGTATACCATGTCCGGCGCCGCCCTGCTGTGGGTGGGTTGGTTCGGTTTCAACGCGGGTTCTGCTGCTGCCGCCAACGGTACTGCGGGTATGGCCATGGCCGTCACGCAAATTGCGACCGCTGTCGCTGCGCTGTCCTGGATGGGCATTGAATGGATCATGCGTGGCAAGCCGACCCTGTTGGGTATGGCCTCTGGTGCGGTAGCTGGTCTGGTTGCGATTACCCCGGCATCTGGCTTCGTGGGCCCGGAAGGCGCCTTCGTCATCGGTATTGCTGCAGGTATCGTCCCGTTCTTGGCTTCTGTCTACCTCAAGCGCATGATGGGTTATGACGATTCGCTGGATGCGTTCGGTGTACACGCTGTCGGTGGTATCGTCGGCGCACTGCTGACCGGTATCTTCTCCGCAGCCGCCTTTGGTGGTGCCGGTTTGTCGACCAATGCCGGTGGCAGCATCCTGACCCAGTTCCTGATCCAGGTTAAGGGTGTCGGCTTCACCATCATTTATGATGCGGTCGTGACCTTTATCATCCTGATGGTACTGAAGATGACGATTGGTCTGCGGGTTACCGAAGAGCAAGAGTCCGAAGGTCTGGATATCAACCAACATGGCGAGCGCGTCTAACGCTAACCACTGCTGGGCGATAGCCTGACGAAAAACACCCGCGCGACGCGGGTGTTTTTGTTTGTGCCTACTGAGAATCAGATAAATCTGGGTTTGGTTTCACCACCAAAATCTGCGCGCTTTCGATCTGAGTCCGGTGACAACCGGGTTGAAGTTCTTATTACCGAACCAGTGCGGCTTCCACCTGTGATTTCGTTTGTGCGTTCGCAACCTGTTCGATGATGGCTAAGGCAAAATCCATGGCCGCACCGGGACTACGTCCGGTGATCAATGGGGCATCAATTTCCACCGCAGCGTCGGAAATCGTCGCACCTTGCTGTTCCTGCTCCGTGAGAGCGCCAGGATAATGTGTGATCTTTTTTCCCGTCAACAGACCGGCTTTTGCCAATACTTTGGGGGCTGCACACAACGCTGCGACCCAACGATTTGCCTGGATCTGACTTTTCAGCAATCGCATAACTCGGGGGTCGTTTGATAAATTATCCGCACCTGGTTGGCCGCCTGGAAGCACGATCACATCAAATGCGACCTGCTTGTCCAGTAAGGCTAGATTGCTATCGGTAATAAGGCGTGTTCCACGGCTGCCGATGACCTCATCTTCACGCAAGCTCATCACCGAAACCTGAAATTTGGCCCGACGCAGCAGATCGATTACGGTGACGGCTTCAAGATCCTCGAACCCGGGGGCAAGTAAAACCATGGCTTTGAGTGACATAAGACTTTCTCCAGTAGACATTGGGCGGTATGCGCTACGTCGAGGCACATGCCGCAGTTGATTCTTTCCAGCCTGTTTCATCTGCCGAGAAACTCCACGTAGCTCAGGGCGCGTGGGCCTCGACGAGCAGGGCAGCAGATGTAAAACGACCCGCTCAAGTTACCTTCAGGCGGGTCGAAAATAAATAGCAGACATCCTTGTCTCGGCCGAGATTAACTCCCGGCGCGCTTTGCATCCCGCTTGGCAACGATCGCCATACCCTTGAGCAGATTGAGCCCTTCATAGAGTTGGTAATCCGACTCAACAAGGGGCTTCCCATCAGTATTGATCATTTGCTTGATCGGTGCTTCCTTGGGCGACTTGTCCGCTTTGCCCGATGTATCGGTCGGATTGGTGATGTGCCCGGCTAGATCGGCTTCCTTGATGGAAAAGACCTTCTCGATATCCGCAATCTTCAGTTGGTGAACTTCCACATCTGGCTTGATCCCTTCGCCTTGAATGGATCGGCCCAATGGCGTGAAATAGCGTGCGGTGGTCAGGCGTAGCGCCCCACCATTATTGAGTGGCATGATCGATTGAACCGATCCCTTGCCAAAGGTCCGTTCGCCAGCAATCAGTGCACGTCCGTCATCCTGCAGGGCACCCGCAACAATTTCAGAAGCGGAGGCCGAGCCGCCATTCACGAGTACCACGATGGGTGCGCCAGACAGCATGTCGCCTTCGTGGGCTTTGAAACTCATTTTTGAATCGGCGTCACGGCCGTTCGTGTAGACGATGAGTCCCTTGTTCACGAAGGTATCCACGACACCTACCGCGGCCTGAAGTACGCCACCGGGATTGTTGCGCAGATCAAGTACGAGACCCTTCAGGGGGTGCTTGTCGTTATCCTTAACGAGTTGCTTCAGGGCATCGTGCAGTTGTTCGGTTGTGTCCGACTGGAATTGGGCGATCCGTACATAACCGAACCCGGGATCGAGCATGCGGGCTTTCACGGACTTCACATTGATGATGGCGCGTTCGATGGTGACATCAAAAGGCTTGGCTACCCCGTCGCGGACGATCGTCAGGGTGATTTTGGTACCCGGGTCGCCCCGCATCAGCTTGACGGATTTTTCCAGGTCAAGGCCTTGAGTGAATTCGCCATTAATCTTGACGATCTTATCGCCAGACTTGATGCCCGCCCGCTGGGCCGGGGTATCGTCGATCGGCGCAATGACGGTAATGATGTTGTCCTTCATGCTCACCTGCAGACCGAGACCACCGAATTTGCCCGTGGTCGTTTCCTGCAGGTCCTTGAATTCCGCCTTGTCCATGTAGTTGGAATGCGGGTCGAGACGGGCAATCATGCCGCGAATGGCATTGTCCATCAGCGTTTTGTCCGTGACGGGATCAACATAATCGGCTTTGACGCGAGTCAGAACGTCTGTGAAAGTCCGTAATTCATTCAGGGGGATGGCGGATTGCTCTGCCGATGCAGATGGTGCCGCATCCTTGTCGGCCAAGGCGTTAATAGCAATCGCGACCGAAAATCCAAACACCGCGGCTACCCCGAGGGTAGATGTTTTGCGCAACCAGTGAGCCATGAAAATAGGTACTCCGTATCAATTCTGAGAGAAGGTGACGCGGCCATAATGGCCGAAAATCCTGACTTATATCTTTATCGGATCAATGTGCCGAGAAATTAAGACATCAAAAGACCGCCATTGTTCAGCCGGCTGATCGTGTTCGAGAAGGCCATCGATTTCGAAAGACCGACTGCCAACCAATTCAGTGAAGCATAGCAAGGATTTAGTGCGGACGGTGCTCGCGCTAATCACTAATTGCATTGGGCTTGGAGGGGCGCCATGAATAGCGTGCTTTAGAAGCGGGGCCACCTACCGTCATTGGGGCTTTAGGGCGCATCTAATTAACTTTGTCGTGAATCGACTTATCGCTATCGGCTTTGGCCTCGAAGGCGCCGCTATGATCTGTGGCCTCCGCCGGCTAACGTGTTGTGCGAGTGGGTGGTTAGGGGTGAGTACTGACGTTTCGATAAACAGACCAACGTGAGGGATTGATCGTGTCATTGCCGCGCCGGACTTCAAAATAAAGCCCAGAATTTCGACCTTCAATTTGTCCGCACAGGCCGAGCTCGGTGCCCTGACTCACCCGCATCCCGGTATGGACTCGAAGTTCACTCGCATGCGCGTACAGGGTTAAATAGCCATTGGTATGTCGAATAATCACGAGGTTACCCCAGCCCTTCATGGTATCCGCGAAGACGACCTTGCCCGCAGCGACGGCGCGGAAGGGCGTGTTTTGCGGTGCTGAAAAAAGGATTCCTTGGGCGCGCATATCGCCATCCGCGATGGGCGCACCATAGGCGCGGATGATCTTGCCGCGCACAGGAATGGCCCCGGGAGAGCCGGGCTCGACAGCACTGGCCGCCTTGCCGTCGGTCTGGTCCTCATCGTCGGGGGTTTTTCCGGATCGGGGCGGATTGGCGGCTTCATGCCTGGCCATCTCGGCGCGTCGTTCGGCCCGCGCACGCGCGGCCTCGGCGGCGGCGGCATTAATGCGGGCGATCTGCATGTCCAGTTCCTTTTTCTGGGCCAGCAGGGCCCCTAAATGTTGGGACTGCTGATCCACCTGAGTACTGATGGCCGTCAGGAGCTGATTTTGGGCGGTCTGTTGCACCTTGCGTTGTTGCAGGGTGCTCGCAAGTGCCTCGTGTGCCGCGATCAATGCGTTATGGCTGGTTTTTAGCGTTTGCTGATTGGTGATTTGATCTTTTTCGGCTTGTTTTAATTGAGCCATTTTGCTCAGGGCTTCGGAAAGCAATGCCTTGATATAGTGAAGATTTCTTTCGGTTGTCAGCGCGTCGGTATGGGCAAGCAGCGTTCCAAGCGTCGCTTGGTCTCCAAGCGCGTAGGCCAAACGCAGATTGCTCGCGATTTGCGGGCGCAGTTGGGCGATTTGCATCGAAAGCGCATCTTTCTGAGTTTCTAGCTGGTCAATTTTTTCTTCGATGGCGCTGATCTGATCTTCGAGCGCGTTTTGTGCGTGTTCGGTTTCATCCAGTTTCTGCTGCGTGGCGCGCAAAGCTTGCCGAAGCTGACCCTGCTTGGCCCGGGTTTCGTTCAGTTCTGATTTTTGCTGATCAATGGCGCGGTTGAGCTGGGGTGTCGAATCGGCGGCCAGTGCGGCGACAGGATGACTTAGAATGACAAGTGTAATGACGAGTGCATAGAGCGCAAAATGGTAGATGGCGCGGCCCCGAGCCTGTTTCATCCTCGCCGGGCGAGAGGTGGGCAGTGCGGCGGCGGTGCGTGCAAACCAAAATTGCAAAAACGGGGACTGTACACGCCCACTCCGGCAATCTGCCTCAGATTTGCAATTATTCACGACATGTTCCATAAAAATAGCTAGTATAGGCTCAAAAAATAGAAGCGTAATGGGGAAAGTAACAGCACGTGATGGCAGGGCCAGCCCTGCTGGTGCGGACGTTGGTTTTCGCTCCCGGCTCAGCATAAATGTGGTTGACTACAATGCTCCCCGGCGTGGTGTTTGTTATTGCCTAGTTTAATGACTTTTACCGAGAATCTGTGAATGAGCCTTGAAGTGAATGATGAGTGTGGCACCGAGCGGTTGATGGCGCGCTCTGAGGATATCGACCGTGCTTCACGGTCACTCAAAGCCATGTCGCACCCGTTACGATTGAAAATCCTGTGCATTCTTGGTGACCGCGAGCTGCATGTGCAGGAAATCGTGGAGTCGGTCGGCACCACCCAGAGTAATATTTCCCAGCATCTCGCCATTCTACGGGACAAGGGTATTTTGGCTTCGCGCAAGGACGCGAATAAGGTGTTTTATCGGGTATCTGACGCGCGGACCCTGCGGCTGATCGGGATGATGCAAGAAGTGTTCTGCCCGTTGAGCTAATATTTAACAGATGGAAGTGTGCCTGCCGGCTTGGTTCGGTGTGTGCCGGTTTTATGACATAAACGAAAATGAGGTGAGTGATGACGGCTAATCGTATTGTGCGCATTATGGCGGGGTTTATGGTGCTGTTTTCTTTGGTCCTGGCTCAATTGACCGGTCAGGCTCATCTTGAGCACCCCACCTGGCTTTGGTTGACGGCCTTCGTGGGCCTGAATCTGTTTCAGAGCGGCATCACTAAGTTTTGCCCGATGGACTCCATCTTGGGGCGGTTTGGTTTTCGGTGCTCTTGAGTCGAGTGGTTTTTTAATTTTTCGTAACCGTTAAGGCAGGTCATGCAGGAATATATTGATTTCTTGGTCCGTCACTGGGAGTTGTCGTTGGTGGCAGCCGTGCTGATCATCATGTTACTGGGCAACGAAATGACCCGGGGACTGCAAAAGTTCCGAGATTTGACGGCGGCCGAATTGGCCCGACTGATAGGGCGTGAAAATGTTGTCCTGATCGATGTTCGTGAAACGGATGAATTCCGGGGCGAGCACATCAAGGGTGCGCAGCATATTTCCCTCGGGTCGATTCCCGCCAAATTGGCCGAGCTGGAAAAGCACAAATCGGATCAGGTGTTGTTGTATTGCCGTTCGGGGAATCGTTCTTCTTCAGCCGCAAAAATGATGGTTAAAGCGGGTTTCACGAATGTGGGGCACCTGGCTGGCGGCATCACGGCCTGGAAGGCGGAAAACTTTCCGGTTTCTCGCAAATAGCACGCCCGCGGGGTTTCGGTCCTGCCTCGACAAGATCGACACAGGGCACAGCCAATACCGGCCAGTCCGCGCTGGCACCCTTGGAATTCAAGCGTCGGTTTACATCATGAGCCATTCTGTTGCGTCACGAGGTCCCGTCTTGTCCTCGCCGCTGATTACCCTTTATTTCAGCAATTTCTGCCCTTATTGCCACTTCGCCAAGCGGTTATTGAAGCAGGATGGACTGGCATTCGAGGCCGTATCTGTCGATTTTTCGCGTGATCGACGGGCGGAAATGGAAGCGCGTTCCGGCCGAGAGAGTGTCCCTCAAATATTTATCGGCGCCACGCACGTGGGCGGATATGACGATCTGGCTGCGATGAAGGCGAATGGTCAGTTGGCCGTTATCCTTGCCAAAGAGCGCGGGGAAGTCTCTGCGGCCCCCGAAGAAGGAGTGGATCTGTGAATGCCCAGCATGTTGTTTGCCCTCAATGCAGCGCGGTCAACCGAATTCCCCAGGAACGCATGGGTGCGGGGAAATGCGGGCAGTGCGGGGCAGCCCTCTTTCCCGGGGCAGTGATCGAGTTGACCGATGAGAGTTTCAATCGTCAAATTGCGCGAAACGACTTGCCCGTGTTGGTCGATTTCTGGGCCACCTGGTGCGGACCGTGCCGAATGATGGCGCCGGTATTCGAACAACTCGCCGCGCAGAAAAAGAGCGTGTTGCGCGTGGGCAAGTTGGAAACGGATCAGGCGCCACAAACGTCGGCTCGTTTCGCCATACGGAGCATTCCGACCCTGATTTTGTTCAAGTCAGGGCGCGAAATTGCCCGGACAACTGGCGCCATCCCGCTCCCCGATCTCATGCACTGGTTGCAGCAGCAAGGCATTCATTGAGTGCGTACACAGACGTTTCCTTCCGCTTCCTGGCGTGCTCGTCATCGAATTCTCATGTTTCCTGGGTACTATTTCCCGATTTAATCGCTTTTCTTAAGGAGTCGTTTCATGACTGATCAAACCACCAACGGGGCAGATGTTGCCGAGACAGCGGCGATCGAACAGCAGTTCGTGATTCAGAAGATCTATCTCAAGGATGTTTCCTTTGAGTCGCCGCAAACCCCAGAGGTTTTCGTGGCGGAAGAGTGGTCGCCTGAGGTCAATGTTCAGGTGGCCAACAATGCCCGCCCACTGGGTGAAGGTGTCTATGAAACGGCGCTGACCATCACGGCGACGGCCAGTCAGAACAATGAAACTATTTATTTGGCCGAAGTGCAGTACGCCGGTATTTTCACAGTTGTCGGCTTTGATGATGTCAGTATCCAGCAAGTCCTGGGTGCCTATTGCCCGAATCTGATCCAGCCGTACATTCGCGAGACCATCAGTGATCTCGTCATGAAAGGTGGCTTCCCTCAAATGGTGTTGCAGCCGATCAATTTCGACCAGTTGTATGCCCAGCATGCGCAGGAGCAGTCCGTAAGCGCCGTAACGACGCGCCCTCAATAAACGGATCTGCCGATTGGACGCCCCGATGCATTCATCGATTATTGCTGTGTTGGGCGCTGGCTCCTGGGGGACCGCCCTTGCCAAGGTGCTCGCCGAGAACGGACATCAAGTCCGTCTGTGGGCCCGCAATCCGCTGATGGCGGAGCGCAGTCAGCGCGACCGCGTCAATGCTCGTTACCTGCCCGAATGTATTCTGCCGGATGACGTGATGATCACGGCGGACCTGTCCGTGGCCGTCGCGGGGGCAGACCAGATCTGGTTTGTCTTACCCACCAAGGCATTGGGGCCCTTCCTGCCGGAGTTTCTTGACCTGGCCGGCCCGCAAGTATCCCCGCATGCCCTGATCGTGAACGCCGCTAAGGGGTTCGAGCGCGGCACGGGGCGACGGATCAGTGAGTTGTTCGCCTCTGCCGATCAGGCCGGCAAACTGAGCACGCATCCTTTTGTCGTTGTGTCGGGGCCGACTTTCGCGCATGAGGTGGCCACGGGAAAACCCTCCGCAATCACCGTCGCCAGTCAGAATATGGCTGCGGCTGAAACAGTGGCCGCGCATTTGCGTAATCCGCGACTTCGTAGCTACCCAACGAACGATGTCGGGGGTGTGGAATTGGCGGGGGGGCTGAAGAATGTGCTCGCGATCGCCGCGGGCGTGTCCGATGGCTTCGGGTTCGGGGCGAATGCCCGTGCAGCATTGATTACCCGCGGTTTGGCCGAGTTGATGCGCCTGGGTGCGGCCGTTGATGCACGTCCGGAGACGTTCATGGGGTTGGCGGGCGTGGGCGACCTCGTGCTTACCTGTACGGATGATCAGTCGCGCAATCGCCGATTCGGCTTGAAGCTGGCGCAGGGGTATGGCCCGGATGAAGCCCTTGCCGCGATCGGTCAGGCAGTGGAAGGCATCGGCGCCGCGGAGGAAGGACAGCGATTGGCTGAGCGATACCAGGTCGAGATGCCGATCGTGCATGCGGTCCATCAGGTACTTTATGACGGCGTCACGGCCCGGGAGGCCGTGGGCCAGTTGCTGGCTCGGGAGCCTCGGCATCACGAACTTTAAATCGGTTGTCCTGCGACAAGATCAATCACGACCACCTGCCCCTCCTGCACCTTAAACCGCACATCCCAATCAAAGAGTGGGCAGCCATAGATCCGTTCAGGGTCGTCATGGAATGCGGGGCGGGGATCTAGCGAGAGTGTCTCGCCGATCACCGCGCGTTGGTTCTCATTCAGCTCGGCCAGTCGCTCGGGCGGAAGGGCCGACCAATCGACGCTCAGCCGGCTCGGTTCTTGGCGGGCGAACCCGCTATCCGCATTTTCGGGGCAGTCGGTGAAACCAATATGCGGCTTGATATCCAGAATCGGCGTGCCATCCAGTAAATCTAACCCGCTGATTTCAATGCGTACCCGTCCCTGTGTCGTATGTACCTGTTCCAGCCGCACCAGGGACAGGCCCAATGGATTGGGCCGCGCAGGCGCTCGGCTGGCAAAGACCCCGATCCGTACATTCCCGCCTAATCTGGGCGGGCGAACGCTGGAGACCGGTTGATGGGGCTGATCATGCACGAGCCAGATCAGCCACAAATGCGTGAACCCCTCGATCCCTGCCCAGGCCTCGCTACGATCCCAGGGCGCGCAGGGCTCGATCCAGCCGATGGCCGAAGGAACCAGTCCGGACTGACGGGGAATGCCAAACCGACTTTTGAACGGGCTGACAATGTATGCGACAGGGGTCAAGGGGCGGTCCAAGGCGGAAATTGACGGGGCGGCGTTCATGGTCTCAGTACGTCATCGGATACCGGCAGATTCGCGGCCCCGGCAAACCCGCACTGGCGCCACGCCTCATACAGGGTCAGTGCCACCGTATTGGATAGATTCAGGCTGCGCGATTCGGCCACCATGGGCACAACCAGGCGCTGTTCGGCCGGAAAGCTGTGCAGGATTTCAAGCGGCAAGCCGCGTGTTTCAGGTCCGAATAGCAGGACGTCATCCGGTTGAAATGCGACCTGATGATAGCTGCGGGTACCCTTTGTGCTGAAGGCAAACCAGCGACGCTCGGCCAATACGGCGACCACGGCGTCCCAGTCCGCATGAATGCGGACCTGGGCAAACTCGTGGTAGTCGAGACCTGCGCGGCGCAGGGCCTTGTCCTCAAAGGTAAACCCAAGGGGTTCGACCAAGTGTAGTCGTGCGCCTGTATTGGCGCATAACCGGATGATATTGCCCGTATTGGGGGGGATTTCGGGTTCAAATAGGACGATATCAAGCATCTGCGCATTATAGAGCTTTGTGTTCTATTGCGCGTAGCATGCTGCGATCGGCCTGCTGCAGGGGGGCGTTCTGTGGCAAACTTGCATCTATTTAGGCAGCCGCATATCGCATGGGCGTGCCGTTGGTCCGAGGAGTCATGATGAAGGTTTTGGTGATTGGTGGTGGCGGGCGCGAGCATGCCCTAGCTTGGAAATTGGCACAGTCGCCCCGGGTATCCACCGTATTTGTGGCACCGGGTAATCCGGGCACGGCGCAAGAAGCCAAGTGCAGGAATGTGCCGATTTCCGCGACCGATGTGGCGGGCTTGCTACATTTCGCCGGTCAGGAAGGTATTGATCTGACTGTGGTTGGCCCGGAGGCACCCCTTGTGCTGGGTGTGGTGGATAGTTTTCGGGATGCGGGTTTGCCGATTTTTGGCCCCACTCAAGCCGCCGCCCAACTGGAAGGATCAAAGGCATTTAGCAAGGATTTTCTCGCTCGTCATCGGATTCCGACAGCGGAGTATCGGGTATTCAGCGAAGCGGAGCCTGCCCTGGCGTATGTGCGTCAGCGTGGCGCACCCATCGTGGTGAAGGCCGATGGATTGGCAGCGGGTAAGGGCGTCATTGTGGCCCAGTCTGTTGAGGAGGCCTTGACGGCTATTCGGGATATTTTCGGTGGCCAATTCGGGGCCGCGGGTTCCCGGGTTGTCGTGGAGGACTTTCTCGAAGGTGAGGAAGCAAGTTTTATTGTGATGGTCGATGGCGGCAACGTCCTGCCCATGGCGACGAGTCAGGATCACAAGGCGCGGGATCGCGGGGATACGGGGCCCAACACGGGCGGAATGGGTGCCTATTCACCGGCGCCCGTGGTCACGCCCGAGATCGCGGAGTGTGTGATGCGCACCGTGATTGAACCAACGGTTCAGGGCATGGCGCTGGAAGGTATCCCTTACACCGGTTTTTTGTACGCTGGCCTGATGATCGACGCGGCGGGCATTCCCAAGGTACTGGAATTCAACTGCCGATTTGGCGACCCGGAAACGCAACCAATCATGATGCGACTGGAGTCGGATTTGGTCGACCTGCTCGAAGCCGGTATCGAGGGGCGGCTGGATCAGGTCACGGGGCGCTGGACCCCACAGACGGCGGTTGGTGTGGTGATGGCGGCCCATGGCTACCCGGAGGAAGTGCGCACGGGTGATGTGATCGAGGGGCTCTCGGCCGTTCCTGAGGATGTGAAGGTGTTTCATGCCGGCACGAGTGAGCGGGCCGGTCAGGTTGTAACTTCGGGTGGCCGCGTGTTGTGTGTGACGGCTCTCGGTGAATCCGTCCAGTCGGCGCAGTCTGCCGCCTACCAGGGTGTTGCCGCCGTGCACTTCGCCGGCGGGTTCTATCGGGATGATATCGGTTGGCGGGCCATTGCCCGTGAGCGTGTTTCGTCAAACTGACCGGACGCCAACCGGGTAACCAAAAAAAACGAGCCCAAATGGCTCGTTTTTTCTTGTCGGAGATAACGCCAATGAGACGTCTGTGGGTTAGCCGCGACGCATCGAGTCGTAAAACTCGTTGTTGGTTTTGGTTTTCTGCAGCTTGTCGAGCAGGAATTCCATGGCCTCGAGTTCGCTCATCGGGTGCAGGAACTTGCGCAGAATCCACATTTTCTGGAGTTCCTCGGCGTCCGTCAGCAGCTCTTCACGGCGTGTGCCTGAACGGTTGATATTGATGGCGGGGTAGACCCGCTTTTCGGCAATGCGACGATCCAGGTGCAGTTCCATGTTCCCGGTGCCCTTGAACTCCTCGTAAATCACTTCATCCATCTTGGATCCGGTGTCGATCAGGGCGGTGGCAAGAATGGTCAAGCTGCCGCCTTCCTCGATATTACGGGCTGCACCGAAAAATCGTTTGGGCCGATGCAGGGCATTGGCGTCCACGCCGCCGGTCAGTACCTTGCCGGAGGACGGGATCACGGTGTTGTAGGCACGGGCGAGTCGCGTGATGGAGTCGAGCAGAATGATGACGTCCCGCTTGTGTTCCACGAGACGCTTGGCCTTTTCGATGACCATCTCCGCTACCTGGACATGCCGTGAGGCCGGTTCATCGAAGGTGGATGCCACGACTTCCCCGCGCACCGTGCGCTGCATTTCGGTGACTTCTTCGGGGCGTTCATCGATCAAGAGGACGATGAGATCACATTCGGGGTGATTGGCAGAGATGCTTTGGGCAATATTCTGCAGCATCATGGTCTTACCCGCCTTGGGCGGGGATACGATCAAACCACGTTGCCCTTTACCAATCGGGGAGACGATGTCGATGATTCGTGCCGTCAGATCCTCGGTCGAGCCATTGCCGCGTTCCATCCGCATCCGCCGACTGGCGTGCAAGGGCGTGAGGTTTTCAAACAGCACCTTCCCTTTGGCCATGTTGGGCTGTTCAAAGTTGATGGTATCGATCTTGAGTAGCGCGAAATAGCGTTCGCCATCCTTGGGCGACCGCACGGTACCCGCAATGGTGTCGCCGGTTTGCAGATTGAATCGCCGGATTTGTGAGGGGGACACATATACGTCCGCCGGCCCAGCCAGGTAGGACCCATCCGCCCCGCGCAGAAAGCCGAAGCCATCAGGCAAGATTTCGAGGACGCCATCCCCAAAAATCGACTCACCCGTTTTGGCGTGGGCCTTGAGTAGTGCAAAGATCACATCTTGCTTGCGGGTACGGGCAACATTTTCTATGCCCATGGTCTCTGCCATCGCAACCAGATCGGCAACGGGCGTATTTTTGAGTTCGGTAAGATTCATCGGATGAGTTTTATTCTGCTGGAGAAAGAGTCCGCGGGACTCAGGGGTGGGCGGGGGGTCATAGATGGCGGAACGCCTGATTGAAGCGACAGTGGAAATCGCTAACCATTTAGAATTTTCGGATTGTTGCACAATTTCGGCACGCTGCCAACTGGCAGGGCCGAATAAGGCGGATTACAGAGCCGCGTCGATAAAGGCGGTGAGTTGGGATTTGGACACCGCGCCAACCTTGGTTCCTTCTACCTTGCCGCTTTTGAACAGCATCAGGGTCGGGATACCGCGAATGGCGTGCTTGCGGGGGGTTTCCGGGTTTTCGTCAATATTGAGCTTGGTCACTTTGACCTTGCCTGCATATTGTTCTGCCACTTCATCCAGGATTGGGGCAATCATGCGGCAGGGGCCACACCACTCCGCCCAGTAATCAACCAGCACGGGCAGATCGCTTTGCAGTACTTCTTGCTCGAAGTTGCCGTCATTGATGTAGACGATTTTGTCACTCACAGTGATACTCCTTGGTGTACGTTGTCGCACATGGAAGATAGCTCAAGTTTGGGCCTTAAGCGATAATTGTTCATGGCCCTTTCGTGCTTTGCAACACTTTCGTTGACGCGCCGACGCTTCTGTCCGCCGATCCTCGCGTGAGTGTCATCTGTGCCCCGGCGCGCGCTCCTAGTGACAACCTGTTGAATATAGATGTATTTGCGGCGTATTTTTGCTGTTTAGGCTAGGCGTATTTTCATTTGCCCATCGTCGATGGGTGACACCTTGGCCTGTTATCGGGAAACCTGAATGACTTTGACCGAGCTTCGTTATGTGGTGGCCGTTGCGCGCGAACGGCATTTTGGGCGGGCTGCGGCCTCCTGCTTCGTGAGTCAGCCGACCCTGAGTGTCGGTGTGAAGCGGTTTGAAGATGCCCTCGGCGTGCAGATTTTCGAGCGGGCAAGCCGAACGGATTTGCGGATTACCCCTCGGGGGGAGGCGGTCATCGAGCAGGCGGTGCGCATCCTGCAGGAAGTGGGGCAGCTCCAATCTCTGGCTGATGCGACCAAAGATCCGCTCAGCGGCATTCTGCGGATCGGATTCATCCACACCGTGGGACCCTATCTTTTGCCTTCGTTGATCGGGCCGCTGCATCGACTGGCACCGCGGATGCCGATCGAGATCGTTGAGGGGTTCACGCACGATCTGACCTATCAGTTGCAACAAGGCGAGTTGGATGCCGTGGTGTTGTCCTTACCATTTTCCGCCCCGCACCTGGCAATTACGCCGGTGTACCGTGAGCCGTTTACGGTGGCGGTACCGGAGGGGCATCCATTGAGTGGGGGGCGGGCTATCAGTTCGACGACGCTGGCCGACCAGGATTTGTTGCTGCTTGGGCAGGGGCACTGTTTCCGAGATCAGGTGCTTCGCATGTGTCCCGAGTGTGGGCAGTCGGCGAGCGCTGGCCGGCTACAAAAAACGCTGGAGGGCGGTTCGCTCGAAACGATGCGCATGATGGTGGCTTCGGGGGCGGGGATTTCGGTTCTACCTTGCTCATCCACCCAGTTGCCGCCGGATTCGACCGGCGGCCTCATCCGTTATGTGCCGTTCGATGAGCCTGTGCCTTTCCGGGACGTTGCTGTTGCCAGCCGGCTGCGTACGACGCGTACGGTGGCAATCGATTTGCTTTGTTCGGTTATCCGGGATCACATCCCGGACTGCTGCAGCCTGATTTGAGCGGGCTGCGCCGACGGCGTCATTCCAGGATGACGACCTGTTCGGCTTGGGGACCTTTTCGCCCCTGGCCGATATGATATTCCACCTGCTGGCCCTCAATGAGGTGCAGGGTTGAGCCGTCGCCAACGGCGCGAAAATGAACAAAAAGATCCTCGCCGTTTTCGCGGACGATAAATCCAAACCCTTTCTCGGCATTAAACCATTTCACGTGGCCCGTTTCGCGAATGGGTTGGGGTTCTTGGGGCTGCAGGGCCGCGCCTTCAGCCGATGCGGCGCCAGCTTTTTGAGGGCGTAGTGTTGCCAGCATCAGGGCAATAAAAATCACGGCCGCGGTGGCGAAAAAACGCAAACTTTTTGTTTCGATCAAGGGGTTGGTCTGGATTTCCGTAATGGCCAGAGTGGTGATCAGTGCGATACCTAAAGCGATAGCGGCGGAAAAAAAGCGCGATTCAGTCAGTGTGTTCATTGTTACCTTTTAAATATGGGCAGTATTGTAGTCTGGGTGTGGCGGGGTGTATCAGGATTCAGGGGCTGATGGCCCGGCGCGGTCCTGTTTTTGGCAAACAGCTTAAAGTCCCCATTGCCAGGGGGACAGAGCATTTTGCACGAAATGCCGAGCCTTATAAATAGCGGGATGGGTTTGATCACATTAATGCATCCCAGAGTCTGTTAGAGAAATTGATGAGGGGCGCACATCCTGCCCCAGGAGATTCAGCGGGCCTACCATCCTGTTTTTGCAAAGAAAAAATGCGGAGTTTCGTTTGTGGGCTCGATTTAATTGCCCTTCCGGCGTAAAATCCGTCGACTTTAAAAATCTGTGCGCAGGCGTGCAGGTTGGGCGATGACTGCAGGTCGCCGTTGTTTACCGGAGTTTGCTCGTGCGTTATCCCGAAATATTTGATGTGATTGTTGTCGGCGGAGGCCATGCGGGCACCGAGGCCGCGTTGGCCGCTGCGCGCATGGGGGCCAATACCCTCCTCGTGACCCACAATATCGAGACCTTGGGACAGATGAGTTGCAATCCAGCCATCGGTGGGATCGGTAAGGGGCATCTGGTCCGGGAAATTGATGCATTGGGCGGGGCCATGGCGCGGGCGGCGGACCGGGGTGGTATTCAGTTTCGTACGCTCAATGCGCGAAAAGGCCCTGCCGTACGCGCCACGCGCGCGCAGGCCGACCGCATCCTCTACAAGGCCGCCATCCGCCAGATGCTGGAAAATCAGCCTAACCTCATGCTGTTCCAGCAGGCCATCGATGACCTGCTGTTTGATGGTGCGCGTGTTGCCGGGGTGCGTACTCAAGCCGGCATCGAGTTTCACGGCCGTACCGTCGTGCTGACCGCGGGGACATTCCTCGCCGGTCAGATTCACATTGGCATGCAGAGCTACCAAGGTGGGCGGGCCGGAGATGCGCCGTCGCTCCGACTGGCCGAACGACTGCGCGAGTTGTCGCTCGGCGTTGGTCGACTGAAAACGGGCACCCCGCCCCGAATCGATATCCGTTCGATTGATCTATCGGTGATGGAGGCGCAGCCTGGAGATACGCCGGTTCCGGTGTTTTCGTTCCTGGGGTCGGCTAGCGAGCATCCGCAGCAGATCAATTGCTACATCACCCACACCAATGAGCGCACGCACGACATCATTCGGGGCGGACTCGATCGTTCTCCCCTGTTTACCGGCGCGATCGACGGGGTGGGCCCACGGTACTGCCCTTCGATCGAAGACAAGATTCATCGGTTTGCCGATAAGAATTCGCACCAGGTGTTTGTCGAGCCGGAAGGCTTGACCAGCAATGAGATTTACCCCAACGGGATCTCCACCAGCTTGCCGTTTGATATCCAGTTGGCCTATGTTCGTTCTATTCGCGGCTTTGAGCGGGCAGTCATTACCCGCCCCGGCTATGCAATCGAGTATGATTTTTTCGATCCGCGCGGGTTGAAGCCGACCTTGGAGACGCGGGCGATCGAAGGTCTGTATTTTGCGGGTCAGATCAATGGTACGACGGGTTATGAGGAAGCCGGTGCCCAGGGGCTGCAGGCCGGAGCGAATGCGGCGGCGGCCGTGCTGGGTCGAGAGCAGTTGACCCTGCGCCGCGACGAGGCCTACCTGGGGGTGCTGGTCGATGACCTCGTTACCCAGGGCACCCTCGAGCCCTATCGCATGTTCACCAGTCGCGCGGAGTACCGGCTCATGTTGCGTGAAGACAATGCGGACCAGCGACTGACGCCGGTCGGTTTTGCCCTCGGCCTTGTCGACGAAACGCGCTGGCGGGCCTATAACGAAAAAATGGAGGCCATCGAGCGTGAGCGCACCCGACTGTCCGATTTGTGGATTCACCCCGAGCATCCGGATGCGGCCGGGTTACCCAGCCCGATCAGCAAGGGTGTAAATGCCTTGGATCTGTTGCGCCGTCCCGAGATCGACTATGCCCTGTTATCGCAGGTGCCGAGCTTCACGCCGCCAGAAGACCTGCCGCATTTTGTTACCGAGCAGATTGAGATCGAAGCCAAATACGCGGGCTATGTGGATCGGCAGCGCGATGAAGTCTCCCGATCCGTGAAGCAGGAAACGCTGGCGCTGCCAGCGGATATCGATTACGACCAGATTTCCGGCTTGTCGCATGAAGTGCGGAGCAAGCTTTCAGCGCTGCGTCCGGCAACGCTCGGTCAGGCGGGTCGGATACCCGGCATCACCCCGGCAGCCGTGTCATTGTTGCTGGTTCATCTGAAGCGACGCAGTCTTCTGGCGGCCTCGGCTTGAGTGCGCGCCCAATGCCAGATGCAAATGCGTCGTGCGCGTTGGTAAACTCAATCGTTGAAGGCGCCCGGCAACTGAATCAGGCGTTGTCAATGCCACAGGCGGAACAGCTGGGGCAATATCTGGCGCTTCTGGCCAAGTGGAATCAGGCCTACAATCTCACGGCCGTACGCGATCCATCGGAGATGGTCGTGCGTCATGTACTGGATGCTTTGGCCGTTCGTCCCTGGCTGCGGACGCCGGGAAGACTGGCCGATATCGGGAGCGGACCGGGTATTCCCGGTATCATCCTGGCCATTGCCGAGCCGACACTGGATGTCACCTTGATCGATTCCAACCTGAAAATGACGCGTTTTGCCGAAACGGCCATCCGAGCTCTGGCGCTGCCGAATGTACAGGTTATCCGTGCGCGTGTGGAGTCGCTGCCGGCCGACCAGTTCGACCAGGCCATTTCGAGGGCGTATGCCGCGACGGCTGACTTCCTAAGCTCTACGGCACTTCTTGTCCGTCCGGGCGGGGAATGGTTGGCGATGAGGGGCCGATTGGATGTGTCTGCGGTTCCTGCAACCTTTTTATCGACGAACATCATTCCGCTAACCGTTCCGGGGCTGGCTGCGGAGCGGCATTTGCTCATTTTCCAACTAGAGGCGGCGTCATGAGCTGGACACTGGCCATTAC
>JAGXHU010000070.1 GCA_024636015.1 Halothiobacillus sp.
ACTGGCGGCAAGATAGAATCCAAGCATTAGCAGCGCCACAATCAATGTGAGTGCTTCGGCACCTGGGTGCAGGTTCAGTATCAGACCCGCAATCAGATCACCCAGCGGGATCAAGAACAGACAACCGATCAGGGTCAACTGAAAGGCATCGGGCAAACGCCGCAGAAAATGCGGCCCCGGCGAAACGATTCCGTCGGTCATGGTGGGCTCCTCGTAGTTGTATTCGTCTACGAGGCAGAAGCAATTACCACGCCATGGGCAGCGCCCTTTTATGACCCGGTTACGGCCAAAATTTAAATCAAAGATGCGGGATTTTGGTGCTCACCGCACCGTTTGATTCGCCAAAATAGTGCGCGCCAGCCGATCCTACACGAACTAAATATCTATCGTCTCAGGGCGCGGCGAGAATGACAGGGACATCTTCACGGCGAATGGCAGGAATCGGCTCCTCACGGTGCAGCAGATAATCGAGGAATGCCCGCGTGGCCACCGAGAGTTGCCGGCCGGCCGGGTAGATGGCATACCAATGCCGCAAAATGGGGAAACCCTGCACATCCAGCACGGCAAACTGGCCCGGTTGATTAAGCGTGAGGGTATGGCGGGACAGAGCCGAAATACCCAAACCGGTGAGAATGGCCTGCTTGATGGCTTCGTTGCTGCCAAGCTCCAAACGGGGTCGAATCGTAATGCTCTCTTCGCCAAAACAGCGCTCGATCGCGTTTCGGGTGCCGGAGCCTTTTTCACGCATCAGCCAGGGCTCTTGCGCCAGGCGCTTCAGGCTGATGTTTTTCTCGTTGGCCAGGGGATGATCCGGCGCGGCCAGTACCTCGATGGGGTTGTCCATGATCGGGGTGGATACGATGTCCATATCTTCCGGGGGTTGGCCGAGCAGGTAGAGGTCATCCAGATTGTTGGCGATACTCGCCAGTACCTGCTCCTTATTGGTAACGCGCAGACTCACGTCGATACCCGGATAGAGCTTGGCGAACTCACCCAGCAGGCGGGGGGCAAAATACGAGGCCGTGGTAATCGCCATCAGCCGTAGCTCCCCTTTTTTCAACCCTTGCCGCTCGGCCACCGACATGATGTACCGATCCATGATGCCGAAGATTTCCCGCGTGGCCTGGGCCAGCTCTCGGCCATCCGGCGTCAGGTGAATTTTTTTCCCCACCTGCTCGATTAGCGGCACGCCGACCATCTCCGACAGTTTTTTCATCTGCATGGAGACGGTGGGCTGGGTGAGGAACAATTCTTCGGACGCGCGGGTAAAGCTACCCAGACGGGCGATAGCCTCGAAGATTTCCAGTTGGCGGAAGGTCGTGTAATGGCGCATGGAACTCACTGTAAAATAGAATATAACGGGATCTGTTCTGCGTTATGATCGGATGTCGTCACCCGAATCATCATAGATAAAAATATATACTTAAAATAGAAAAAATCGACTGTTATTGATGATTCAGGGGCGGCATGATGCATTGACGTGTGAAGCCGTTGGGGCATTTCACGGATAACAGACCCCCTTGCAGGAGGAACTCAATCATGGCGACTAAGAAATATAGTGCTGGCGTTAAAGAATACCGGCAAACCTATTGGATGCCCGAATACACCCCATTGGATACCGATATCCTGGCGTGCTTCAAAATCACCCCACAACCCGGTGTTGACCGCGAAGAAGTCGCCGCAGCGGTAGCCGCAGAATCATCAACTGGCACCTGGACCACCGTGTGGACCGACCTGTTGACCGATCTGGACTACTACAAAGGCCGTGCCTATAGCATCGAAGACGTACCAGGTGATGATACCTGCTTCTACGCCTTCATTGCATACCCGATCGACCTGTTCGAAGAAGGCTCAATGGTAAACGTACTGACCTCTTTGGTTGGTAACGTGTTCGGCTTCAAGGCACTGCGCGCCCTGCGTCTGGAAGACGTTCGCTTCCCGATCGCTTACGTCAAGACTTGCGGCGGCCCGCCAAACGGCATCCAGGTCGAGCGCGACAAGCTGAACAAGTATGGCCGTCCTCTGCTGGGCTGTACCATCAAGCCTAAGCTGGGTCTGTCTGCCAAAAACTACGGCCGTGCCGTATATGAAGTACTCCGCGGTGGTCTGGACTTCGCAAAAGACGATGAAAACGTCAACAGCCAACCGTTCATGCGCTGGCGTGATCGCTTCGACTTCGTGATGGAAGGCATCCTGAAGGCTGAAGCTGAAACCGGCGAGCGTAAGGGTTCTTACCTGAACGTAACCGCGCCTACGCCAGAAGAAATGTACAAGCGTGCAGAATACGCGAAAGAAATCGGCGCGCCGATCATCATGCACGACTACCTGACCGGCGGTTTGACTGCCAACACAGGTCTGGCGAACTGGTGCCGTGACAATGGCATGCTGCTGCACATTCACCGTGCCATGCACGCCGTACTCGACCGTAACCCGCACCACGGTATCCACTTCCGTGTACTGACCAAAGTATTGCGTCTGTCTGGTGGTGACCACCTGCACTCCGGTACCGTTGTCGGCAAGCTGGAAGGCGACCGTGAAGCCACTCTGGGCTGGATCGACATCATGCGCGATTCATTCATTGCAGAAGATCGTTCACGCGGTATCTTCTTCGATCAGGACTGGGGTTCAATGCCTGGCGTATTCCCTGTTGCCTCTGGTGGTATCCACGTATGGCACATGCCTGCGCTGGTGAACATCTTCGGTGATGACTCCTGCTTGCAGTTCGGTGGTGGCACCCTGGGTCACCCATGGGGCAACGCAGCTGGCGCGGCCGCAAACCGTGTTGCACTGGAAGCCTGTGTTGAAGCACGGAACGAAGGCGTTGAAATTGAGAAAGAAGGCAAATCCATTCTGGAAAAAGCAGCGAAGAGCAGCCCAGAATTGAAAATCGCCATGGAAACATGGAAAGAAATCAAGTTTGAATTCGACACCGTCGACAAACTGGATGTTGCACACAAGTAATGCCTTTCCCTTGGGCCTGCTCAGGCGAGCCCAAGGTAGCCACTAATTTTTAGGAGTTATTCCATGAGCGAAATGCAAGATTACAAATCGCGTTTGAGCGACCCGGGGAGCCGCAAGTTCGAGACCTTCTCGTACCTGCCAGCCATGAGCAAAGATGAGATGAAGAAGCAGGTTCAGTACATTGTCGATCAGGGCTGGAACCCGGCGGTCGAACACACCGAGCCAGAGCACCTGATGGATTCGTACTGGTACATGTGGAAACTGCCGATGTTCGGTGAGACCGACGTCGACAAAATCCTGGGTGAAGCGGAAGCTTGCCACAAAGCCAATCCGAACAACCACGTTCGTCTGATCGGCTACAACAACTTCACGCAGAGCCAGGGCACTTCAATGGTCATCTACCGCGGCAAGACCGTGTAATTGACCCGATAAATTCAAGTGATTGAATTTGACCCGCCCTTTGGGGCGGGATTTCCAGGAAATCCTTCCTGAACCACTTTTTCTGAACGGTCTACGTACAGAGTGACTTGAAACCCAGTCAATCTGCCGGTTTTTCGCGCCGACCATTCAGAAAAAGTGATTCCGCAAATCAACAGGAGAGCGTCATGTCTGATCTTATGGACCAATATCGTGTGCAAAAACAGCCCTATTACCGTCCCGTTGCTGACGAAGTAGAGCTATATGAAGCCGCCTATTCCGTTCGCATGCCCATGATGCTAAAAGGCCCGACCGGCTGCGGTAAGACCCGTTTTGTCGAATACATAGCCTACAAACTAGGTAAGCCGCTGATCACCGTGGCCTGTAACGAAGATATGACTGCGTCCGATCTGGTCGGCCGCTTCCTTCTGGATGCTCAGGGCACGCGTTGGCAGGATGGTCCGCTGGCCCTGGCCGCCCGTCATGGCGCCATCTGCTATCTGGATGAAGTCGTGGAAGCCCGTCAGGACACCACGGTCGTCATTCACCCGCTGACCGATGCGCGCCGCGAGCTGCCGCTGGAAAAGAAAGGCGAGCTGATCCACGCCCACCCGGATTTCCAGCTGGTAATCTCGTATAACCCTGGCTATCAGTCCCTGATGAAGGATTTGAAACAGTCGACCAAACAACGCTTTGGCGCCCTGGACTTCAACTATCCCGAGCATGCTACCGAGACCGAAATCGTGGCACACGAAGGCCATGTCGATCCAGAAGTTGCGAGCAAGCTCGTCTCGATTGCCGAACGTGCCCGTAACCTCAAGGGCCACGGTCTCGACGAAGGCATTTCGACCCGGATGCTGATTTACGCGGCGTCCCTGATCTCCAAAAATGTCGACCCGGCGTCCGCCTGCCGTGTCGCGCTGGTTCGACCAATCACCGATGACCCGGATATGCGCGATGCGCTGGATGCTGCGGTATCAACCTTCTTCTGAGCCATCCGGCTGCATTTTGGCATATCTGTCCCAATATCTGTTCTTTGGTGGCACGGGTTAAAGCCGATTAAACGCTGCCCGGCCGGCCTCCTGGAGGAGCATCATGTCCATTCAACTGGATGAGTACGAGGAAGAACTCGGCGCGCTTTCCGAGCATTCCCGCGAAATCCTGCACGCTTCATGGCAGGAAGCATCACGCGTATTCAGCCCAATGGGGCTGGACACCTATCTCGGCGGCGCGCTGTCGCTGAAAAATCTCGGTCGTGGTCAGGAAATGGTGGCCACTTTCATCCAGAACGCGCCGGGCATTGCCCGCAGCCTGGGTGAAGACGTTATCCCCGTCCTCATTGAGTCGGCCATGATGATGGCCTCCAAAACCAGCGGCACCGTCATCGAACTCGTGCTGGCGACGGCGCCCACCGCGGCGGAACGTCTGGGCGATGCCGATCTGTTCAAGAAGTATCTGCAACTGTTGAATACTCTCGTGGCCACCGCGCCCCGCGGTATTCGGCCGATGCTGGAAAACCTCGATACCCTGTTTGCACACCTCACTTTGGGCGGCCTGCGGCGCTGGTCCAACTGGGGTGCGCAAGTGCATCGCACCAACTATGCAGAACAAGTGCTTTATTTCGGCCTCCAGTCGAAAGAATCACTGGCGATGATGCAGCAGGAACGTAAGGGAACCCTGTTTGTCGACGTTCAGCGCCGGATCAATATGTATCTGCGTGCGCTCTGGGCCCGTGATTTCTTCATGCGTCCCACCTCCGGCGACTTTGAAAAACGCGAAGGCTACAAGCCGTACATTGAAGAATATCTGCTGTATCTGCCCGATGCCTATGACGATTTCGTGATCGAAGGTCATGAACCAATTTCCGGGCTGACCGTGTACCGTGCCGCGGCGGCTCATGCCGCCGCCCATGTGGTGTATACACAGAACCCCATTTCTGCCGAGAACCTGAACAACCTGCAAATGGCCGTGATTTCCGTCTTTGAAGACGCACGCGTCGAACAGCTGGCCATCAACAAGTTTCCGGGCTTACGCCCCATCTGGTCGCAGTTGCACACCATATCTACCGCGCAGGCCAACACCCTAGGCGATTACCTCAACCGTATCGCCCGTGCCTTGCTGGACCCCGAATTCGTGGACGATCACCCCCTGGTCGTGCGGGCACGCGAACTGTTCGCCGCCGAGCAACACCGTCTAGACGACAATCAGTCGTCCTGGGATAACGGCGTGACCCTCGCACATGAGTTGATGTCGCTGCGCATTCCGTTCCAACAGCGCACTGACGTTCTCACTGCGCCCTATCGTGATGACAATCGTTATTTCTGGGCCTTCGAAGAGTTCGATTTCGACAAGGCCGCCGAAGCCGGCTACGACAAAGTCCAAACGGTGCGCAAACAGGTCTCGGTCATGGAAATGGTCAACGAGATCGACAGCGAACTCATTGACGGCAATCCACAGGAAGTCTGGGTTCTGGGCACCGAACTGTTCCCATACGAAGACCACGGCGTCAGCTGGAACGAGATGGAAGGCCAGGAACCGGTTTCCGATCCCTTCCACTACGCCGAATGGGATTATCAGATTCAGCATGAGCGGCCAAGCTGGGCCACGGTGCTGGAAAAACGGCCTAAATTCGGCGAGCTCGAAATCATCGATGGCATTACCGCTCGCTACAAGCGTGAAATTAGCCGCATGAAATTTCTGCTTGATGCGATGCAGCCGCAAGGCGTGCAACGTATCCGCAAACTCGAAGATGGCGATGAGGTCGACATCAACGCCGCCATTCGCGCCATGATCGATATCCGGATGGGCAACCAGCCCGATCCGCGCATCATGATGCGCTCGGTGCGCAAAGTGCGTGATATTTCCGTGATGGTTCTGCTGGATCTATCCGAATCGACAAACGACAAGGTCGCCGGCCAGGAGCACACCGTACTGGATTTGACGCGTCAAGCCTGCGTGCTGCTCGCCGATGCAATTGCCAAGATCGGCGACCCGTTCGCCATTCACGGCTTCTGCTCGGATGGCCGTCATGACGTCGAGTACTACCGGTTCAAGGATTTCAACGAGTCCTATCACGACGAAGCAAAAGCCAAGCTCGCCGGGATGACGGGCCAGCTATCCACCCGGATGGGGGCGGCCATTCGCCACGCCAGTCATTATCTGAAGCAGCAACGCTCCGCCAAGAAACTGATGCTGGTAATCACCGATGGCGAACCGGCGGATATCGACGTACGCGATCCGCAATACCTGCGACAGGACACCAAAAAAGCAGTGGAAGAGGCTGCGCGCAGCGGCGTGATTACCTACTGCATGAGCCTTGATCCGCGCGCAGATCAATATGTATCCCGCATTTTTGGTCCCCGCAACTTTATGGTGGTTGATCACGTCGAACGTCTACCGGAAAAACTTCCCCTGCTCTATGCTGGCCTGACACGTTAATATCCCCGCCCCGACTTCATTGAGTCGGGCAAACTTTCAGGAATCCAAGACCCATGACGAACCCAAAGACCTATGTCGGTATCGACCATGACGAGCAGGGCGGGATGACCCACATCGGGAAAGTTATCCGCGACGCTTGGCTATTTGATCTATTGCCGGAAACGGAAACCTGCGAAGGCTGGCTGCCTGCTCGGATTCACGTTTTGTATGAACAAGTCTATGCCGCCTGGGAGCCTTACGGTCACCTGCCCAGCAAACTGCCGACGGAACTGCAGGCGCGTTATATGAAAATTCACGAGACCGCGATCGCGCGCGGCCGTGCTAATGGCTGGGACCCGGAACTGGGCGACGACGACTGAGTCATCCTCCGGAAGCGCCGCAAACACACCCAATCAGGCGTGCTGTACCGCCAGCTTGATCACCATCCCCGGACCCGCAGGATGCTGTTTCTTTGCCTGCATCTGCAATGCCTTGAAAAACTCCATCTGCAGCCGGGTCATCAGCGACTGGCCATCCTCGAAGTAATAGACGGCTTCATACGCAATGGGCTCATCCAATGCCGTTCGATCGTGCGCATGGAAATTCTGCCAGGCAATATCGATAAGATTTTTTCGCGCCGCATCGATAAACACGATCTCGACGGAATCGATGATCGCGAGATACTGCATGCTGCGAATGGGCAGAAACAGGCACTGATCCCGGTTCCGGCTCCACAGCGTCTTTGCCAAATTATAGGTTGACGCAGCCAATAGCCGCGGCTCGCGCAACAGTTCGGAATCCCGGTAGCACGTGATTTCCATGATGGCCCCCTCGCTTGAACACCTTTATTCGATTCTAGATCGAAGTAAGCAAAAATGCGGTCAAAATCATGAGGGGCTACCCCATTCGATGCCTGAATGAACACCCACTGCGCCCGTCCGCCCTGCAAATACGCTAACGACAGCCGCGACTCGCTGCGGCAAACCTCCCGACGAAACGAGCCTAGTTTACGTGCCCGCGTTGCATTCGGGCATCCCATTTGCTCCGTCACCGCACCAAAGATGTGCGCGCATCTCAACCCGGAATCCATGCGCAGACGATGCACTTTTCCCGCATCCTGCTAAAGTGGTCGTCATTTTTCGCACCCTCGGTAATTGCCGAACTGACTGCAGAGAAGCCTCATGCTGACCTATCCCGACATCAACCCCGTCGCCCTCGCCCTCGGCCCCCTCAAAGTCCATTGGTACGGGCTGATGTATCTAGTGGGCTTCGTGGGCGCCTGGGCGCTGGGCCGGTATCGCGCTTCAAAACCCGGCTGGCCGCTGACCCCCGAACAGGTCGATGATCTGATTTTTTATGGCGCGATGGGTGTCGTTCTGGGCGGGCGCATCGGCTATATGATCTTCTACCAGACACCGGAGCTGATCAGTCACCCCTTGAGCCTGTTCCAGGTCTGGGATGGCGGCATGAGCTTCCATGGTGGTCTGATTGGCGTCATGATCGCGATGGCGATGTTTGCACGTAAATACCACTATGCCTTTTTCACCCTGATGGATTTTGTCGCCCCCCTCGTCCCCATTGGCCTGTTCGCAGGTCGTATCGGCAATTTCATCAATGGCGAACTCTGGGGCAAGGTGACCACCCTGCCCTGGGGGATGGTGTTTCCGACCGGCGGGCCACTGCCGCGCCACCCATCCATGCTGTATGAGGCATTCTCGGAAGGGATTTTGCTGTTTCTGATCCTGTTTTTCTTTTCCCTGAAACCGCGTCCCCGGATGGCCGTTTCAGCCTTATTCCTGATCTGTTATGGCAGCTTCCGCTTCCTGGTCGAGTTCGTCCGTGAGCCTGACCCGCAACTGGGTTATCTGTGGGATGGCTGGCTAACCATGGGGCAAGTGCTTTCCGCCCCCATGATCGTGATCGGTATTGGTTTGATGATCTACGCGTATCGTCAGCACATCATGGATCGTCCCGCTCATTCAACCGTATCCAAGGAGGGTTCCCCATCATGAAAACCTATCTGGATCTGATGACCCACGTCATGGCGCATGGCGTGGATCGCGGTGATCGAACCGGCACGGGCACGCGGTCGGTATTCGGCCACCAAATGCGTTTCGATCTCGGCGAAGGTTTCCCGCTCCTGACCACCAAGAAACTACATCTGCGCTCGATCATTCACGAACTGCTGTGGTTCATACGCGGCGACACCAACATTGCCTACCTCAAGGAAAACAACGTACGCATCTGGGATGACTGGGCCGATGCCGAAGGCAATCTTGGTCCGGTCTATGGCAAGCAATGGCGGTCCTGGGCAACGCCGGATGGCCGCACAATCGATCAGCTGGCCGAGGTGATCGAAGCGATCCAGAACAATCCCGAATCACGGCGTCTGATCGTTACCGCCTGGAACCCCGCCGATGTGCCGACGATGGCCCTCCCCCCCTGCCATTTGTTGTTCCAGTTCTATGTCGCCGAAGGCAAGCTCTCCTGCCAGCTCTACCAGCGCAGCGCCGATATATTCCTGGGCGTTCCCTTCAATATAGCGAGCTATGCCCTGCTGACGATGATGATCGCGCAGGTGACAGGCCTCCAGCCGGGCACCTTCGTGCACACGCTGGGCGATGCCCATCTGTATCACAATCATTTAGATCAGGCGCGAACCCAACTCACCCGCCAGCCGCGCGCGTTACCCACGATGCGTCTGAACCCCGCCCGACAACGGATCGAGGACTTCGTGTTCGATGATTTCGTGCTCGAAGGTTATGATCCACAACCGCATATCGCGGCCCAGGTTGCCGTATAATCAATCATTAATTACTCATGTTCAGGACGTAGTCATGTTAGGAATTCAAAATGGTCACCGGTTTATCGAAAAACTGGGCAACGACCTCAACATGTTGGCACACATCATCTTGTTGTTCATTCTCTGGATCGGCGTCGTATGGTCGACCGGTGCGGCGGTGCTCGACGTCATTCACAAAGGCACGCCCTCCCTGGACGACCTGCTGCTGTTCTTCATCTATCTTGAAATCCTGGCCATGATCGGGATCTATTTTCAAACCAAACGGCTGCCGGTTCGGTTCCTGATTTACATTGCCATCACCGCCCTGACCCGAGTGCTGGTCGTGGATGTTAAAATCATGAGCAATCTCACCCTACTCACGTACACCGGTGCCATTGCCCTACTGGCTATTGCCGTCCTGGTCGTAAAATATGGC
Source organism: Halothiobacillus sp. (assembly GCA_024636015.1). GTDB lineage: Bacteria > Pseudomonadota > Gammaproteobacteria > Halothiobacillales > Halothiobacillaceae > Halothiobacillus. The sequence goes on from JAGXHU010000070.1 coordinate 10,014, forward strand.
TCGACCCGATTCCCCAGTGAAAACGGTTAATCGAACATGAAGATCGGATTAATCACGGCACTTTCCCGAAACCAAGTGATCGGCCGGAACAACGAACTTCCCTGGCACCTGCCGGCTGATTTAAAGCGCTTCAAACGGATCACGATGGGCAAACCCATCATCATGGGTCGCAAGACCTATGAATCCATTGGCCGGCCGCTTCCTGGCCGCAAAAATATCGTCATCAGCCGAAACCCGGAATACCAAGCCGCAGAAGGCGTCACGGTAGCCAATGGCCTTGAAACTGCCATCGAAGCGGCGGGTAATGCCCCCGAAGTCATGGTGATTGGTGGGGCAAATATCTACTATCAATTCCTGCCCCGCGCTGACCTGATATTTTTCACCCTCGTTCACACCCGCATCGAAGACGGCGATGCGTTCTTCCCCGCTTACAATCGACGGGAGTGGCGCCTGGTCATCGAAGAACATCATCCGGCGGATCCCGAAAACCTCTTTCCGTATAGCTTCATGACCTGGCAGCGGATTACGACAAAAAGCTCCTGAATGAGTCGCCCAACCAGTCATCTGCTAAAATCATCCGCCCGCTAACACGACGGAGCAATAACCTAGCGCTATCCTCCTGTGTGTCATATCATCGTCATATCCATGGCTTTTACCGTGTTGCCAATAACACGGTCTTCGGAGGCTCTATGCTGGATCTGCGTGATGATTTCCACTACCAACCCGAACTGGTTGGTCGACTCAACCGGTTACATGCTGTCATCAGCCAGTACCGGTTCACCTATGCGTCGTTCACGGCGCTGGCCGGTGGCCTGTTTCTGATGCAGTGGCCCCTGCTGGCAGACCATGCGGCGGGCTACCCACTCATGGGCATCCCTGTACTCATTGCTGCGGTGTGGCTCACGATCACGCCTGCCGAAACGATCGCCAAATGGCTCTCCTGGTCGGTCAGCCTGAGCGCGGGCTTTCTGTCATTTCGGGATTTGAGCTGGATGCAGGCGATGACCAAGCGGCATCCTATCCTGCTACCTCGCGCAGAGGTCTACCTGCAATCGACCTCACCCGTTCCGGTAGACGCCCTACGGCAGTTCTGGCCCTTACTGGTCCGGGAAGAGGAAAAAGGGCAGCCAGGCAACTAAACCGGCGTCCTGGCGGCGGCTGAGGCCGCCGAACTCAGTGCAGCACTAACACGCACATAACACCACCCCACTAGACCTCACCCCATCAACACCTGATTCATCAGCGTTTTTGCCTGCGCCAGAATCTCGTCGAGATGTGCTGTTGAAATAAAGCTTTCCGCATAGATTTTGTAGATATCTTCGGTGCCGGAGGGGCGAGCGGCAAACCAACCATTGGCTGTTTCAACCTTGAGCCCGCCCAACGGCGCACCGTTGCCCGGCGCATGCGTCATCACCCGCGTCACGACTTCACCGGCGAGCGTGTCGATCGCAATGGACTCGGCCGTCAAACCCTTGAAGCGCGCCTTTTGCTCGGCACTGATCGGGGCATCGACCCGGGTGTAATATGGTTGGCCGTATTTATCCACCAATTCGTTGAAATAAATCCAGGGATCCTTACCGGTTACCGCCAGAATTTCGGCCGCCAGCAGCCCCATGATCAGGCCGTCCTTGTCGGTCGTCCAGACCTGTCCATCCCGACACAGAAAGGTCGCACCCGCCGATTCTTCCCCCCCGAACCCGAGCTGCCCCGCTGACAGGCCCGGCTGGAACCATTTGATGCCAACCGGCGTTTCATACACCTTACGTCCCAGCCCCGCCGCCACTCGATCGATCATCGAACTGGACACCACCGTTTTCCCAATCGCCAGATCGGCGTTCCAATGCGGCCGATGGCGAAACAGATAGTCAATGGCTACGGCGAGAAAATGATTCGGGTTCAGCAAGCCGCCGTCCGGCGTCACGATGCCATGTCGATCTGCATCCGTATCGTTTCCGAATGCCACATCGAAACGGTCTTTGATCTTCAGCAGGGAGGCCATGGCATAGGGTGATGAGCAATCCATCCGGATCTTGCCGTCATGATCCAGTGGCATGAAGCGAAAATCCGGTTCGATCAATTCGTTGACCACGGACAGATCCAATTGATAGTGCTGTGCAATGGGTGCCCAGTACGGCAAACCCGCGCCGCCCATGGGGTCCACCCCGATCGATATGCCTGAATGACGAATCGCAGCACAGTCGATGACTAATTCCAGTTGCGCCACATACGGGGCGATGAAATCGTCCGCGACAATGTGCGCCTGCTGCATGGCCAGATCGAAATGCATGCGCGCCACCGATGTCCAGTCCACAAGCAACTCGTTGGCGCGGCGCTGAATCCAGCCCGTGGCGTCGGTATCGGCCGGACCGCCATGCGTCGGATTGTATTTGACCCCCCCATCCGTCGGCGGATTGTGCGATGGGGTGATCACCACGCCATCACACAGGGCATCCGTTGCTGCCGTGCAGTTCCGATCGATGATCATGCGGGAAATCACGGGCGTCGGAGTCGGGGAAAAACCGGTCTGATAACGCACGGCAACACCGGCTGCCGCCAACACCTCAACCGCCGTCACAAAAGCCGGCCAAGACAAGGCATGGGTGTCGAATCCAAGATACAACGGCCCGGTGATCCCCTCTGCACGACGGAATTCAACCAGGGCTGCCGTAACCGCAACGATATGTGCCTCATTGAAAGAACCATTCATACTGGATCCACGATGACCCGAGGTACCAAAACTCACTTGCTGGATGGGATTGGCCGCATCGGGTATCCGGCTGTAATACGCACTGACAAGAACGGGAACATTGATCAACGCAGCGTGGGCGGGCAGTGTTCCGGCCAGGGCAGAAGTGGGCATAGGATGCTTCCTTAGGATGGGTCTATAAATAGATTGGCTATATGGGTTTTATAAGAGACAACCGACCGATTCTGCCTGATGTCTTGATTTGGCTCAAAACCGATGCAGAACCGATGATATCCCAGACCGGCTCAATTCAGTTTTGCGCGGCCTTTTTGGCCAGATCGCTGTAGCGCTGATGCAGATCCAGCACCCGCGACACGTAATGTTGGGTTTCGTTATAGGGTGGGACACCATCGTATTTCTGTACCGCACCTTCCCCCGCGTTATAGGCAGCCACGGCCAACTTCTGATTGCCTTTGAACAAGTCGAGCAGAAAAGCCAGATATGCCACCCCACCGGCGATGTTCTCGGAGGGATTGAATCGATCGGCAACCCCGAAACGGGCTGCGGTCTGCGGCATCAGTTGCATTAGGCCGCCGGCACCGGCCGCCGACACCGCATTGGGATTAAAGGCACTCTCTGCATGCATCACCGCCCGTACCAGCGTCGGATCAACGCCATACTGCTTGGCATAATGATTGATTTCATCGTCGTAGGTATGAATATCCAGACGCGGCAGAATCTGGAAACCGTCATGCCAGGCCTTGGGTGCCGTCAACGCACTTTTCTGAAACAGGGTATAGCCCGAGTTCTTCTTCGGCGTCACATTGGTCAGATGTGCCACGCCACCCGCGTCGCGATAGACGAATACATCCGCCCACGCAGCCGGCGCTGCCACACCTAGCAACACAGCCAACCAACCGACAAGCCTGCATTGGCGTAAAAACCACTCAATCCGGGTTCGGCAATCCCTCATGCCCTGTATCCTCATTGCTCATTGGTTCACAATAGCAGCCGACTCGTTCGACCTCCACATCACGGACATCCGTTGCTTACACCGAGATTTTATTGCATAACAGCGTGCTTATGAATACAAACGACCTCACCACCCCCCAGATGCGACCACCCACCTTCGATCGGCTGATGGAGTTGTACGAACACAATTACATCCTGATTCGGCGACTATTTGGCGATCTGCGGCGCTTACAAGCGGGTGACGAATGCCCCTGGATCGCCAGCGTGACGCCAAAAATCATCACCAACGGTCGTTTCACCCTCGACATCCATTTCACGGATCACCGCATCCTGGGGCGCTCGCAGCGTCCGCTCCGACTCGATGTCCGCATTTATCACGACGCACGAGCAGCCGAACTGATCGAAACCGGTAGTCGGAGCCAGTGCCTGCGAAGTCAGAAAAACCGCTGCACCGAAAACCAATTCAAGCGGAATTCCCTCCTGCAAAGATGGCTGCTCGACCAGCTGCAAACCTATACGGAAAAACGTAATTAGCACTATACCCAAGTGTTTTAGTCGGCTATGCTCTTCAGGTAGAAAAATAACAACCTGATATCCAGCGGAGCCTGTCACAAGGCTCTTGGGAGATAAAGCTCATGCGCCTCACCACCAAGTGCCGACACGCGGTCACCGCACTGATTCACCTGGCCAACCGATCCAATGCGGACACGACAATCTCCCTGGCAGAAATTTCCGCCATTCAGGGGGTGTCCCTATCCTACCTCGAGCAACTGTTTGCCAAAATGCGCCAGGCAGAACTCGTGGTCGGTACGCGAGGACCCGGTGGGGGTTATCGTCTCGGGCAAGAGGCCAGCAAGATCTCGATTGCCGATGTCATCGACGCCATTGATGATCGCTGCCGTGAAGATCGTCTGAAGGCATTCGACAAATCCTGTCCGGACAAACGTAACTTTGCTCAGGACAAGTGGAACGAATTTTCGCGTGATTTGTATCTCTATCTCAGTGAAATATCCCTGATGCGCTTCCTCGATATGGAAGCCCAGAGCACAACCGCCGAAGATAAAAATGACAGGCAGGAAGCGACCAGGAAAACGGCACGCGGAACCGCTGCTGCCTGATTGACGCGCCGCGCCCCAAGGCCACAGGCCATGACCAATCCAGTTCGGCCATGGCTTGACAAATACAGCGTGTCCATTAACAATGCTGCCCCTCTGCGGGAATAGCTCAGCTGGTAGAGCGCAACCTTGCCAAGGTTGAGGTCGCGAGTTCGAATCTCGTTTCCCGCTCCAAATTCGGCTGGATGTCAGAGTGGTTATGTCGCGGATTGCAAATCCGCTTACCTCGGTTCGATTCCGGGTCCAGCCTCCAATAAAATCAAACACTTAACCCGCGCCATGCGGGTTTTTTGTTGTCCATGGGGCACTGGTGGGGCACTAATCCACACCAAAACACAGCACCCCACCAAAACAAACCACCACAGACACCCCAAAAACGGCCCCACATGGGACACTTAAAAACACCCTGGAATCACCCGGCAAAAGGCCAGTTTTTTTAGTTCAGTGCCCCACCAGTGCCCCACGCATGAAAAATGCAAAATATTAATTATTGTTATTCAATATGTTGTGATCTTTTATAAACGGATAGCCTATCCGATATTGTGCTATTTCGTGTTGCGGCATATAGTCGGAGGCACGAACAGGCCGAAAGGTGAACCACCACCCGCCAGCCTCAACACGAGGGCAAGACATGGCGAGCTTTGAAAAACGCACAAACCCCCAGGGCGAAACCAGTTACCGGGTAAAAGTCCGCCTGAAAGGGCACCCCACCGAATCAGCGACCTTTGAACGCCTCACCGATGCCAAACGATGGGGCACCCAGACAGAGGCCGCCATTCGGGAAGGCCGCTACTTCAGGGCACCAGAAGGAAAACGGCACACCCTGGCCGATGCCATTGCGCGTTATCGGCGGGAATTTCTGCCCCGCCTCAAAGATGCCAAGAATCGAGGCCGCTTGCTGGATTGGTGGGAGGCAAACGCCGGGGCATTGATGCTGGCGGATTTAACCCCGGCCAAGATCACCGAGTTTCTGGACCGCCTGAAAGTCGAGCCAATCCCCAGCCGGGCAACAAAGACAAAACCCGAACCGCGTTACCGCACACCGGCCACAGTGAACCGCTACAAAACCGCCCTAAGCCCGGTTTTCACCGCCTGCACAATGGGCTGGGGCTGGCTGGAATCAAACCCCGCCGTGCGCGTTAAATCCGGGCAGGAAAGCCGGGGCCGCGTGCGCTTCCTTTCCAACGAGGAACGCGCCGCCCTACTCCAAGCCTGCAATGAAGCCACCGACACGCCAGAGCTAAAGGTGATCGTCTTGCTTGCGATCACCACCGGGGCGCGACGGGGCGAGATAATCGGCCTGCGCTGGCGTGACGTGGACATGACACGTAAATCAATCACCCTGCACGACACCAAGAACGGAGAAACCCGTGCCGTGCCCCTGGTGGGTGTTGCGCTTGATGCCATGCGCGAATGGGGCAAGGTGCGACCGCTGGCCGCCGATACGCTGGTGTTTCCCGGCAGATCCGCCAGAACAAAAGACAAGCCGTTGATCTTTGAAACCCAATGGCAAAGCGCCCTAAAACGCGCCGGGATCGAAGGGTTCAGGTTCCACGACTTGCGCCACACCGCCGCCAGTTATCTAGCCATGAACGGGGCAGGATTGCGCGAGATTGCCGACATACTCGGACACAAAACCCTTGCGATGGTGCAACGGTATAGCCACCTTACCCAAGATCACAAAATCGCCACAGTTGAGCGCATGGCCGCCGCCATGTTTGGAACCAACCCATAAAACAAAACCCACCAGCGGGGCAAACGCTGGCGGGCTTTTAACCAAACGCAAAGGGAGGCTTTGCAATGGCTGAAACAGAGAATAACGCACTGGCAAAATTCGACAAAGACGCGTTCAGAGAATGTTTTTCGCTGGCGGAGGTGGCCGAACGCTGGACAGGGCTAACAGGGCTAACCGTTACCGAAGATGATTTATTACATTGGTGCATTAATGGATTTATCGGTATTTATTTTATACCCGGTTCACTCCCCGCCCATTTTTCTTTGTATGAAGCTCATGAAGATGGGACTGCCAGTTTGTTACGCACATGGCAAGTTCCAGAGGAAGAGAAAAAAATTGGGTTCATGTCCCCTAAATCTTTAATTGGTGCGCCAACCGAAGCCATTACAAATATTTTACGAAATGGCCAATGGACTGGGGGTATGCACCGAATATATTCAATACATGATGAAATAGAGGTCGTGCCTATGGCCTTTGGGGGAAATGGTAATCTTAGGTTTCGTAGAACACATAAAGCTTGGTTTGGAAAGAATGAGAGATCACCCGTACCAATTTTCACCTTAAATCGGAATGATTTATTTATAACGAAGCTTGGGCGTGACCGCTTCGAGCAGGAACACCGCATAAATCAGCCCGGAATGACTGCGAAAATGCCAGACACGAGCAACGAAGAAACCGAGAACCAACGACTAAAAAGGACACTAGCGGCATTAGTTTTTGGGCTGTCCAAGCAAACCAGATATAAAACTGGCGACAAGCCGAACATTAGCGCCATTGTGAGACTTGCGCTTGATGGAGTGACACCAGAGGGCGGAGAACCACCACCCCGCTATGGAAAATCCACATTCACAAATGCGATCAATAGCGCCATGTATTTCAGTGAAAACGAACTAGATCAATAGGTTAATTAGGAATATTTTCCAATTGGAAACTATTTTTTCCAGTTGGAACACGCATAAACCCACCTTCGCAAAATACCCTCACCAAACCGCACAACGCGGGGCGGCAATCAACCGATTGAATGAGGGCTATTTAATGATTCGACCAAACCACACCACCGAAACCACGACCTACACCCCAGCCGCGCAACCCGCACCACAGCCGACACTTTCCACGCTGGATCAGTTGATCGAGCAAGAACCAGCCCTAACCGCTGGCGGGGTTCGTCACCTGCTATTCACCAAGGGGCACGACTTGCCGGGCGTTTATCGTTTCGGGCGAAAACTGCTATTCAATCGCGCCGAGTTTGTCGCGGGAATCATGGCAGGCCATGCCGCGAAGATTGCGGGGGTGAAATAATGAAGCCCCTGACTGAGCAAGGGCAAGCGCTGGACACGCCCCCAGATTATCAACCGCCCGCCGAGCCGATTCAAGATGTATCGGCGGCAAGCCAACGCCAGAGAATATTGGCTGCATTGGTCAAGGCCGGAGCCGATGGGATCACCACGATTCAGGCGCGTGCCGAGCTGAACACTATGATGCCCGCCGCCCGCATTAAGGAACTGCGCGAACAAGGGTACAAAATCGCAACCATGCGCCAGCCGGTTTTGGATGACTACGGCAGGAAGCACCCAGGCGTGGGCCGCTATGTGCTGCTGGCAACTCCAAACCAGCAAGGGGGCGGCAGCCATGCAATATGATTTTGTGAGCATTGAAAGCTTTTTAGGCCGCCTGGATGGGGTGAAACAAACGGGGCCGGGCAAGTGGATTGCCAAAAGCCCAACCCGCAACGAGCGCACCGCATCCCTGAGCATTCGCCAGACCGACGAGGGGCGGATCTTGCTTCACGATTTTGGCGGATCGGATGCCGCCGAAATACTCGCCGCCTTGGGCTTGAATTGGGTGCAATTGATCCCGCCACACCTGCGAACCAATCGCAGTTACTCACCCGCCGAGCGGCAAGGCCACGACGCACGCGCCGCATTGAACACGATCAGCATGGCCGCATCCCTGACCCGGATTTGCGCCAACCGGCTGGCAGATGGCCAAACGCTTGCCAAGGATGACCGCGATCAGTTACGCCGGGCAGCCCATGAGATTGAAACCGCCTTGCGCGCGGTTCAGGGGGTGCGCCATGGCCGATGATCTTCACGCACAAGCCGCCGCCGAGCTGGATCGGATCACCCAGGCCGAGCCGACAGCATGGCCGGAGCTAATCCCGTTTGGCAGCACCGCAAAACTGCCCAGCATGAACCCGGCAAACTTGCCCACATGGGCGGGGCAATTCGCGGCAGAACTGGCAACCGAAACCGAAACGCCGCCGGATTTGGCCGTGGGTTTGACGCTGGCCGCTTGCGCCATTCCCACCGCCCGACGGTTTCGAGTGATGGTGAAACCCAACTACTTCGAGCCGCTGAATATATGGGCTTTGGTGGCGCTCACCCCTGGCAACCGTAAAAGCGCCGTGCAATCGGCCACCACCAAGCCCCTGATGGAATGGCAACGCGAACAAGCCGAGATCATGCGCGATGAGATCCGGCGCATAGAATCAGAAGCCCAGACAATGCAAGCCCACGCTGATGCTTTACGAAAAGAGGCCGCGAGGGAAAAGGACACATACAAGCAACGGGATTTGTCCGACAAAGTGGCAGCACTTGAGGCCAGCATTCCCGCCGTTCCCACCCTGCCCCTGTTATGGACAAGTGACGCAACGCCGGAGCGATTGGGCACGCTGTTAGGCGATAACACCGAGCGCATGGCGTGGCTATCCTCTGAGGGCGGTTTATTCGACATGCTGGCGGGGCGTTACTCTGGCGGCATACCTAACCTTGATTTGATGCTTAAAGCCCATAGCGGCGATTCTGAGCGCGTGGAGCGTGGCAGCCGCCCCCCGGTTGATTTGCTTCACCCACTGCTAACGATTGGCATTAGTCCACAGCCGAGCGTTTTAGAGGGATTGGCCGCCAAGCCCGGATTTAGAGGGCGGGGATTGCTGGGGCGGTTCCTGTACCTGGTTCCCGAATCGCGTTTAGGGTATCGAACGCTGAACACCCAGCCGATGACGGATGCCACCCGCGCCGCCTATAACCAAGGCATACGCGCCATGCTGGACACGCCGCCAGCCGATGACGACAACCCCAACGCCATGCACTTGCTGAGGCTATCCAGTGAAGCCCGCGCCGAATGGCAGGACTTCGCGCACCACATTGAAAGCCAATTCAGGCCGGGCGCATCCCTGGAGCTTTTAACCGATTGGGGCGGCAAAGCCCCTGGAGCCGCTGCACGAATTGCCGGGGTATTGCATTGCATTGAACACGCCGGGCGAACTGATGCGCTGGAGATCAGCGCGGCCACAATGCACCGCGCCTTAGAAATTACCGCCGTGTTTACCCAGCACAGCATCCATGCAATGGGGATGATGGGCAATGATGAGCAGATGGCCGCCGCTAAAACGGTTTGGGAATGGATGCGCCGGGGCAGACATTGGGAGATCACCCAGCGGGAGATATTCAACGCCTTGCGGGGCAGATTCCCGAAAATGGACAAACTCACCCCCGCCCTGGATATTCTGGCCGAGCGTGGCTATATCCAGATCGAGGAACCCGAGCGCACCGGAGCGGGCCGCCCCCCTTCGCCTAAAGTGATCGTAAGGCCAGATTTACGGGAGGCGACCCGATGAGCTGGCGAACCATCCTAAACACGAATTTGGAAACGGAACCCTTAGCGCACAATCCGCATAATCCGCAAAACCCCACCCTTAAGGGTAATTGTGCGGATATTGCGGATATTGCGCATAGGGGTACAGATTCAAAAAGCGATAAATGCACCCATGCACTACTGAGTGAAATATTCACCGCTGGCGGTTTGCTGTTACTGGATAACGGACAACCCACAGGCCGCCGCATACCGCCGGAACTGATACCCGCCATGCGGGAACACAAGCCCGCCATCCTTCGCGCCTTGCAATCGGTTTATGAGCTTGCGCCGGAGATCACCCCGGAGCTAATCGCGGCAATCTGGATTTATTCATTCAGGCCGGACGTGCTGATTGATGAGGCCGAAGGCTGGGAAACGGTTCAATATTTAGCAGACCTTGCCCGAGATCACCCCAGCGTCATCATGCGTCATTGCACCGAGCCGCCTAGCTACCTGGAGGCCATGAACAAAGCCACCGATGATGAACAGATTGAAAAACACGCGAACCAAACTATTCAGTTATAGCATTGAGATCAACTTGTATTTATGCTTAAAGGAATTGTACTAAACACATGCCATTTGGACATAAACAACCAACAAGAGACACTTCATGGAAAATAAAATCATTTTTACAAAATGGATGGAGCGGGCAATATTTATTGTTTGCGCTTTGCCAGTTTTCCTCTTCGTCGCGCCGTCAGCCAATGCCCAGTCTGAGTGGAGGAAGTTTCAAACTACGCCTGATAATAATATTGAATTGGACGTTAAGTTTGGATCGATGCGTGCAGAAACCACTAAAGAAGGCACGACTATTAATGCTCTTACTGTAAGAGTTTTAAACAAAATCACAAATACCATCAATTTGGAGAAGTGGTACGTTTCATCAAAAGACTGCAAAGGAAAAGCAGGTGAACTGGTAACAGCTCATATCAATGGAAAATTTATGAGTGAGACCGATTTTGTTTTTGGTGGTGGAAACGTTGCTTCATATATGGCCGAGGTAATTTGCAATGCCGCAGACAAATCGGCAGCGCAATAAGCTGACGGGGAAAGCCGTTAGCAGCGCTCTTAGCCAATTCATGGGGTTATGAGATGCCTAGATGGACAGACGAGGCCAGAGCCAAGCAATCCGAACTGATTCGAACCTGGCGACCGTGGGAACACTCCACAGGGGCAAAGACACCGGAGGGCAAGGCCAAGGTAGCCATGAACTCACCGGGGCGATACTGGCGCGAACGGTTGCGGCTAATGTGCTGGATGGGGCGGCAGATGCGCCACCTTCGAGCTGGGCTACCCTTAGCACCGTTTGAGCAAACTAAAGCGGAGTACGACAGACGGGCGCAAAAGTTCAGATCAGACTTTGATTGACGAAAGCAACCGCCCCCATCGTGACCGCGCATGATGGACGCGCAAAACCAATCCGGGCGATGGTTTAACGGCCATGATGGACGCGCCAGCCTGCTGGTAAATGTAGGTGTTCAGACC
>JAGXHU010000071.1 GCA_024636015.1 Halothiobacillus sp.
AGATGTGTATAAGAGACAGGTTTCTGGCAATCCTTGTTGACGGTTCTGGGTCTCCCCGTATCGGGTAAGACCGGCCCGGCGGCCTGACCCCATGGATGGATGCAGGAGGCTGACATCGTGAGCCCTGGGTTCGACTACACACGGTTCACGTCGCTTGAACGGTTCATGATCACCGTGGCCGTCATGGCCGCGACCGTCATGCAGGTTCTGGACACCACGATCACATCGGTGGCGCTGCCTTACATGGCGGGTGATCTGGGGGCCTCTCCCGATCAGATTTCCTGGGTATTAACCAGCTACCTGGTTGCCTCGGCCATCATCATGCCCCTGACGGGTTACTTCACCGATAAATTCGGACAACGTGAGTACCTGCTATTCAGCGTCGGCTTGTTTGTAGTTGCTTCCGCGCTCTGCGGCATCTCTGAAAATCTGGTGCAGATTATCGGGTTCCGTCTTCTGCAAGGGGTGGCTGGCGCTGCCCTGGTTCCATTGTCCCAGGCCATCATGATCCAGGTCTTCCCGCCCGATCAACGGGGTAAGGCCATGGCGATCTGGGGCATGGGGGTCATGGTCGGCCCCATCCTCGGCCCCACGATCGGCGGCTGGATCACCCAAACCATTGATTGGCGGTGGACGTTCTACATCAATCTACCGGTCGGACTGTTTGCCCTGGCAGCCATCAGCCGTTTTGCCCCCCGAGTACCCCGGAAAAAAGGGCGCACCATGGACTGGACCGGATTCATCTTGCTTGGGTTTGCGATTGGCGGAGTGCAATATGTACTGGACCGCGGCAATCAGGACGACTGGTTTTCCTCACCCATCATTATTGCTGCCGCGCTGATTGCCATCGTTTCAGCACTATTTTTTCTCTGGCTGAGCTTCATCCCCAATCGGGCACCGGTATTTTCCCTGAGCATTTTCAGGGATAACAACTTTACCCTCGCCAACGGCATCATGATCCTGATGGGGTTGGGGATGTTCGGCGCTATCTATGTTCAACCGCTCATGCTGGAACGTGAAATGGGCTACCCCGTATTGACGACCGGTCTTGCCCTCGCGCCCAGAGGCATCGCCAGCATGGTCGCCATGATGGTCGTCGGCCGGATCATCAATTACGTGGATACTCGACTGATCATCGGTTTTGGGATTTTCCTCAGCCTCGTCGGCAGTTGGGGCATGATGCAATATAATCTCAACATCGATACCTGGCAGGTGGTCTGGCCCCTGCTGTTCCAAGGCGCAGGCATCGGCATGATTTTCGTTCCCCTGTCGACCATTGCCTTCTCGACGCTGGCGCCGCAGTTCGCTGCAGAAGCTGCCGGGCTATTCAGCCTGATACGGACAGTTGGCTCCTCGATCGGGATTTCCATCGTTGCAACCCTGGTCAGTCGCCATGCCCAGGCGGCCTGGAATCAGCTGGGGGGCGGCATCACGCTCGAAAACCCGTTGACTTGGCAGTATCTGGCTCCGCTGCATCTCGCCCCGAATACCCCGGCGGGTGCCGCCATCCTAAGTCAGACGCTGATGGCCCAATCGGATATGCTGGCCTACCATGATGCCTTCGTGCTCATATTTGTCAGCTTCCTGATCATGATCCCCGTAGTCCTGGCCTTCCGAAAGCAACGAAAACGCACGACACGGCCCCCAGCGCACCCCGTCGCCGATTAATACCCACCCCGAGCGCGCAAGCCGTTCTGAGTGATACCGAACAAAACGGCTCGCATCCACGCGAAGACTTTTGGTTATACTCGAACGAATAAAGTGGATCGAGGATCGTATGCCGCGCAGATTTTTCCGCAAATGGGCACCCAGCCGGGAAACGGTACTGGCGCCTTCGTTCATGCGCCCGTTCTCCAAATGGCTCGTTCACCCGAATCTCTGGCACTTTAACCGCCGTTCGGTATCCGGTGGCGTAGCCATCGGACTGTTCATTGCCTTCCTACCGACACCATTCCAGATGGTATGGGCCGCCATCGCGGCTGTCCTGTTGCGCGTCAATGTCGCCCTAGCGGTCGCCATGGTGCTCCTGACCAACCCGCTGACCATGCTTCCGGTTGCTTGGGCCGCATTCATGCTCGGTACTTGGTACACTGGTGAGTCGATCCAGTTACCGGCCGGTGGCATGACCGTACCGTGGATACTCGATCAGCTACGTGTGATCTGGTTGCCGCTGTTGCTGGGATTGCTGACGTTTTCCATCCTCAGCGCCGTCGTGAGCTATACCCTGATTCAGCTCCTGTGGCGCTGGCAGGTCATCCGGCACAAACAACGCAAACGCGCTGTCCGCCAAAGTAAGACTCAGCCCGAACCGTCACACCGCAACCAGACAACGCCGCCGAACGACGACCAGAACCCACTTCCCTAAATTCAAACGTATTAATTTCCCAATGACTCAAACCCAACCGATCGAACATCCTCTTTTCAACACCCTGCGTACCCTGATGGCGCAGCGCATCCTGATCCTGGATGGCGCGATGGGGACGATGATCCAGCAATATCGACTTGATGAGTCCGCTTATCGGGGCGTGACGACCCCAGACGGCGAGGCCGTAGCCGATGCCCGGTTCGCCGACTGGCCGGTGGATCTCAAAGGCAACAACGATCTGCTCGTGCTCACCCAGCCCGAGCTTATTCGCGGCATTCACCTGGCCTATCTGGATGCTGGCGCCGACATTATCGAAGCCAACACCTTCAACGCCACGCGGATCTCCATGGCCGACTACGAGATGTCGGATCTGGCCTATGAGATCAACGTCACGGCCGCCCGTCTCGCCCGTGCGGCAGCTGATCAAAAAACGGCCGAAACGCCAGACAAGCCCCGGTTTGTCGCCGGGATCATCGGCCCAACCAGCCGCACCGCCTCCATCTCGCCGGACGTCAACGATCCGGGATTCCGTAACGTCACCTTCGAAGAACTCGTCGCGGCCTACCGCGAAGCGGCCCAGGGCCTGATCGAAGGCGGCACCGACATTCTGATGATCGAAACCATCTTTGACACGCTAAATGCCAAGGCGGCGGTCTACGCCTTGGAAACCCTGTTTTCGGAATTGGGGCAGCGCTGGCCGGTGATGATCTCCGGCACGATCACCGATGCCTCCGGCCGCACGCTCTCGGGGCAGACGACCGAATCGTTCTACAACAGTCTGCGCCATGCCAAGCCCTTGTCCATCGGCCTGAACTGCGCCCTGGGTCCCGATCTGCTACGGCAGTACGTGCAGGAACTGTCGCGCGTCAGCGAGTTTCCTATTTCGGTGCACCCGAATGCCGGCCTGCCGAACGAACTGGGCGAATATGATCTCGATGCCGAAACCATGGCCGAGCAAATCGATGAATGGGCCGCCTCCGGTCTGATCAATATTGTCGGCGGTTGCTGCGGCACCACCCCCCGACATATCGCCCACATGACACAAGAGGTGGCCGCACACCCACCGCGCATCCCGCCTGTGCCGGAACCGGCCTGTCGTCTCTCCGGCCTCGAACCCTTCAACATCACGCCCGACTCCCTGTACGTGAATGTGGGTGAACGCACCAATGTCACGGGCTCGGCGCGCTTCCGTCGCCTGATCAAGGAAGGCGACTACGCCACGGCACTGGACGTGGCCCGCCAGCAGGTCGAGGCTGGCGCACAGGTCATCGACATCAACATGGATGAAGGCCTGATCGACGGCGCTGCAGCCATGGATCGGTTCCTGAAGCTGATCGCCTCCGAACCGGATATTTCGCGTGTGCCGATCATGATCGACAGTTCGAAATTCGCGGTGATCGAGGCCGGTCTGAAATGCGTGCAGGGCAAGGCGATCGTCAACTCCATCTCCCTCAAGGAAGGCGAAGACATCTTTCTGGAGCACGCGCGCATTGTCCGACGCTACGGCGCTGCCGCTGTCGTCATGGCCTTCGATGAAGACGGTCAGGCCGACTCGGTCGAACGCCGGATCAAGATCTGCTCTCGTGCCTACAAACTCCTCACCGAAGAAGTCGGGTTTCCCGCCGAAGACATCATCTTCGATCCGAATATCTTTGCCATCGCCACCGGCATCGATGAACACAACAACTATGCGGTCGATTTCATCGAGGGCACCCGCTGGATCAAGCAAAACCTCCCCCATGCGCTGATTTCGGGTGGTGTCTCCAACGTCTCGTTTAGCTTCCGCGGCAACGAAACGGTGCGTGAAGCCATTCACAGCGTGTTTCTGAACCACGCCGTGGCGGCCGGCATGGACATGGGCATCGTCAACGCCGGTCAGCTGACGGTCGTCGACGACCTGCCCACCGAGCTGCGTGAAGCCGTCGAGGACATCGTGCAAAACCGCCGTCCGGATGGCACCGATCGGATGCTGGAAATCGCCGAGCGCTACAAGGGCGGCGGTACCGAGGCCAAATCCCAAGTCGACATGACCTGGCGCGAGCTGCCCATCAACAAGCGGCTGGAACACTCGCTCGTCAAGGGCATCGACACGTTCGTCCTCGAAGATACCGAAGAGGCGCGACTGGCGGCCGAACGCCCCCTGTACGTCATCGAAGGCCCGCTGATGGACGGAATGAACGTCGTGGGCGATCTCTTCGGCGCCGGCAAGATGTTCCTGCCGCAGGTCGTGAAATCCGCCCGGGTCATGAAAAAAGCGGTGGCCCATCTGCTGCCCTTCATGGCGGAGGAAAATCAGGGTTGCGCGGTGCAGTCCGCCGGCAAGATCCTGATGGCGACCGTCAAAGGCGACGTGCACGACATCGGCAAGAACATCGTCGGCGTCGTGTTGCAATGCAACGGCTTCGAGATCATCGACCTCGGCGTCATGGTCTCAGCCCAGAAAATTCTCGATACCGCCCGCGCAGAGAACGTCGACATCATCGGCCTGTCGGGACTGATTACGCCGTCACTGGATGAAATGGTGAACGTGGCCAGCGAAATGAAACGGCAAGGCTTTACCCAACCCTTGCTGATCGGCGGCGCAACCACCTCCAAACTGCATACGGCCCTGAAAATTTCCCCGGTCTATGATCACCCCGTCGTCCATGTCGCCGACGCCTCACGCGCCGTCGGCGTGGCCGCCAATCTGCTGAGCGACCGCAAGGATGCCTACATGACCGAGATCCGGGCCGACTATGCCGCCCTGGTCGCTCGACGAAAGGCCAATCAGCAGGATGCCAAGCGTGTCACCCTGACCGAAGCCCGTCAGAATCGGCAGGTGATGTCCTACGACAGTTACACCCCGAAGATGCCCAATCAACCCGGCATCACGGTTTTCGAGGATTACCCGCTCGAAGACATCCTGCCCTGCATCGACTGGACGCCGTTCTTCCAGAGCTGGCAGCTGTTCGGGCATTACCCGGCCATTCTCACCGATGAAAAAGTGGGCGAAGAAGCCAGCAAGCTGTTTGTCGATGCCCAAGCCATGCTCAAGACCATGGTGGCGGAACGCTGGGTCAAGGCCAGTGCCGTCATCGGCTTCTGGCCGGCGGCATCGGTGGACGATGACATCCGTATCTTTACCGATGAAACGCGCCAGGCCGTACACACCACCCTGCACCATATCCGCCAGCAAATCCCGCGCCCGCCCAGCAAACCCAACCAGTGTCTGGCCGATTTCATTGCGCCGACCGGCAGCAAGATCAAGGACTGGATCGGTGGCTTTGCCGTAACCACCGGACATGGCATCGAACCCCATGTCGCGGCATTCGAGCGGGAAAACGACGACTATCGGGCCATCCTGCTCAAATCACTGGCCGACCGACTGGCTGAAGCCTTCGCTGAGCATTTGCATCTGCGGGTGCGTACCGAGATTTGGGGCTACGCGGCCGATGAATCGCTGGATAACGAGGCGCTCATTACCGAGAAATATCAGGGTATCCGCCCTGCCCCCGGCTACCCGGCCTGCCCGGACCATACGGAAAAAGGCACGCTCTGGTCCTTGCTGGAACCGGAGCAGCGCGCCGGTATCGCCCTGACAGAGAGTTTCGCGATGTATCCTGGTGCGGCTGTCTCCGGCTGGTATTTTGCCCACCCGGAATCGCGCTTTTTTGGTACGGGCAAGATTGGCCGCGATCAGGTACACGACTATGCCGAACGCAAGGGTTGGACGCTGAAAGAAACAGAACGCTGGCTGGCACCAATTCTGGGATATGAACCCGAGTAACCGCCACTTCGGCGATTCAGGCTCAGCGCCGCATTGAATCTCGGGCAGGGGGGCATTGCACCCACCGAAGCAGTAGTGTTAGTTTAGAACGCCTTTGATCACCCCCGTATTGCGCGCCAAAAATTGCCGATACAAAGGGTTCGATCAGATGTTGCTTAGGAACCAGCTACATGCCGGTTCAGTAACTTGCTTTACCGTGTCCGATGGCCTCTGCTTCGAACCGATAAAATAGGCGGTATGGATACGCACTGTACGAGATAGGATCACTGCCCTGAATATTTTCGAACAACCCTTAAATGAGCGAATCCGCGCCTGCCTTCGCCTCGACTACCTCTTTGGTCGGATTGACCATCACCTGGAGGATGAAACGACGGAGGGGGGCTTGTGCGCGATTCTCTTGTTGATCGAGGCCACCGACGTGGTCGGTCGAATCGATGTCAAACGAGAGCTCATCAAGGAGCTGGAACGCCAGCAGGCCAAGCTGCTGCAACTGGCCAACACGGCGGGCGTTGATGCGGAAAAACTCACGGCATTGCTGGATCAACAGGCCCAGCTGCTCGATCAGCTCCACCGTTTCCTCGGCCAACCCGGCGCACACCTCAAGCAGCACGAACTCATGAACGCCGTACGCCAGCGGGCATCCATCCCTGGTGCCCTGTGTGAATTCGATCTGCCGGCCCTGCACTACTGGCTCGCCCTGCCCCACCAGGAACGGTGCGCGGATCTTGCCGAATGGATGGAACCACTGGCAACGATCCGTTCAGCCAATGAGCTCGTGATCAACCTGATCCGAACCAGCGTTACACCGTCCGACTGCGTGGCCGAAGACGGTTTTTATCAGCGCACTATCGACTCGGGACTGCCTTACCAGCTGGCGCGGGTATTACTGCCCGACGATGCCAATGTCTATCCCGAAATCAGTGCCGGCAAACATCGGGTCATCGTCCGGTTCATGCGACTCGATCGCCAAACCGGACACCCGAACCAAGTAAATCATGATGTTCCCTTCCAGATCGCCATCTGCCAAATATAATTCGCTGAACACGAGATATGATCCCGCACCGGGCGCATCGAATTTCCGCACCGTCTAATCAGCCCGTACAACAAGAAAAATCATGAGCAAAGCCATCGCCTTCGACCACAGTGCCTTTTCCCTGCAGAGAACCCCCGTCCCCATCACCCGCCTTATCCTGCGGGAAACGCATCTGCTCAAGCTGACGCGCGCCTTCAAGGACATCTTCGGCGGCCAAGGTATTTTTGCGACGCCGGAACCAATCCTGATCGATCTCAGCGGCATCGAGAACAGTGGTAAATGGGTGGATTTCCCCGCCTTGATCAGCCTGTTGCGCAACTACCAGCTCGAGCCCATCGCCGTACTCGGCGGCAATGCCAAGCAACGCGAACAGGCCGCACTCGCCCGGCTCATGGTGATCGAAAGCCAGCCTGCGGAAACCGGGGCAGAAAATGACCCAGTGGCCGTTACCACCGAATCCAAGACAGCGAAAGAGGTCGCAGTGGAAGCACCGCAGGCCGAACCTCCATCAGAAGCAGCCGCTATTGCGCCGCAGCCAACCGGTCTTCAACCCCCCATGGTCATTCGGCAGCCGGTACGATCCGGTGCGGAACTGTATGCCCGGCAATCGGACCTCGTCATCATGAACGTCGTCAGCGCCGGCGCCCGCATTGTGGCAGATGGCTCTATCTACATTCATGGCGCCCTCAAGGGAACGGCTGCAGCCGGAATTTCGGGCATGCCCAATACCCGCATCTTCTGCGAATCCTTCGAGCCTGAAATCATTGCCATCAACGGGATCTACCTGGATGGGGAACAACTTTCCCGGCACCCGGCCTGGGGCAAGCGCGCCCTGATCGAACTGGACGAACAGTCCCAACTGGATGTTCGCATCTTCTCCTGAGGACGGTGGCTCGCGGCCTCCCTGAACGTCGGCGCATCAATCGTCCGATTACGCAGGATCGAAATGCACCCATAGCGTGAACGGCATCTTCGTGTGTGCCAGTGCCTCCGGCAAGGGCGGACACGGCAAAGTACCCACGGCCATCAGCGCGGCCTCGTCCAACAGTGACGATCCGCTGGACGTCATCACCCGAACATCCTGAATCCGCCCCGACACAACAACAAATTGCACCAGGGTCTGTCCACCCCGGCCCATGGCTTGTGCTGCGGGCGGATAACGCAGATTGTCCTGAACCGCCCGGCTCAATCGCGCCCCATAGTCCTGGATAAGGGCGCCCAGGTTGGGTGTGGGTGTCGGCAAAACGGGTCGAGTCACCTCGGAGAGCGAATCCTTCATTTCAGCAGATTTCTGTATTGGCCGAGGCGATAACTCATGCGACGCCGTTAGCGCGGAAACCGGCTTGGGAACCGGCTTGGGAACCGGCTTGGGAACCGGCTTGGGGATCGGCTTGGGGATCGGCTTGGGGATCGGCTTGGGGATCTGTTTGAGCACGGGAGTCGGTTCTGGAATTGGCACGCTCTGCTTCTCCGCGTCGACCGCGGGGGCTGACGCAGGAACGACGACAGGAACCACCGGCACCGATGGTAGAGGGACGGTCGCCATAAACACCTGAATGGGTTTTGGCTGTGGATGGGGGGGCGGCAGTGGTGCCGGGGCATGCTGGGCATACCAGGCGACCGCAACCAGCAGGCTGCCCTCCAGCGCGACGGCCAGCCCCGTTGCCACCAGCCAGCGACGCCCTTCCCCGGCGCGCAGTTGAAACGCCGGCAGAAACGTCCGCTGCGGTGCGATCAGCTCGGTCAGACCGAGCTCATCCACGCCAGGCTCACTCACACCGGGCGACCTGTCATCCGCGCAGAACCGCCTTTCTGGATCAGCCAATCACTCAGCAGCACCAGCAAGACCGACAAACCGAACAAGGGCAGCAGAATACTCATGACGACTGCGGTCGCCACCAGCCAGCGCGGCCAACGGGCATTGGATGCGGCAGGCGCGGCCACGCCTTGACCAGGCCGACGTCGCAGCCAGCTCATGAATCCGCTGAACACCACCCAAACCAGTGCCACCGCCACCAGGGTGTTCCCCCAGCGATTGATCCAACCGAAATCGCCCTGATGCAGATTGATACCCATCGCGACCAAAGCGGCAATCAACGGCAACTGGTCCCGCGTGATATCACGCAGCACCGCTCCCGTGGTCGGTGATACCAGCAGTACATGCTCGGTCAGCGGATCGGCAGCCTTCGTCTGAATGCGCCAGGGCGATCCCGGCCGCGGAGATAATCGCGCACTCAACCCGGTGCCAAGCCCCTGCGTCTGCATCCAGGCTGCTGCCTGATCCAGGGCAGGAAGTGCCGCCAGCACCTGAGGCGCATGTGCCCCACCGGGCGAAAATCCGGCAGGGCTGGTCTGATGCGTCGCCTGCTGAATCGGCTTGAGAATCTGCCCGCCCCAGAACTTCGTCCAAGGTAAGGCTGAAATCAGAAAGGCCAGTACCACCAGCGAAAACCAGGCGGCAACGCAACCATGCAGATCCCGCCAGAATACCCGGGAGCCACTGCGCACACGGGGGATCAGGCCACTGATCCAGCGCGCTCGGCCGCGCGGCCACCAGAGATACAGCCCGGTCAGAATCATCACGATGGCCCAACAGTTGCCGAGCTCCAGCAACCAGCTCCCCGGCGCGCCCAGCGGCCAGCCGCCATGCAGTTGACGACTAAAACCCAGCAGCCAGTGCGTCGGTGACAACGTACCCAATACCTGATCCCGGTACGGATCGACAAACACCGGCTGCGGCAGCCCATCCGCCCCTTTCAGCATCACGATCGTACTGCGGTTGGGTGTTTGCGGCACCTCAATCGAAATCACCGGTCGCTGCGGGGTGTCCGCCAGCGCGGCGCGCACCTGATCGGACAACGCATGCTTCGGGCCATCGGGCTGCACGAACATGAGATCTGGATATTGATGCTCGGACCACTGATTTGCCCAGAGATAGAGCAGCCCGGTACCCGATTGCCAGAGGACGAATGGAATCACCAGCAGTGCTGCATAAAAATGCCAACGCCAGAGGCGGCGATAGGTTTTACCCACCGTCGGCTGGGCTTTAACCGGCTCGGCTTGCTCAGGCACATTGAGCGCCGGTGCATTTTCAAACATAGATTGGGTCATGACAAAATCTCGATAAAACTCATGGTCGGCACCCTTACAGTTTCCACTTCAGGCCAGCAAAGAAAGTACGACTGGAGAAGGGGTGGTAGGCGTAGTACCGCTGGTTGGTCAGGTTGTCGATACCTACGTGAACGGTGAAATGCCGGTTGACCGTGTAATTCAGCTTGGTATCCACCACGGTAAAGGCGCTTCGCCCCTGATAGGTGTCGGAATAGGTATCCGAATTGTCGAGGCTACCGAACTGACTGCTGGCATAACGCACACCCACGCTGGCCGTAAGGGCCTGGGTAACCGGGTAGTCGAGCAGCAAATTGGCGCGCACATGCGGAATCCCCGGCGCCGTATTACCGACATAGGTTGGGTTGAAGGGGTTGGCGAGAATCTTTGCCTGTGCGTAGGAAACGTTGGCGCTCACCTTCAGACCGTGAATCCCCACGTCATGCCCCGTGTAGGCAAGCTCGATGCCCCGCGTACGGACAAGGCCAATGTTCTGATAGTTGGTTACCGGCGGCGTATCCAGGCTGGTCTGCTGGTAGATCGCGTTGTGGATGCGGCTCTGGAACAGGCTGACTCGGTAGGTGCCGTTGCCGTAGAAATACTCAGAGGTCAGATCCACGTCCTGCGCGCGTTCGGGTTGCAGATTCGGATTGTTGTTGACGATGCTGTTCTGCGCAATCGTGCCCTGGAACAGTTCACCAACCGTCGGAAAGCGCGTCGCCGCGCCATAGGACAGACGCAGCAGCCAATTGTCCGTTACCGTCCAGGCCAGGGCGGCCTTTGGCGACAGTGCATTGTTCTGGCGCTGGGCATAATCGAGGGTAGTTGTACCATTGCCAAGCTGGCCATCGTAGGCCTTCCACCGTTCGTAGCGGGCACCAAGCGTCAGGGTCCACTTCGGCAGGAAGGACCAGACATCCTGCACATAAGCGGCGTCGGTCTGCGTCTTGCCCGCATACACAGAATTCAGTTGCAAATTCGTAGCCGCAAGCCAGTTCGATGTGCCATAGACCAGGCTACTCAGATGATACTGGTCTTCATGTACTCCTGCCGTGAGCTGATGCGCACCCAGCTGGGGCGAAACCAGTTTCAGGTCAAGATTCTGCCAGCCCGTGCCACTGCCATCCGCATACTTGCCAGCGCCGCCGACATTGGCACCGGGCTGGGCCGTACTGGCCGACTGGGTAGTATTTTCTGAAATATCGTATTTGGAGGCATTAGCGCTGAGTTTCCAGCCCCCGGCCAGTTTCGCCGTCAAGCCCAGTCCGTAGAGCCAGTCCTCCTCCGTATTCGTGCTCGGCGAAAAGGTCGAAGCACCTAGACTGTAGCTCTGTCCATTTTCGGAGAAAATTCCGCCATAAACGGGGTTGCCGTTGGCATCCTCTAGGAAGGTATGCCCGGTGGTATCGGCATGATTGGTCCAGTGCGCCAGCGTGACATTGGCCGAGATATTCGGCGTGAAGGCATACCCCATCCGCAGGCTCTGCTGCTGTTGCAACACCTGACTCTGGCTTGTCTGCCCGGCCACCTGGCGCGGCTGACCGTCCGTGCCCGTGTCCTGAACCAGACCCGTGACCGGCGTACCTGCCGCACCCGATGAATTCGGGACGGCATACATCATCGGCTGCCCCGCATTGCTCAGTCGGCTCGCATTCAGGCTGTACCAGAAAGCGCCCTGCCGATCGGCCAGATGCAGCGATTGCTGGTTCCCGGAAAAGTCATTCCCATGCCCATACGGATCGTTATAGGTCTGTTCCAGCCATTGAGACTGGACCGACGCCTCCAAATGCTCGGGCTTGCGCGTCTGAATCGCCACGGTCGAGCCCATCGAATTGCCCGGATACAGCGCGGAAAACGGGCCATACAGAATATCAATGCGACCGATGTCGTCCGGGCTGATCACACCCCACTTCGGTGGATAGGAGTAGTTGTTACCCAGAAAATTGGAGATAAGCAAACCGTCGACGTACACCAGCGCGCGCGCCGGCTGCAACACGGAAAAATCCCGGCCGCCGATCAGTGCGTTGGTATCCCCAATGAAGCGCTCACGGATATCGAGGTCGGGTTGATAACGCAGTGCCTCAGAGGTCGTAACCTGGTTCAGCGCCTTCAGATCATCCCGATGAACGCGAACCACCACGCCCGGCGTATCACGCGGGATTTCCCCCTGTTGGGCTACCGTCGATGACTGCGTGCCGGATTGCGCGTGCACGACCACATCGCCGATCTGCACCGGCACATCGGTACCCGTCGCCGCCAGTGTCACCGGACTCCAGCCAAACAGGGCGATCCACGATGACACCAGCCCGGCCATGATTGTCGGACGACCCGGAGCAAGATGATGGATCTGATGAAAGGCCTGATGGTGAATAGATTGATGAAATCGAGGGACCGATGAGCGGCATGTACGGCATGCATGCCGAACCGAAGACGTCAAAAACATGAGAATGGCTTCCTGAATATCGTTAGAAACGGATTGCGGTGCAGCCCGCGACATGAATAAAACGGGTCATCGGACACGGCCGCCGGCCTGGGCGAACCCATGCCCGATAGGTCGGGCTCTGTAGAGCACGGGATGTACCAATCTCAAGCATCTGATTTACAAGAAGGCGCGCACGCAGCGTTGGGCCATATCACGCAAAAAAGACCCGCCCACTGTGTGAAAGGCCGCCTTGGCATCAATGAGCATGGAACTCATATAACTGGGTGGTTTTGCGTGGCTGAGAGACATCTCGGTCGGCCACAGGGGGCAGCGCAACTGAGCGGCGTTAATCCGAGGTGCCTTAAAAATGAGGGATTGAAGGGAAGGCACACGGAGGTATCCACAGGAAGCTAAGGTGAATCGAACCAATGATCCTTGCTTTGGTTGGAAAAACATAAGCAAAGGAACTAATCTTGACAGGCTTACCAGATTGCCTGGTGAGACAGGAACCCCTCAGGAGAGAGACTTATGCAAAACAATAAGATGACTTCACGACGCTTCCGCACCACCACCCTGCTCGCCGCCGCCCTCACCGCCGCGATGATGATGGGGGGCGCCGCCATGGCCAACCCACCCGCAGAAAGTGTGGCCGCTGTTAAAGCTGCCCATCCAGATGCCGTCGCTCGCTACGCCCTGCAAATCAGCGACGCCGATCCGGCCAAGCGCGGCATGGTGCTCAAGGTGGCCGAACACCTGATCAAGGGTTATGGCAAGGGCAAGGTCGATATCGAGATCGTCGCCTTCGGCCCTGGCATCAAGCTATTGTTTGCGAACGACAACCCACACACCAAGCTGATCGCCAAACTGGCAGAGGACGGTGTACGCTTTTCCGCCTGCAACAACGCCCTGAAGCACATGACCAAGGTGCTTGGCCACGAGCCGAAACTCGTGCCTGCCGCGCGGATCGTGCCCGCCGGCATCGTGCGCGTGCATGACCTGGCTGTAGATGGTTACTTCGTCGACAAGCCGTAAGGCGATGGGCACCGGTACACGGTGCCCTGCTTAAGTAGGTGCTCGGCAATCGTCGAGCACGGCGCCAGAACACAGCCAGCATCCCGCTGGCTGTTTTCAATAGCGCTTCCGCCCATTCGGTCGGATCACACCACTTATCCAACCCACAAAAAAGCCTCGAAAGTCTCATCCAGCGCTTTGCAAGCGCCTTAGAAAACCGTCAAGGCTGGATTTCCGAATTTTTGAATTGATTGAATGGCGATACAAAACCGCTAACAGCAGGCCACCCCGACAATCAATCGAGGATTGTGGCATCAGCCCAGAGAACATTTTTCCCTTCCCGCGCGGCATCGCTCATCAGATGAATCAAGGGCTGGGCCCGAGTAGCCGGGCTCACCACCGAATCATCCGTCGCTGCAGCGGCAACTGGGGATTCGCCCCGCCCGGCATCTACAGCGATTTTCAACCGGTTCAACGCTTCTGGTACATCGGCAGCCAAAATGGACCCCGGTACCGTGTTGGTATGCCCCATCATGTTCAGCATATGCAGGGCATCTTCGCGGAACATCGTGATATTGGCCGAAGCTTGGGTGCTAAATGTGATCATCATAATCATCCCTCCAAAAGTATGGAACTGCCTTAATCAGTCTGCCCCTACAATCATTTGTGCGCTTTAATCATCTCCCCCGCGGTAGCCATCATGCCCGCCCCTATGCCCACCATCACGGCCATCGCCTCGCCCATCATCATGCCGATGATGATCCTCGTGCCGATGGTAACCACCGTCATCGATCACGCCATAAGGCAACGGGTAACAACCGCTCAATCCAAACATCGCCAAACCGGCAACGAACCATAGTTTTTTCATTACTGCTCCTTTGTTAAAACGGCTGCACGCCGCCCATCTTCTAAAAACCCATAAGCCTCATGGATCGACAGGCCGAGCTGCTGATTCACAGCGCAGGATCTATCGATATTCGAATGTTGTCCTGGTATCTCGTGGTCATACCAGCACTGCTCCACCCAGGGCAGCCCAGTTCCCCACAGGGGGCATAGGCATCATATGGGTTGGAACAATGAGTAGTATGAACGCCCGGAATGAACCCGTCTGCGATTTGTCCGGTCGTCTCTTCATTTGATAGAACCGCCAAGCTTACAAAACGACTGCCGGGCCGTCTGTATGCTGGAGCACTTAGCCCACTGAAAAGAGCATACACCCGCTGCCGCCCGGTCACGGGTTGCCGTCGTTCGCCCCGTACGGGCTCGGAGTGACCGGACAATCCGAGCCGAACCAATGCACGCACTATAAAGGTAATCTTTAGCGGGATGCCGCACAGAGCAAAACAAATCATTGGCATATATTGGCCGTCCATGTGATCAAACGGAGATTCTGATGCTTGAAACTATCGCCATCATTTTACTCCTCCTCTGGGGGCTCGGACTGGTTACCTCCTACACCATGGGGGGATTTATTCACATACTTCTGGTTGTCGCCATCGTGATCATCCTGGTTCGCGTCATTCGTGGCAGACGTATCTAGTAGGAATGCACATCCATGTGCGCTACAGCACAGATAAGCGGGATCAGCCCACTTAGAGTGAAGGCTCCTGCGCTCCAGGCTCAGGCGTTACCGAGGGTGCGCAAGGATTCGGAGCCACCACACTCTAAACCGAAATTATTTTCCTTATCAGGAGATTCTTCATGAATCAGACACGACACACTGTGACAAAATTTCTTCTCGCAACCGTGGCCGCGCTCTCCTTGGGAGCCATGACCGCTGCCCATGCCGAAACCGCAGAAAACCTGAATCAGGATGCAATTCAGGCCCTGCAAAAACTGTACAAAACCAACCCCACCGCAGCAATGCTCTCGAAACATGCCAAAGCCATTCTGGTATTCCCAAAAATACTCAAGGCAGGGCTGGTATTTGGCGGCAGTTATGGCGAAGGGGTGCTGTTCAAAGGAGCTCATGAAAGCGGCTACTACAATTCCGTGTCCGCATCCTGGGGATTGCAAGCGGGTGCTCAAACCTACGGCTACGCCGTATTCCTCATGACGTACAAAGCCGTAAAATACCTTAAAGAATCAAAAGGCTGGGAAATCGGGGTCGGTCCGTCCGTCGTAGCCGTCAATGAAGGCATCGCCAAAAACCTGTCTTCTTCGACATTGAAAGATGATGCCTATGCGTTCATTTTCGACCAGCAAGGGCTCATGGCCAGCTTCAGCCTCGAAGGCACGAAAATCTCGCGTATTCACCCTTAAGGGGGCACCCACCCGGTACAAAATGCCGAGGTGTGGATTCGTACGGCGCGCATAAAAGCGCCATCACAGCCGGGGGCGTTCGATGCATGAACGCCCCCGGCGCATATAGAGCATTGGGATATTTCTGAAGGGGGACCCTCCGCAACGGGTCACCCTATGCGGTGATCATCGTCGGGGATTCTTGCTTCCGAACTCATCGACGGTTTCGGTTGGCCACAACCCAGAACAGAATCAGGGATACGCCACCAACCGAGCCATCAAAATCAGATCACGGCATATCCAGCTGATCCACATACGCCGCCACCGCCGTCTTGGCACACGGCTCGTCCTTCTCACCGCCCGGCGCCCCACTCACTCCGAGCGCGCCCACCAGCGTGCCAACCGAATCAATCCGCACCCCACCCTCCAGCATCAGAATACCGTCCACATGATCCATTTCCATGCGGATATCGCCCCGATTGTGCAGAAACAAACTGGAATCAACCCCGGACAAGATCACCGCCCGCGCCTTGTCGGTCGCGATCTGAATCGTGAACCGATTGGCCCGCGTCCCGCGAATCATCACCTGCGGATCGCCATTGCGATCGACCACCACAGCCGTCACCGCATAACGAATAAGGTTAGATCGTGATCGCGAAGCGAGCCACGATCTGAACCGGTTGTTGGACGAGCCCGGCCTTGAGCGTGGGTCTTGGCGCATAGAAAATAGCTTTTTGGAAGTCACCCGGTGTGATGCACAACCGGATG
>JAGXHU010000012.1 GCA_024636015.1 Halothiobacillus sp.
CCAGATTCTGGAACATGCCCCGGATCTGACTGGTCATCTCTTCCATCCCGGGCGGGGAAAGGATATCGACTTGCTGCTGTGTTTGCTGCACTTCAATCTCGATTTCACGGTCATCGAGTTCGCCGGCACGTAGTTTCTGGCGGAATTTTTCACGGGTATTGTGATAAGCCTCATCCCGATGGGAGTCGGCCGTGCTCCAACTCTCTTCGCGCGGAGCCGGGAGCAAGGCATCAAGTACCCGGTTCTCGGCGGCCAGCTCTGCCTTGTCGCGCACGACGATCATGGCCTCCTGCCGTTGCATTTTGAGTCCGACATCTGCCAGATCCCGGATGATCGATTCGACGTCGCGTCCGACATAGCCGACTTCGGTGAATTTGGTCGCTTCAATCTTGAGGAAGGGAGCCCCGGCCAGCTTGGCGAGCCGGCGGGCAATCTCGGTCTTGCCCACACCCGTCGGGCCGATCATCAGAATATTCTTGGGCGTGATCTCACCGCGCAGCGGTTCCTCAATCTGTTGTCGCCGCCAGCGGTTGCGTAGGGCGATGGCAACGGAGCGTTTGGCGGCCTGTTGGCCGACGATGTGTTTATCGAGCTCGTCGACGATTTGCTGTGGGGTGAGGTTCATGCGTCGAGCACCTCGATTGTCAGATTGTGGTTGGTGTAAATGCAGATATCACCCGCAATGTTCAGTGCGGCTTCCACGGTGGCCCGGGCATCGAGCGGCGCATGTTGCAGCAGGGCGGTCGCCGCGGCCTGGGCGAAGGCACCACCGGAGCCGATGGCAATGAGATCCGTTTCCGGTTCGATCACGTCCCCGTTGCCGCTGATGGTCAGCATGTGGGTTCGATCGGCCACCACCAGCATGGCTTCCAGTCGACGCATGGCGCGATCGGTTCGCCATTCCTTGGCCAGTTCAACGGCAGAACGCAGGAGATTGCCGCCGTATTTTTCCAGCTTGCCTTCAAATTTCTCGAACAGCGTGAAGGCATCGGCGGTGGCGCCGGCAAAGCCTGCAAGTACCTGTTCGTTGTACAAACGCCGCACCTTGCGCGCATTGCCTTTCACCACGGTGTTGCCCAGCGTTACCTGGCCATCGCCACCGATGACGGTTTGCCCATTTTTACGTACGCACAAGATTGTGGTGCCGTGAAAGTTTTCCATTCAAATTTGCCTGATTTAACGAAGTTGGCCGACAGGGGATTATGCCCGGATCGAGGGAAACGAATTACGACCATCGGTGCTGATCGCAAATCCTCTAGGGTATTGGGGTCGGGTTGGGGAAATATCAATCCTGGTCGGCGATTGTTTCTGATGCCGTGCTGGGCTGACGTCGATTGGCTCGTGGGTGGGCCGCTTCATAAACCCGAGCCAGGTGCTGAAAATCCAGATGAGTATAAATTTGTGTTGTGGATAGGCTTTCGTGGCCGAGCATTTCCTGCACGGCGCGCAGATCCCCGGAAGATTCCAGCACGTGGGTGGCAAAGGCGTGGCGCAATTGGTGCGGGTGCAATGCCTGGCCCAGCCCGAGTTGCGCACTTAGCCTGTCAAGACGCAACTGTACCGAGCGTGTGGTCAGTCTGCCGCCATGCCGGTTTACAAATAATGCGGTTTCTGCCAGGTCGCGCAGCATCGATTGGCGCAGTGGCAGCCAGGCCCGCACGCGTTCAATTGCGCGGCTGCCCACCGGCACCAGGCGAGTCTTTTCACGCTTGCCGGTGACACGGGCGATGCCTTCGGTGAGGTCGACATCGGCGAGATCTAGCGTGACCAGTTCCGCAACGCGCAAGCCGCAGCTATAAATCAACTCGAACAGACAACGGTCCCGTTCCAGCAGTCTGGGGTCGGCCGCCGATGGAGTGATCGGGGTGTCCAGCAATTGGTTGAGCGTTTCGATCGTGGGGGCGTGGGGCAGCTTCTTGGCGGCTTTTGGGGGCTTGAGACTGCTCGGGTCTGCCGGGCATCCCAGAACGCGATCATGCCAGCACCGCAACAGCCAGCGCAGTGCAGAGGTCTTGCGCGCAATGCTACGCGTGTCGAGCGAGCGCTGTTGACAGTGGGCGAGGTATCCCCTCAATCGACGATCATCGATTTGCTTTGGCTGGTTGAGTTGCTCGTTTTGGAGATAGGCGGCGAATTGCGCCCAGTCGCTCAGGTAGGCTTGCCTTGTTTTGGCAGACAGTCGGGTGCTTTCGTTCAGGCAGTTACGGGCGATCAGAAAAGCGTCGCCCAAGTTATTGCTCTGACTGGCGGTCGGAATCTGAGCGGGGCGGCTGGCGGCTGGCGGCATCCCGTTTTAGGCTCAGGATTGGACCGGGTCGCGGAGGAAGGCCGCGGCGAGTTCGCCGATTTGCTTCAGAAACAAGGTGCCCTGGCTGGGATTGAAACCATCCGGTGCAAATCGGCCCAGGGCCAGAATGAGGTTGGTCTCGGGATGGGGTTTCAGAACGATCAGGGCGGCGGAGCCTGTTTCGGGGAAATCCGCATCGAACAGCGTGCGTCGTTGGGCATCGTTCAGGCGGCCGCACAGCGGTGATTCGCTCGATAGCCAGCCCTGCAGGGAAGCCATTTGATCCGCAGAGAGTTCAGATAACGGCAGCACGCGGATCATGTCGATCGTGAAGTGATTGTGAATGATGGCGCACAGGCGTTCCGGGCTGCGGTGTTCCGTGCCAATCAGATCGAATGCTAGGTCATGCATTATCTGGTCGAGTCGCGCGTTGTTTTCGGCGGCTACATGCAGCTGGGTTATTTTGTGCTCTAGCCGGGCAAGCCGTTCGCGCCAGAGGCGTAATTGCACATGCGGCAGCGAAGTCACGCCCACCGGCGGGTGCGGGAGTTCGAGTTCGGCGACCAAGTCAGGATTTTCGGCCAGCACATGTTCCAGGGTGGCACGCAGCTGACTTGCAACCTGCTGTGGTAGGAAATTGGGGTGTTCATTCAGAAACGCGGTAACTTGCTTGGGATCCAAGGGCGGTTGCGGGGTTTCAGGCAAGCGAGTGACGGCAGTGGCTTCAGTCATGATTTTTATAGGATCATCCAGTGAGATGAATGAACCATACCCCGAATACGACCCTGCCGCAATCGCGTTTCTTGCGCTGTTTTGGGGCAGTGGCTTTTCAGCCCGCCGGGATTGCTTTATGATCGCGGGCCTTGGCCGGATTCCGGTCCCGATGCTTTATTGATAATGCGTTTCGGGGCTCCGAATTCGTCTGCCGATCATTTTACTTTCCAGATTCGGAACATGCTGCCGGTTTACCGTCATCCCATCCCGTATCGCCCCTGAAACACGCGGCTTTTTGTAGGAGTCGCCACTGCCAAAGGAGAGCGTCATGCCGACGATTACCCTACCCGATTCTTCTCAGCGCCATTTTGATCATCCCGTCACACTGGCTGAAATTGCCGCTGATATCGGCGCTGGCCTGGCCAAGGCTGCCATTGCCGGCAAAATCGACGGCAAGCTCGTCGACTTGTCCCGCATCGTGGATATTGATGCCGCCATCGCGATCGTCACGGCGAAAGATGCCGAAGGTCTGGAGGTCATCCGGCACTCTACGGCGCATCTCATGGCTCAGGCAGTGAAGCAGCTGTTTCCGTCAGCGCAGGTGACGATCGGCCCGGTGATCGACGCGGGCTTTTACTATGATTTTTATTTTGATCGGCCCTTCAATGATGAGGATCTGGCGCAGATCGAACAACGGATGCATGAACTGGTCGCGAAGGGTGATGAACTGACCCGCAAGGTCGTTGCCCGTGATGAAGCCATCCGGTTTTTTGATGACCTGGGTGAGGCGTTCAAGGTTGAGATCATCGAGAGCATCCCCGGTACTGAAGAGCTGACCCTTTATATCCAAGGCGATTTCACCGATTTCTGCCGGGGGCCTCATGTACCGAATACGCGCGCGCTCAAGGTATTCAAGCTGATGAAGGTGGCCGGTGCGTATTGGCGCGGCGATGCCAAGAACCCGATGCTGACGCGTATCTACGGCACAGCATTCGCCAGCGAAAAGGAGCTGAAGGCGTATCTTCACCAGCTGGCCGAGGCCGAGAAGCGTGATCATCGCCGGATCGGCAAGCAGCAAAACCTATTTCATTTCCAGGAAGAGGCGCCGGGCCTTGTGTTCTGGCACCCCAAGGGCTGGGCGATTTGGCAGGTCATTGAGCAACACATGCGTCAGGTGTATCGACAGTCCGGCTACGCGGAAATTCGATGCCCGCAGATACTCGATGTGTCGCTCTGGAAGCGTTCCGGTCACTGGGATAATTATCAGGAAAACATGTTTTTCACGGAGTCCGAAAAACGGACTTTCGCTTTGAAGCCCATGAACTGCCCGGGTCATGTCCAGGTATTCAACCATGGTCTACACAGTTATCGCGACTTACCGATCCGTTATGGGGAGTTTGGTGCCTGCCACCGGAACGAACCATCAGGTGCGCTGCATGGCATTTTACGGGTTCGTGGGTTTACTCAGGACGATGGGCATATTTTCTGCACCGAGGCACAGATCGAATCTGAAGTGCGCGCCTTCCACGAACAGGCGCTGGCGGTTTATACCACCTTTGACTTTACCGATATTCAAGTAAAAATCGCCCTGCGACCCGATAAGCGCTTGGGCACGGACGGCGTATGGGATCAAGCCGAAGCCGCTTTGCGCAACGCGTTGAGTGCGGCAGGCGTTGCCTGGACGGAATTGCCGGGTGAGGGGGCCTTTTACGGCCCCAAGATCGAGTATCACTTGAAAGATGCGATCGGCCGCACCTGGCAGCTGGGTACGATTCAGGTCGATTTCATGATGCCGGAACGCCTGGGCGCGACCTATGTCGATGAGCACAGCGATCGGCGGCATCCAGTGATGCTCCATCGGGCTATCGTCGGCTCAATGGAACGCTTCATCGGGATTTTGATCGAGCATCATGCGGGCTATTTACCGCTGTGGCTGGCGCCGGTGCAGATGATGGTCATGGGGATTACGGATAAACACGGTGCCTATGTGCAAAGCGTCGAGGCACGCCTCAAGGCAGCGGGTTTGCGTGCCGAAGCCGATATCCGCAACGAGAAGGTCGGTTTCAAGATTCGTGAGCACACACTGGCCCGCGTCCCTTATCTCCTGGTGGCGGGGGATCGCGAGATGGAAACCGATTCGGTGGCCCTGCGTACCCGCGAAGGTGAGGATCTGGGGGTGATCACCGTGAATGACTTGATCGAGCGTTGTCTGCAGGAGATCCAAATCGCGTCGCAGGGCGGTACGCGCTGATCTGACTTCTTCCGGATGGGCCGCCGCTGGACAAGCCCCGTTATTATAATGGGGGCGTTTTGTTGCACTTGGGCGGACAATCTTGTTTCAATGCCTGTCGATGCGTATTACCATGGCGCGATGATTAAGATCAATGACCGCATGGTCTGATCAGGTGGTCATCGGCCAATGAGTTCATAGCCATTGCATGCCGTGATCGATTTTTAGGAATTTCGAGGATAAGAAGATAGCTCAGCTCCGTGCACAAAATACGCCCCCCGCGCGCGACCCCGATGAGGCGCGCATCAACGCTGAAATCACCGCCCGTGAAGTTCGACTGGTCGACGAAAACGGCGAACAACTCGGAATCGTTCGCACTCGTGACGCACTGGCACGTGCCGTCGAAGTGGCCCTGGATCTGGTTGAGGTAGCGCCCAATGCGGCCCCGCCGGTCTGCAAGATCATGGATTACGGCAAATTCAAGTATCAGCAGAGCAAAAAGCTGGCTGAGGCCCGCAAGAAGCAGAAGCAGATCGAAGTCAAGGAAATCAAGTTCCGACCGGGGACCGAGGACCATGACTACCAGGTGAAAATGCGCAATATCGTGCGTTTCCTGGAGGATGGCGACAAGGCCAAGATTACCCTGCGTTTCCGTGGCCGAGAAATGGCCCACAAGGAAATTGCCGGTGAGCTGCTCGATCGGATCGAGCGTGATCTGGCCGAGTTGGCAGTTGTTGAGCAGCGCCCGAAGATGGAAGGCCGTCAGGTCACCATGGTTATGGCGCCGAAAAAGACCAACTAAGGCTCGTGTTGTTGTCTGCATACGGTTAAATCATGCGGGCATCGTAATTCCATTCTTGCTTTTTTTCCTGCTTAGATTTATTATTTCGCGCCGCTATTGGCTGGTCAGCAATGATCAAAGCCAAGGGCGCGTACCCTGATCGGGTTGGTTCGCGATACGTATGGCCGGGTAGTCCCGACGCGTTGAACGAAGTGGCCTGGCGCGGCGCATGATTCATGCGGCAGCGCTGGATCGGGGACATTAGCCTCTTGCACGTTAATTAACTCCGACGTGCTGGGTATCTAAAAACAACGGTAAAACTGGAGTCGATCATGCCGAAGATCAAATCAAATCGCGGCGCTGCCAAGCGGTTCAAGATCACCGCTGGTGGTATTAAGCGAAAGCAGTCGCATATGCGACACATTCTGACCAAGAAGTCCTCCAAGCGGAAACGCCAGTTGGGTTCTCCTTCGTATGTCCACGAGCACGATGTGGCTTCCATCCATCGCATGCTGCCCTACGCTTAAGGAGAATTGACATATGGCCAGAGTAAAACGTGGCGTCAATGCGCACGCCAAGCACAAAAAAGTTCTCGATAAAGCCAAAGGCTACTACGGTGCCCGTTCGCGGACCTTCCGCGTAGCGCACCAGGCAGTTACCAAGGCCGGGCAATATGCCTACCGTGACCGTCGTGTGAAGAAACGGGTTTTCCGCTCATTGTGGATTACGCGGATCAACGCCGAAGCACGCAACAACGACCTGTCCTACAGCCGTTTGATTGAAGGCATCCATAAAGCCAACATCGAAATCGATCGCAAGGTTCTTGCTGATCTGGCGGTATTCGACAAGCCGGCATTCGCAGCTATTGCCGCGCAAGCCAAGGCAGCGTTGGGGCTGTAAAAAATATCCTGCTTCAACCGAAGTGATATTTGGATACAATCAGGCGCTCATTTGGGCGCCTTTTCGTTGGGTGAACTGATCATCGGCCCGGCCATTCTGGTGCCGATGTGTTTTCCCCGCGACTTTATTCGCGTGTCCTGGTCTCGTCCTGCAGAGGCAAGCAGGGCGGACTGGGCGCTATTCGGCCCTGCTTCAGGGGTTTCTCCGATTTGTTGGGAGTGGGTTTGTGACTGATCAATTGGCAGGCATGCAGGCTGAGGCGTTGAGCCTGATCCATCAAGCCGATGCGATGACGGCTCTTGAGGAAGTCCGGGTACAGTACACCGGAAAAAAAGGCCAGATTACCCAGCTCATGAAGGAACTGGCTGGGCTCGATCCCGAAGCGCGGCGTGCGCGTGGTGCAGAAATCAACGCCGTCAAGGATGTCATCATCGATGCCCTGAACCGGCAGCGGGAGAACCTTGAGGCAGCTGCGTTGCAGCTACGCCTCGCCGCAGAACGCATTGATGTGACGCTGCCGGGGCGGGGCTTGATTCCGGGCGGCATTCATCCGGTCAATCGCATCATCCGTCAGGTAACAGCCATTTTCGGTTCCATGGGTTATACCGTGGCCGAAGGCCCGGAAATCGAAGATGACTGGCACAATTTCACGGCCCTGAATATTCCGCTGACGCACCCGGCGCGCGCGATGCACGATACCTTCTATTTCGATGCCCAGCGTTTGCTGCGGACGCATACCTCGCCCGTTCAGATTCGTACGATGCAGGCAAACACGCCGCCGCTGAAGGTGATCGCGCCTGGTCGTGTCTATCGTTGCGATTCGGACATGACCCATTCCCCGATGTTTCATCAGATCGAAGTGCTTTATCTGGATGAAGAGGTTCGTTTCACCGATCTGCGGGCCACATTGGAGCAGTTCCTGAGTGCCCTGTTCGAGCGTGAGGATCTGCCAATTCGGTTGCGGCCATCTTTCTTCCCATTCACGGAGCCATCGGCCGAGGTCGATATTCAGTGTGTGCACTGCCAGGGCAAGGGCTGTCGCGTCTGCAAGAAGACGGGTTGGATCGAGGTGCTGGGCAGCGGCATGGTGCATCCCAATGTCTTGCGTGCGGTCGGGCACGACCCCGCCAAGGTCAGTGGCTTTGCCATCGGCATGGGCGTGGAGCGCCTCGCCATGTTGCGTTATGGCGTGGATGATCTGCGCGCCTTTTTCGATAATGACCTGCGTTTTCTTGAGCAGTTTGTTTAGCCTGGGCGCTGCCCCTGTGCGTGACTGGGCTTTGATCAAGACATTTTCAATGATTCGACGACGAGAGTTCCATGCGATTTTCTGAACAATGGCTGCGCGAGTGGATTGACCCGGCAGTGGATACGGCCACCCTGGCACATCGCCTGACGATGGCGGGGCTGGAGGTGGATGCCATCGAACCTGCTGCACCGGCTTTTACCGGAATTGTGGTGGGCGAAGTATTGTCTGTCGCACGTCACCCAGAGGCCGACAAACTCAATATCACCCGTGTGACCGATGGTGACGCCGAATATCAGGTGGTCTGTGGCGCGCCCAATGTGCAGGCCGGTATGCGGGTTCCCTTTGCCCGGATTGGTGCCGTGCTTCCTGGCGGCATGACCATCCAGCAGGCCAAGCTCCGTGGTGTGGCGTCCTCCGGCATGCTGTGTTCGGCGACTGAATTGGGTTTGCCGAGCGATAGGGACGGTTTATGGGCCTTGCCGGACGATGCGCCGGTGGGTGCGGATATTCGGGCTTGGCTAAAACTTGACGATTCGGTGATCGAGCTCGGCATTACCCCGAACCGTGGCGATGCCCTGTCGATTCTGGGGTTGGCGCGCGAATGTGCCACATTGTTCGATCAGCCCTATACCGGCCCGGCCTTTCAGCCGCCGGTCGTTGCTAGTGCTGAGTCGGTTCGTGCCCGGATCGCTGTGCCGGATGACTGTCCGCAGTATCTCACTCAAACGATCAGCGGGATTCCGACTGATCGTCGGACGCCGCTCTGGTTAGCCGAACGGCTGCGTCGTGCCGGCATCAAGGTGATCGAACCCATCGTTGATATCTGCAATTACGTCATGCTGGAGCAGGGTCAACCGCTGCATGCCTTTGACGGTCATAAGCTTCAGGGTGATCTGGTCGTGCGCCGCGCACAGGCACAAGAACCGCTTATGGCTTTAAACCAGCAGGCCCTTGTCCTGGACGAATCGTGCCTGGTAATTGCTGATGCCCGGGGGGCCGTTGCGCTGGCGGGTATTATCGGTGGTCTGGAAAGTGCGGTAGACGCCCGGACCGATCGTATCGTGTTGGAATCCGCACACTTTGTCCCTGCGGTGATTGTGGGACGGGCGCGTGCGTTTGGGCTGACGACGGATGCTTCTTTCCGGTTCGAGCGGGGTGTCGATCCCTGTTTGCCTGAACATGCCCTGGCGCGTGCCGCCGAATTGATTGTCGGTTTGCTCGGCGGTACGGCGGGTCCGATTTCCGTGGCTGCTGGGGGTTGGGTTATTCCCATCCCTGCTGCTATTCCCCTCGACCTGTCTTGGGCCGAGCGCCGCCTGGGACTGGCCGTGTCCATGCAGACAGCCACCCAGTATCTGAGTGCGCTTGGCTGCGTGGTCAGCGGTGAAACGTCCGGTGTTCTTCAGGTGTCACCACCGGCGCATCGTTTCGATCTCGCCATTCCAGAGGATTTGCTTGAGGAATTGGCGCGTTTGATTGGTTTTGATGCATTTCGAGCGCCGATGGGCCGTGCACCCCTGACCATTCGCCGCGAACCGGAGACAATGAACACGCCAGCGGATGTGGCGGACATCATGAGCGGACTCGGGTTCTTCGAGGCAATCACCTATAGCTTCATCGATCCCGCCATCGCGGAATTGGTGACATCTGAGGCGCCCATTCGCCTAGCTAATCCTATTTCCAGCGAAATGGCGGTCATGCGCCAGAGTCTGTGGCCTGGTCTGCTGCAGGCGATTCGCTTCAACCAGAATCGTCAGCAGGGGCGGGTGCGGCTGTTTGAAGTCGGTCGCGTATTCACGGGTGATCTCGATCATGTGGTTGAGACCGATCAATTGGCGGCAGCCGTCTGCGGTTCGCGCCTTCCCGAGCAATGGGGCGATAAAGAGGCACCGGTCGATTTCTTCGATCTCAAGGGTGACGTGGAAGCCATGTTGTTGGGTTTGGGGTTTGCCCTGTCGCCCGGGGCGGACGAACGTTCGGTGGTGACCTTCCAGTCGGGACGTCATACTGCGTTGCATCCGGGGCAAACGGCCGAAATTCTGATTGATGGGGTGCCGGAAGGTTGGATCGGCGCCTTGCATCCGCAGCTGGTTGAACGCCTGGATCTGGTCGGGCCCGTCTATGTGTTTTCGCTCAATATGGCAAGATTGCACCAACGGGGACTACCGGCCAATCGCCCGCTTTCCCGTTTCCCGCAGGTTCGTCGGGACCTCGCGCTGCTCAAGCCGGACCACCTGCCGGCCGCGGTGCTCTTGGATCTGATCCGCCAGGATGCCCCAGAGTCCTTGCGCGCGGTTGGATTGTTCGATCGGTACGTGGGTACGGGCATCGAACCGGGTTACGAAAGCATTGCATTAAAGCTTGTTTTTCAGAATTATGAACGTACGCTGACGGACGAAGAAATTATCGCTATAATCAGCGACATACGCGCTAAACTTGCGCAACACGATATTTATTTGCGCTCTTGAAGGATTTTATTTCATGGCTTTAACCAAAGCAGACCTTGTCGAAAAACTGCACACCGAACTTGGCCTCAACAAACGAGAAGCTAAGGATTTTGTTGATATTTTCTTTGAGGAGCTTCGTGCCACGCTTGAGGTGGGCGAGGAAATAAAACTGTCCGGCTTCGGGAATTTCCAGTTGCGCGACAAGAATGAGCGGCCAGGCCGCAATCCGCGTACCGGGGAAATGATTCCCGTTTCGGCGCGTCGTGTGGTGACCTTCCGGGCCGGGCAGAAGCTCAAGACGATGGTCGAAGCCTATGATGGCACGCTTGCCTCCTGAAACGGGCTTGCCCCCGATCCCCAACAAGCGATATTTCACGATTGGTGAGGTGGGGGCTTTGTGCGATGTCAAATCGCACGTGTTGCGTTACTGGGAGCAGGAGTTTACCCAACTCAAGCCGTCCAAGCGACGCGGTAACCGGCGTTATTATCAACGGCACGACATTGAGCTGATCCGCCTGATTCGGGCATTGCTCTATGATCAGGGGTTCACGATTGCTGGCGCACGACAGCAGTTGTCCCAAGGGCAAAAACCCATGCCGCGCGTCGAGTCCGGAACGAAAGAAACGGTGCGTGAATGGGATTTGTCGCGGGTGGCAGTCGATTCCGAAGGGCGGGAGCCCGCTTCGATGGAGGCGGTGGCTTCCGCTGATCCTGAATCCGATCTATCTCCTGTCGTCGATATACCGTCAGTGCTCAATAGCAAGCAGGTCGAAACGCCTGCGGCACCCAAGTCGCTCGGGGATATTCGCCGTACCCTCGAATTGATTTTGCATGAGTTGGAACAGAATTTTTAGTCGTGCCGATCATTTTTCCTGTTCTGTTCAGGAGCTGTTTCCATGAAAGAACGGCATCATTTTTACGATTGTTTCCAATAGGGTGCAGTCGTTCGTTTTTAAACCATTATGAATAAAATCAGGGGCATGATGAATACGAAGACCGGATTCAACAAGGTGGTATTGGCCTACTCAGGTGGCTTGGATACCTCGGTGATTCTCAAATGGCTGGAAGAAACCTACCAGTGTGAAGTGGTTACCTTTACCGCCGACCTCGGCCAGGGCGATGAACTGGAACCGGCGCGCACCAAGGCCCTGAAAATGGGCGTGAAGGACATTTTCATTGAGGATCTGCGTGAAGAGTTCATTCGCGATTTCGTATTCCCGATGTTCCGTGCCAACGCAGTCTATGAAGGTGAGTATCTGCTCGGTACCTCAATTGCTCGTCCGCTGATTGCCAAGCGCCTGATTGAGATTGCCAATGAAACTGGTGCAGATGCGATTTCTCATGGCGCGACCGGCAAGGGCAACGATCAGGTTCGGTTCGAATTGGGTGCTTATGCACTCAAGCCGGGGATCAAAGTGATTGCCCCTTGGCGCGAATGGGATCTCACTTCCCGTGAAACCCTGATGGCCTACGCCAAGAAACATGATATTCCGGTGGATTTTGCCGCCGCAGGTAAAAAATCACCCTACTCGATGGATGCCAATTTACTGCACATCTCCTATGAGGGCGGGAATCTTGAGGATCCTTGGTGGGAGCCGGAAGAAAGCATGTGGCGCTGGTCCGTGTCCCCGGAAGCAGCCCCCAACCAGGGCGAGGAGTTGACGCTGCGCTTTGAGAAGGGTGACCCTGTTGCCATCAATGACGAAGTGCTCTCGCCTGCGACCTTGTGGGCGCGACTCAATCAGATCGGTGGCGCACACGGCATCGGTCGGCTGGATCTGGTCGAAAACCGTTATGTCGGTATGAAATCACGCGGTTGTTATGAAACCCCGGCGGGTACCATTGTGCTCAAAGCCCATCGTGCGCTGGAGTCTCTGACCCTGGATCGTGAAGTCGCTCATCTGAAAGATGACCTGATGCCGCGCTATGCCGAGATGATCTACAACGGCTACTGGTGGTCGCCTGAGCGCGTCATGCTGCAAACCGCAATCGACGCCTCGCAGGCTTATGTGAACGGTGAGGTTCGGTTGCGTTTGTACAAAGGCAACGTTCAGGTGATTGGCCGTCGATCGGACGACACGCTCTTTGACCCGACCATCGCGACCTTCGAAGATGATGCGGGTGCCTATGACCAGCGCGATGCTGCGGGCTTCATCAAGCTCAATGCGTTGAGAATGCGAATCGCAGCCAAGGCCGGCCGCGTGTTGTGAGCGCGGAGTGGTGCATCGATAGTTCTGAGCGGGCGGTGTATAAGGACTTAACATGCCATTGTCCGGAACGCACGCCGTGATCAGGAGTAACAATCGGTCTGTCATGGGGTACTTCTGGCAAGTACTGCTGGTGCTGGCCTGTGTTTTGCCGTCGGTGCAGGCAGCCCAAGAAACGGATCAGGTGATCACCGTGGGTGTTCTCGCCTACGATGGCAAGCAACGGACACTGTCACGCTGGCAGCCTACCGCCGATTATCTCTCAGCGCTGAACCCTGCAGATCATTTTCAAATTGAACCGCTTTTCCAATCTGAACTCGCTGCCGCCGTGCGCGAGGGACGACTGGATTTTGTCCTGACGCAACCGCTGCAGTTTATAGAATTGTCCCGACAGGATAACGTCTGGCCATTGGCCACGATGAGCATGCGTTCACCGAACGGTAAACTCGAACGGTTTGGCTCAGTCATCATTGTTCGGTCGGATCGTGCCGATCTCCAACATCTGGCCGACCTGAAGGGCAAAGTGGTGGCCGGGGTGGCGGACAATGCCCTGGGGTCTTGGTTGTTGGGGCTCGATGCCCTGTCTCGGGCTGGTATTGATCCGCATACCCAAATCCATTCGCTATTCACCGGTCTGCTAATGGAGCATGTACTTCGGGCCGTGCTTGAGGATCGTGCCGATGCTGGCATTGTACGCACAGGCTATCTGGATCGTCTGATTGCTGAAGGTCGCTTGTCTTCCGGGCAGCTACGGGTGCTTGATCCGCGAAACTACCCTGACTTCCCCTATTCGACCAGCACTGAACTGGTACCGGAATGGCCATTCTTGGCCACCACTCGGGTCAGCAATCATTTTGCCCGCGAGGTGGCGCGGCAACTGCTGGCCATGCCTGCCGACAGCCCAGCCGCGCAGACTGCGGGAATTCAGACGTGGGCACTGCCCCTGGATTACTCGACTGTGCAGCATATTCGGGACCAATGGCTGCCGGATACGCCTTCTCTGGTCCGTGTTTTCCAGGCCTATGGCTTTTGGCTGATGCTACCGATCTCTGTGTTGATATTTCTGTTTTATCTACAGGGGAAACGGACCCAGAAGTTCTTGCGGCTGCAGGAAAAACGGCTCAGATCCACCCTGAATGCCCTGCACGATGCGGTCGTCGTCCTCTCGCCGGCGGGTCGCGTTCAGTTTGCCAATCAGAGTACGCAAATGCTGTTGCAGTTTCCGAACCACCCTTTGGCCAATTTGCAGGGGCGTCATTTTTCCGAATTATTTCACATGCAATGGAGCGATGCGCGGGATGTCGGCAGCCTGCAGCAGGCCATCGAATTGCTCTCGGAAAAACCGGAGCAGGCATATGAGATCCAGTTCCTGATCGGGCATCAGTTGCGCGAAATTGACCTGCGTGTGAGTTGGTTGGGTGATG
The DNA here is from genome assembly GCA_024636015.1 of Halothiobacillus sp. Taxonomy (GTDB): domain Bacteria; phylum Pseudomonadota; class Gammaproteobacteria; order Halothiobacillales; family Halothiobacillaceae; genus Halothiobacillus. The sequence goes on from JAGXHU010000012.1 coordinate 14,240, forward strand.
ATGGGGTGCATGTTCAGAGTGCGCCGCGCATTATCCTGTCCATGCGGGATGTGACGGATTACCGGGAGGCCACTGCTCTGTTGGCCTACCGAGCGAGCCATGATCGTCTGACCGGGCTGATGAATCGCGCCGCATTTGAGGAGTTTCTGGAGAGTCAGTGTCATTCGCAGAGTGAGAGAAAGTCAGATGGTCTCGTTTTATGGGTGGATGTCGATGATTTCCGACTGATCAATGAGTCGAATTCCCGAGAGGTCGGTGATCAGATCATCGCTCGTCTGGCCAGTCATCTCTCTCTTGAACTGCCCACTTCGGGATTGATTGCCCGCCTGGGGGCGGATGAGTTCGGACTTTGGATTCCGGATATCCAGTCGATTTCCTTCCGACAATGGCCCGATGATTTATTGACGTCACTGCGTGAGTGGCGATTTACCGTTGGCGTTGACCGGGTACGCATTACGCTCAGTATTGGCGTGAGCATGGCCGATTATCGGTTGGGTGCGGACCTGCTGAAGGATGCCGAAGCGGCCTGCCGGCGTGCATACCGCGAGGGTGGGAATCGGGTTTACTGGTATACCCGGGACGACCAGGAGATCGCTACCCGCCGTCTTCAACTTGCCACGCTGGGACAGTTGAAGCAGGCACTGGATGAGGAACGGTTCTGTCAGGTCATTCAGCGCATCCAGCCGACACGTGCCAATGGTGTTGTAGCATCCCGTGCCCATTACGAAGTCTTGTTACGGGTCTGTAATGCCAATGGGGAGTTACAGAATCCGACCCAGTTCATTGAAGCCGCAGAGAAATATCATTTCATGGCCGAGATCGATCGCTGGGTGATTCGCAAGGCCTTTGGTTTCCTCGCGCAGATCAAAAGCAACCCGCCGATACTGTCCATCAATCTTTCCGGCGCAACGGTTCAGGATCCGCAGATCAACCCGTTTATTCGCGCCGCGTTCCGGGAGTTTGACCTGGATCCTGCGCTGATCTGTTTTGAAATTACTGAGACGTCGGCGATCACCAATTACGAACTGGTGCTGGAATTGATGACGGCCCTGCGTGAGTTGGGTTGTAGTCTGTCGCTGGACGACTTCGGGGGGGGGCTGCTGTCCTTCGAGTTCCTGCGGCGGTTGCAGCCTGACTACGTGAAGATTGATGGGAAGCTGATTCGGGATATCGTGGATGATCCGGTGGCCGAGGTGATCGTCAGCGCGATTCATCAGGTGGCGCTTGTCATGCAGGCCCAGACGATCGGGGAGTGGGTGGAAAACGAGGCTATTCAGGCGCGACTGGAGGAAATCGGCATCCACTACGTGCAAGGCTATTTGCACCATCGCCCGAGCCCGGTATCGGAATTATTGCCTGATTATTCCCCAGCCTGTACCAAGTCCCCGACCTGAACCAGCTGTGATCCCGTGTAGCGGAGTACCGTAGATCGGTGACCCAGGTGGGTAATATCCGCCGTGCCCAGTGATTCCAGGAGATGCCGATCAGGCAAGGGCTCCTGACCCAGCAGGCTGATGGGGGCCGACCGACGCAGCAGGCGTGGGCGATCGCTGAGACGTAAGCCGTCGTCGGCGCCCCGGTTGATGGTGATCTGCGTCCCTTCGACCCGAATAACCTGGCCCTGCAGCGGTTCGCAGTCGAGCGACTGGCTGATGAGTTCGGCGGTGTGCTCGGCAAGACGCTGGAGTGATTGTCCGTAGGCACTGACCCAGAAGGGGGCACCTCGGGCGTCGATCGGTGGGCGATACGGGGATGTACCAATGGGTTCGGCACTGATTTCGCTTTGTGCGACCTGGGTTTCCCGGGCACTGTTGTCGATGGTGATGTCGAGCGTACCGCTCCTCGGGTCCGAGCTGGGCCCGAAGAAGGACCAGCGGCTGTCCTGACCGGACGGTATGAAATTATGGCCGCTGATCCGGACGAAATAGGTCTGGCCCGTCTGGGTGAAGGTCCCGATGGCCGGTGCCAGATTCGTTGCCCGGGTAGCGAGGATGAGTGTGGTCCGGAAGGTGCCCTGACTGTCGAGGTCTTTCGCAATGAGTTCGCTGAGCGCCGTACCGAGCCTGAGGATGTCTGCGGGCGGTGCTGGAATCCAGACGCGGGTCAGCGCGAGGGATTTGACGAATCGATGGTTGCTGCAGACACCGCTTTCCGTCGCCACCGTGGGCGCTGTCTGCACCTCGCTGGTTGGTTGTAGCGGCAGGGTGGGTAACCGCTGTCCGGCTGCTTCGCTCACTAGGGGCGCGATGACCAGGAGCAGCAGGGTACGTTGCAGTAACAGGGGCTTGTTCAGATCACGCATGGTGTGGTTTGTGCCGTCCAGTGTCGGGTTAATCAGAGGCGCCTCGCGGTTACTTTACGCTATGATCCCCCCAGTTCGATAGCGCGGTTGATACGCTATTGTCGTTTTTCCCAATTTATCTTGTCGTTGTTCCGAGGTTTGCATGACTGTTCGTACCCGCTTCGCTCCATCTCCCACCGGTTATCTCCATATCGGTGGCGCACGCACGGCGTTGTTCAGTTATCTGTATGCACGTCGTCATGGCGGAGCGTTTGTTCTGCGGGTCGAGGATACGGATCGTGAGCGATCCACACCGGAATCGGTCAACGCCATCCTCGAAGGAATGACCTGGTTGAATCTGGACTATGACGAGGGACCGTTCTACCAAACCGAACGCATGGCACGATATCAGGCCGTGATCGAGCAGTTGCTGGCCGCCGACCATGCCTACTACTGTTATGCCAGCCGTGAAGAACTCGACGCCTTGCGGGAAGGGCAGATGGCTCGCGGCGAGAAGCCGCGCTACGATCGACGCTATCGGGACTTTACGGGCACACCGCCCGCCGGTGTCGCGCCGGTCGTGCGGTTTCGTAACCCGCTTGATGGCACGGTTGTGATCGACGATGGCGTGCGGGGCCGGGTCGTGTTTCAGAACAGCGAACTCGATGATCTGATCATTGCGCGTTCCGATGGCAGTCCGACTTATAACCTCACCGTGGTGGTTGACGACTGGGACATGGGGATCACGCATGTGATTCGGGGCGACGATCATCTCAACAACACGCCGCGCCAGATCAATCTGTATCACGCGTTGGGCGTGACGCCACCCCAGTTTGCCCACTTGCCGATGATTCATGCGCCGGATGGTGCCAAGCTCTCCAAGCGGCATGGCGCGGTTAGTGTGATGCAGTATCGCGAAGACGGATATCTGCCTGAAGCCCTGTTGAACTATCTGGTCCGGCTCGGTTGGTCGCATGGCGATGATGAGATCTTCGATCGTCCGACCATGGTCCAGTTGTTTGATATTTCAGGCATCAATCAGTCGGCCTCAAGCATCAATCCGGACAAGCTGCGCTGGTTGAATCAACAGTACATCAAGAGTCTGCCTCCGGCCGAAGTGGCCATGGAATTGCGCTGGCACCTGGGTCGTATCGGTATCGATCCTGCCGATTCGCCGCTGGATCCAGCACGCCTCGTGACGGCTTACGCCGATCGCGTGCATACCCTCGTCGAACTGGCAGCACTGGCCCACCCTTATTATCAGCCCCTCGGCGGATATGATCCGGCTGCGCTGGCGAAACTGGATGCCGATGCGCCCAATATTCTCGATACCCTGGATGCCGCATTGGGCGATGTCGACGTCTGGGTGAACGAGGCGCTTCTGGACCAGACGGTCAAACAGGTGGCTGAGGCCCTCGGGTTCAAACTCGGCAAGGTCGGGCCGTTGTTGCGTCTTGCTCTGGTTGGTCAGAGTGCTTCGCCCAGCCTTGGTGTCACCTTGAATTTGCTTGGACAGACGAAGGCCCTAGATCGGATTCGGGCTCTGAAAACCCATTTGCAGAGTCAATAATCCGTGTTGAGCATTGATTCTTCAACCGACTGATCAAGGGACTGATTATGCCGTTATCGCTACGTTGGGTTCTGGCCTATGTCGTCGTCGCTATCCTCTGGATTTCGGTGATGCAGTGGCTGTTGCAGAGTATCGGGGGCGATCAGTGGTCGATTTCGATCGGGGGGCTGATTGTTGGTGGTGTTTTTGTTCTGATCACCGCCTGGTTGCTGTTTCTTCTGCTGGAGCGAGGTCATACCCGAGCAGTCACGGCTGGGAATGCGCATGCCCTGATTGATGGGCGCGCGCGAGTCTGGTGGGCAGCCCTCGGTGGGTTGATCGGTGTGACGTTACTCGCGCAATTATTTATGGTGTCGTTTGCCACGCGGGAATACCGCCCGGTCCTGCTGAAACAAGCACATGCCGAATTAGTTGGCCAGGTTCGGTTGCAGGCAAAAGCCATCAGCGACTGGTTGAGGCAACGCAACGAACTGGTTTCACGGTTGTCTGCTCAGGCCAAAACCCTGTCTGAACGATTGCAGGCCAATCAGAAGAGTCCCGCCGAAGCCCTGACGGAGTTGGGGCCATTGGTGTCGGACGGTCAATTCGTCACGATCACCCTGTACAACGCCGACCACCTCCAGAAATTGCAGTTTGGTTTGAAAAGTGCGGCAAAGGCGCCGGATGTCCTGTTCGAGCAGGCGGCGGCAACATCAACGGTCCAGTTCGATTGTCGATTCGAAGCAGGGCGGTCCTCGGCGGATTGCTACTGGGTGCTGCCCTTGTTTCTGGGACACAGCGAGGTAAGTGGTGGGCCATGGTATCTCGTGTTCTACGGCGCTCTGGATGCAGCCAGTCTTGCTGGCCACGACACCGCCGAGTCGTCTCATCTGGCACGGACCTCGATTTTACTGGCGCCGGACGAGTCGCCTACGCGCCACTGGCTGAGTTTGTCCCTGCATCCGGGGAATACTCCCGACATGCAGGGAGGGGCGGTTCGTGCCGTGTCGCCACAGGATATAGCTTGTATCAACCGGGCCACATCCCTGGATGATCTGCTTCGGGGAGAGCCGGAGGATCAACGGTCAGCGGCCCCGCCTCGTTCTGCCAAACTGATGAGTGGGCAGTTGGATTGCGCCCCACAGTCCGTGCTTTATGCCAGCATGAGCGTGCCGGAACTCCATGCATTGTTGTGGGCGGCCAACACCGAGACCGCCATACTTCATCCCATCCGCAAAACTCGGCAACTACTGGCTGTCGCAGCGCTGTCTGGGGTGATGGCCCTGTTGCTCGCCTTGTTCTTTTTTTGGCAGATCATGCGACTGCATCGCCACAAGGCTTTATTCGCGCTGGTCCGGGAACGTGATCAGCTGGATGTGTTCTGGGAACAGATGCCTAGCGTGGGATTGGCCCTGGTTGATCCACTTGACTGGACCGTATTGAACGTGAACCGCCGTTGGGCCCAGATTTTCCACTCCGGCCGCGAAGCGATGCTGGGGCAGGAATTACTGGATGTCATTCAGCCTGTTTCCGGGCTGTCAGCCGTCGAGGAAATCCGCGCCAATGATCAACAGACCTTGCAGGATCTGTGCGGCGGTATTCGGGAGGAGGTGGTTCTGACACGCCGCATTCGCATGAATGATCCTGCGGGGGAGTGGGTCCGGATCAGCATGCGGGCATTGAAGGCGATCGACCAGACCATATTGGGTGTTGTCGTGGCACTGGACAGCCTGGGCGAAACCGTCGATATCGCACACCAGACGCAGGCCGAACGGGATTTCTATCGATTGGCCTGGGCGCTTATTCAGGAGCGCAACCATGCAGCGGACGGAGAGGGTGCAGCGCTGCCTTTGGCTGACGCAGAAACCACCGCCGATCGGTTCAGCCAATTAAGTACTCGAATCGTCGAGGAGACGGGCATCATGGCGTTGTGCCTGTATACGCACTGGCCCGAGGCCTGGTCCTCCTCCTCAGATCTGACAGGACCCCAGATTGAGCAGCACGAGCAGAAACACTTCCAGTGTCATGGGGGATCCGCACCGATTCGGGATATTGCCAACCAGATGGCAGCGAATGGGTTGATTGATCGGGTACTGGTCGCTCAGACGCCTATTTTCATCGACGATGATGTTAAAACGGTCGGCATGACGGTTGTGACCTTGCAGGCTGAATTGATCGAGCAGCTCAAGCCCTATCCCGTGGGTGCTTTTGCAATGATTCCGATGTCGGCGGGTGGTGGCGGGGATTGCGTGCGGGCCTGGATTGTTTTTGCCGGTGAAGGCATGCGTTTTACGACACCGGTACGCACCGCCTTGATGGCCCTGCTTGCCGTGGCCACCGAGAAACTTGCCGCTTCGGTGTAGGGATCTTATTCCGACTTAGATTGTCGTGGATCCTTGGTTTTATCCGGTTCCGTGCTCGGTTGATGCCGGGCTGCGGATGCCAACATCAGGGCGCTTATTGGCGCGGTCACCCATAAAAACACAATGATCAACACCTCATGCACGGAAGGGGTATCGGTTCTGAATGAGAACAATAGGGCCGATGCCAGCAATATCGCCGTCACGCCTAAGGTCGAGGCCTTCGTGGGTGCATGCAGCCGCATGAAGAAATCCGGAAATTTTGCCAGCCCAACCGAACCTAACAGCACGAACAAGCTGCCCAGCACGATCAGTCCGGCAATCGCGAGATCGGCGATGGTCATGATCGATTCTCCGGTTCGATAATTCGTCCGCGCAAGGCATATTTAGCGAGTGCGACGGTGCTGATGAAACTCAGTACGGCCAGCAGTTGGGCGGCCTCGAAATTGATGGGGTTGCCCATCCACAGGCCGAACAACAAGATGAGTGCGATCGCATTGACGGCCAGCGTATCCAGCGCCAGGATCCGATCGGGCAGGCTGGGCCCCCGCAGGAGCCGATAAAAACTCAGTAGACAAGCGATGCCGACGAGGGCGAGTCCGATCAGGGCGGCGGTACCGATCATGTGTTGTTGTCCTCGATGGCTGCGCGCGGTGATTCGTCGAATATATCTCGAATTCTCCGCTCATAACGCTGTTTCATGCCGGCGATTTCCCCGTCCGGATCATCCGTATGCAGAGCATGGACGATGAGGTGGCTGTGGTCCGGTGCAATTTCACAGGAAACCGTGCCCGGCGTCAGGGTGATGGTGCTGGCAAACAGGCTGATCGCGGTGGGATGGGTGACCGCCAACGGCACAATCAGAAAATGTGATTTCAGAGCAGAATTCCGGCCCAGTACTTGCCGGGCAACGATGAAATTGGCCTTGATGATGTCGTGGAACACGAGCAGCACGTAGGCCATCAGCGCCACGGGCCGTTTCACGATCAGGGGCGATTGGCTCCGGGGACCGAGGAGCGGGGGAATCAGCAGGCCGATGATTATGGCCAGAAAGATCTGACCCGCGGACAGGCTGTTGTTCAGCAGTAGCCACAGTACGATCAGGATGGCGGTCAGTATGGGGCGAGGCAGGATCTTGTGCACAACGGTGGTCATTGATGGGCACCTGTGGGCGTGGCGGCATGTTCGGGATGGGCCGGGAACGCTAATACGTCGGCATTCATCGTCGGTGGATTCAGAACGGCGTGAATATAATCCGGTGTTGCATTGATCTGGGCGCTGGTCTGATCGAGCCAACTGCTCAAGGGGTTGGCTGCAATCACCATCAATACTGCGATCAGAATCGGACTCATGACGGCAATCCAGCCCAGCCTGTTGGGTCCTGCTGCGGGCGGCATGCCGGTGACGGGCTGATCAACGCGATAAAACAGCCGGGTGCCGCTTCGGGCCAGGGCGATGACCGCCAGCAGGCTGGTGATCAGGATCGTGGCGAAGATCGGGGTACGCAGGGGCTGATCGAGTGCGGCGGACAAAATTAGAATCTTGCCGACGAAGCCGGTCAGCGGTGGCAATCCCGACATGGCCAGGGCATAGACAAAAAATAACGAACCGATCAGGACCATTCGGGTGATCGGTGGTGCCGATGCCCAGTCATCGCCGTTGGTTCGGCCACGTCGAATCATGTCCGCCAGCAGGAAGAATCCCGCACTGAGTACCGTGGTGTGAATCCAGTAATACAACGCAGCACTCAGCGCCGCCTCGGTACGCATGCCGAGTGCGATCATCAGGGTGCCGACGGAGGCGAGGATCAGATAAGCCACTTGCCGCCGCAGATTTTGCGCAGCCAGAACCCCGAGTGTGGCCATGACCAGCGTCAGGATGCCCAGCCAGATCTGCCAGGGACTGATCAGGTTGACGAATGCCGCCGGTGCGGTGTGCGCATCGAACAGCGTGCCGTGCACGCGCAGCATGGCGTACAACCCGACCTTGGTCATGATGGCAAACAGCGCGGCGACCGGGGCGGAGGTTTCGGCATAGGTGGCCGGCAGCCAGAGGTAGAGCGGGAAGGCGGCAGCCTTGATGGCAAACACGACGAAGAGCAGCAGGCTCGCGGCGGCGATGATGCCGTAATCCTGCACGGGTGCCTGACCCAGTTTCTGGGCGAGGTCGGCGATATTCAGGGTGCCGAGTACGCCATAGAGGGCACCGACCGCAAACAGGAACAGGGTCGAGCCGATCAGGTTGATGACCATGTAATGCAGGCCGGCGCGACTCCGGCGTGCACCCCCGCCATGCAGCATTAGCCCGTACGAGGCAAGCAGCAGGACTTCAAAGAACACGAACAGATTGAACACATCACCGGTCAGAAAGGCCCCATTCAGGCCGAAGAGTTGCGCTTGGAACAGGGCATGAAAATGTGGGCCGCGCCGATCTTCATCAGTCGCCACGGTGTAGATGAAGCTGATGGCAGCCAGTCCGGCGGTGAGCAGGAGCATCAGACCGGCGAGTCGATCGTAGACCCAGACGATGCCGAACGGGGCGGGCCAATCGCCCATCGGATAGACCAGATGCTGATTGCCGGCGCCACTGACGAGCAGTGCCACCACAACGGCCAGCAGCACGGCGACACTCGATCCGCTCACGATGCGTTGCAGGCGGATCCTGCGCCGGTGCAGCAGGATCAGCAGCGCGGCGCTGAATACAGGCAGAAAAACGGGCAGTGCCAGCCAGTGCAGGGGCCAAATTGGGGAGGTGAACAAGCCGGTCATTGCGATGAGTCGTCCTTTTGGGCGTCGTCGGTCGTGCCGTCCACATGGTCATTGCCGAGTTCTGCTCGGGTTTTCAGTGCCAGAACGATCACAAAGGCGGTCATCGCAAAGGCAATCACGATGGCCGTGAGTACCAGCGCCTGGGGGAGCGGGTCAGCATACTGGGTTTGGGCGCCCAGGACAGCGGCAGCATTGCTGGCCAGTCGCCCCATGCCGAACAGAAAAAGATTCACGGCATAGGAGAGCAGGGTCAGGCCCAGCACCACGGGGAAGGTTTGTGCCCGCAGGGTCAGGAAGACTCCAGTCGCGGTCAGCGTGCCGACCAGGAGTGCAAAAAGCAGGGACATCAGGAAACGCCTCCTTCGGGTGCGGCGGGTTTGTCGGGTGGGACGGTGCCCAGATGCGCCATTTGGACCAGCATGAGCACGCTTGCACCAAGCACAACCAGAAAGACACCCAGATCGAACACCATCGCCGAAGCCAGTTCCAGGTTACCGAGGAAGGGGATCTGCCAATGGCCGAAGGTGGATGTGAGGAATGGATAGCCTGCGCCGATTGCGGCCAGGCCGGTACCCAGTGCCAGCAGCAATCCCAGCCCGATGGCGCCGTGGGTTGGGATCAGCAGTTGGTTTTCCGTGTGGCGGATTCCGTGCGCAAGATATTGGGTGATCAGGGCGCTGGCGACGATCAGGCCCGCAATGAAACCGCCACCGGGCGCATTGTGGCCGCGCAGGAGGATGTACAGCCCGAAGACGAGGGTCAGCGGCAACAACAAATGGCTCAGGGTTTGAAAGAGTAGAGGATGTGCGGCCGAGCGGCTGCCGGGACCGGGCGTTCCCTGCGGCAGTCGGAGGTTCTGCAGCAGGGCAAACACCCCGAGAGCGGCCAATGCCAGCACGCTGATCTCGCCAAAAGTGTCATAGCCCCGGAAATCCACCAGAATGACATTGACCACGTTATGCCCACCGCCTTCAGTCAGGCTTTTGGCCAGGAAATAGCCCGCAATATTCTCGTAGTCACGCGACATCACCGCATAGGTCAGGATTGTTGCGCCGACACCAGACAGCAGCGCGATCAGGGCATCCCGGTAGCGTCTCGGACGGGCTTCAATCGTACTATGCGCGGGCAGGTAGCGCAGGGCCAGAAGCATGAGGACGACCGTAATGACTTCTACGGAAAGCTGCGTCAGGGCGAGATCGGGTGCCGAGTACCGGACGAACAGCAAAGCAACGCCAAGGCCCACTACGCCCATCGGTAGCAGGGCCAGCAGTCGCCTCGGGTGCATCCACACGGCGGCCAGCGCTGCGGCCATCATGACCAGCATGCCGGTAGCGGTGATCACGTCAAAGGCAGGGGCATGCTGTTCCGGTCCAAAGAGGGGGGCGTGGTAGGAAATAAAACCGAGCCCGCCCGCGATCAGTGCCGTGATCAGGGTCCAGAGCGTCATGCCATGCAGACGCCCCTGGTCAAAGGCGCGGGTGACGGTGCGGGCCGCCAGTTGCAGGGATTGCATGAGCATGTCATATAGTTTTTTGGCGTTCAGGCGTCCTATGCCGTGTTCGTGGAACCGGGTTAGGGGGCGGCGCAGGGTGTAAACGAGTACCCCCCCGCCCAGCGCGATCGCACTCATCAGCAGCGGGAGTTTGAACCCGTGCCAGAGGGCGAGACTAAAGTGTGGCGCAGGCGCGTTGAGAACCGCTCCGGCGGCAAAGTTCAGCAAACCGCTAATCAACAGGGCCGGGAAAATCCCCACAGCGAGACAGACCACGACCAGAATATCCACGGGTACGCGCATCATTCGCGGTGGCTCGTGGATTTCCTGAGGGAGGTCCGGGTCGGGTGTGCCAAAAAAGGTGTCGTGCACGAAGCGGATGGAGTAGGCCACCGACAGCACCCCACCGAGGGTGACGAGCAGGGGTAAAAGCCAAGCGGAACCGAAATCGGGTGCGACATCCAAGGCTTCGCTGAAAAACATTTCCTTGCTCAGAAAACCGTTCAGCAAGGGCACCCCCGCCATGGCAGCGGCAGCCACGATCGCCAGCGCAGCCGTGTGGGGCATCTTTCGGGCTAGCCCGCCCAGACGGCGCATGTCCCGCGTACCGGTTTCATGATCGATGATACCGGCCACCATGAATAACGAGGCCTTGAAGGTGGCGTGGTTGATTAGGTGAAAGATACCCGCCACGGCGGCCAGCGGTGTGCCGAAGCCGAAGAGCAGGGTGATCAAACCCAGATGGCTGATGGTGGAATAGGCCAGCAGGCCTTTGAGGTCGTGCTTGAACAACGCCGTGTAGGCGCCCAACAGAAAGGTGATCAGACCTGCGCCACCGACCAGGAACAACCAGGCATCGGTGCCCGACAACACGGGGAACAGCCGGGCGAGGAGGAAGATCCCCGCCTTAACCATGGTGGCCGAATGCAGATAGGCCGATACCGGGGTCGGCGCGGCCATGGCATTGGGTAGCCAGAAGTGGAATGGGAACTGAGCCGACTTGGTGAAGGCGCCCAGCAGGATCAGCAGCAGGATCGGTAGGTACAGCGGGCTGGCGCGCACGGTTTCACCCGCCCCCAGCACCACACTCAGGTTATAGCTGCCCACCACGTGCCCGAGCAGCAGCACGCCCCCGAGTAGGGCGAGCCCACCCATGCCCGTGACGGCGAGGGCCATCCGGGCGCCCTGACGAGCTTCCTTGCGGTGTTGCCAGAAACTGATGAGCAGGAACGAGGACAGCGAGGTCAGTTCCCAGAACACCACCAACTGGATCAGGTTTTCGGAGAGCGCAATGCCGAGCATGGCGCCCATGAACAGCATGAGTCCGGAGAAGAATCGCCCTGGGTGATCCTGCGGTGAGAGGTAGTAGCGGGCGTAGACGATAATGAGCAGCCCGATCAGCATAATCAGGCCGCTGAACAGGATGCTTAGGCCATCCAGCCGAAAGGCAAAATCGAGTCCGATTTGGGGAATCCAGGCGAACTGGATCACCTGCGGAGTGGAAAGATCGACATTGCTGACGAGTATGCCCAGCAATACCAGGGCGCTGAGCGTGGTGATGCCTGCAGCCCAGGGCGCGGCGCGGCGATCCCATCCGGCAAGCAGCGCAATGATCGGGGCGCTCAGGAAAGGGAGTAATACAATCAGGATCAGCGTTGCCATGGAGCCCTCATTCGTCCGCGCCGATTAGGCATGAGCGGCAGATGCGGGGCGCCTCGACCTCATGCGGTTCGTCCGGGCGCAGGGTCCGCGTCATGCCGGGAATTGCGGAGGAAAATGGAGATGCGACCACGCGGGTGGCGTGATCAGTTACGTAATGGATCATTCGTGGGAATTTAACATGGCTTATGGTGTGTGCAGAAAATTTATCATGTCTGGAGACATAAGATCATGGCGACAATGCGACCGAATGTTAGACTCTAGCGCAGGATACGTCAGCCTAAACTATTAACTTTTGTGCTTTTCACTGAGAAATCAAAACCTTGTTTCCAGATAAACCCATGCCCGACTACATCGCACCCGAAAAACACGAGATATTGAGGGATCATCTGAGCGATCACGCCCTCAATGTTCTCCAGCGTTTGCATGATCATGGCTATGCCGCGTATCTCGTTGGTGGCTGTGTGCGCGATCTGCTTCGTGGCATGCGGCCCAAGGATTTTGATGTCGTTACCGACGCTCGCCCCGAGCAGGTTCGCGCCTTGTTTCGCCATGCCCGCATCATCGGCCGCCGCTTCAAGATCGTGCACGTGGTCTTTGGCCGCGACATGATCGAGGTCACCACGTTCCGGGGTGGCGACGACGAGGCCGTACGCCGTTCCGATCAGGGGCGCATTCTGCGTGACAACGTCTTCGGTACGATCGATCAGGATGTCTGGCGGCGCGATTTCGCCTGTAACGCTTTGTACTACAACTACGCCGATGACCAGATTGTCGATTACGTCCAGGGTTGGCAGGATGTGCAGAGTGGACATTTACGCATCATCGGTGACCCAGCTACACGCTATCGGGAAGATCCGGTCCGTATGTTGCGGGCGGCCCGTTTTATGGCCAAGCTCGGATTCACCCTGCTGCCGGAAACCGCCGAGGGTATTCACGGTTGCCGGGATCTGCTGAAGGATATCGCCCCTGCACGCCTGTTCGACGAGAGCATCAAGATCTTTCAGGGTGGTTATGCCTGGGCGGGTTTCCTGCAGTTGCGTGAACTCGCCCTGTTGGGATACCTCTTTGGCGGGTTGAATGATCTGCTCGACCGGGATTACGACCGAGTGGCGGCCCTGGTGGAGAAAATCCTGACCGGTACCGATGAACGTATCCGTCTGGATTTGCCGGTGAATCCGGCGTTTCTGCTTGCAGGACTGTTGTGGTCGGATTTGAGTCGCCGCCGTGAATATTGGTTGCATCAGCGGGTTGATCCCGATGTCGCACTGGAAATTGCCTGCGATGAAGTGATCGAAGCCACCGTACGCCAGGTTGCTATTCCGCGTCGCCTCACGGATCTGATGCGGGTGATCTGGTCGCTACAACCGGTATTGGAGCGCGAAGGGCAGGACATGGTGCATGGCGCACCCATGCTGGCGTTGAACGAAGCACAGAAAACCCTGTTGTCTCATGCCTGGTTCCGTGCCGCGCTGGATTTCCTGTGTCTGCGCAGCGAGGTCGGTGAGGTATCCGAGTCGATATGCGCGTTCTGGCGGCATTATGCCCCTGCACGCGATAAGGATTCTGGTGAGGCCGTGCCGACCGTCCTACCCGAGGACTTCGTGACGCATGGCGATCCGAAGCAGCGCCCGCGACGCCGCGCCCGGCGGCCTCGGCGCAATTGAGCGGGAGCGGGGTCATGATGGCGCGGCGCGACCGCCCGTCCGGCAGCGTCGAGGCGATGATTGCCCTGGGTAGTAACCTCGGGCATCCGATCGAGCAATTGGAACGGGCGTTTCAGGCGCTCGACCGCTTGCCTCAGACCTCGGTTGAGCGCTGTTCGATGCTCTACGCCAACCCGCCCATGGGTCCACAGGACCAGCCTGATTATGTGAATGCCGTAGCCTTGCTGGTCACCCGGTTGAGTCCGGGGGATCTGCTGAATGCCCTCAAAGCGTTGGAACAAGCCGCCGGTCGGTATGCAACCCGTTACTGGGGCGAGCGCGTTCTGGATCTGGATATTCTGACCTACGGGGATCTGATCATTGATACCCGCGAGCTCACGGTGCCCCATCCGGGGATTGCCGACCGACGATTTGTGCTGGCGCCCTGGCACGAGATTGCGCCAGATGCGGTGTTACCGGATCATCGGCGGATTGCGGACTTGCTGGCGGCGTCGCCCGAGCATGCGCTGCGGGTCATCCCGCGGGCCGTCATCCGCTCCGATCCCACCCCCTGATTCTATTCTTTGCCCCAGAATTACCAAGGTCCATACGAGTGCCATGACTATGAACACGATCGATGAATTGATTGTGCCACGAACGATTCCCGCGCTCTGGCAGGCGAAGCGGCAAAACCAGCCGATCGTCATGCTGACAGCTTACGATGCCAGTTTCGCCCGTCAGGCGGACTTGGCCGGTGTCGACATTTTGCTGGTCGGTGATTCCCTGGGTATGGTCATTCAGGGCCAGCGCGACACCCTGTCGGTGACCCTGGATGCCATGGTCTATCACACACTGGTTGTGCGTCGCGGTGCGCCCCAGCGACTGATCATGGCCGATATGCCCTTTCTGTCGGATGTGACGGTGGATCTGGCCGTTCAAAGTGCCGGTCGGTTGATGCAGGAAGGTGGCGCGGATATGGTGAAGATCGAGGGCGGTCCCGCCAAGGCGGATATCGTGCGCGCGCTGACCGACGCGGGCATCCCCGTTTGTGCGCATGTGGGGTTGTTGCCCCAGCGGGTGCGTCAACTGGGGGGCTATCGGGTTCAGGGTCGCGGTGCCGAGGATGCCGCGCGCATCCTACATGATGCAGAAACGTTGACGGATGCTGGAGCTGCCCTGGTTCTGGTGGAATGCGTACCCAGCCCGCTCGGCGCCCGGCTGGCGGAATCTCTGGCTGTGCCCGTGATCGGCATCGGTGCGGGCAATGCCGTGGATGGTCAGGTCTTGGTGTTGCATGATGTACTGGGTCTCAACAGCCATCCGCCCCGGTTCGTGCGTGATTTCCTGCGTGGGCGCGGTTCTATCGGCCAAGCGTTGACCGCCTATGCGGCTGCCGTGCGCGATCGCAGTTTTCCGGCAGAACATGAGGGTTATATCTGAGATGCGGCTTTTGCGTACGCGGGCGGAACTCGCCCAGTGGCGGGCTGAGCAACAGGCGGATGGCATCGGCATAGCCTTTGTGCCGACCATGGGCAATTTGCATGACGGTCATCTGCGTCTGGTCGAACAGGCCAGGAATACGTCGGTGCTGACGTCGCCGTCCGTGCTGGTGTCCATATTCGTCAATCCCCTGCAATTCAATGACCCGGGTGATCTGGCCCGCTACCCGCGGACTGAAGCTGAGGATTGTGCTCAATTGGCCGCACAGGGGGTGGATGCCGTTTTTCTACCCTCAGTCGGGGACATATACGTCGATGCGACGGTTGACGGCACCGGCCTGGAGGTGAGTGTGCAGCCGGGCGCGCTGGCCGAACACTGGGAAGGGGCTGTGCGACCGGGGCATTTCGCCGGCGTGACTACCGTTGTGGCGAAACTGTTCCATCTCGTACGGCCAGCGATCGCCGTGTTTGGTGAAAAGGATTTTCAGCAATTGCAGATCGTGCGTCGTATGGTGCGCGATCTCGATTTTGAGACTAAGGTCATCAGTGTGCCAACAGAACGGGCATCCGATGGGTTGGCTTTGAGTTCGCGTAATCGTTTTCTGTCGCCTGCGGATCGGCGTGTTGCCCCGCTGTTGTATGCCCAGTTGCAACGGGCAGAGACCCGTATCCGTCAGGGTGTCGATTCGGTGGATCAGGTGCTTGCCGATAGCCGGGATGCGCTGGTGGCCGCTGGATTCGAGATCGATTATTTCGTATTTTGCGACGTCGATGCATTATTACCCCGGCGGGATGCCGGGCCGGGTATTTTGTTGGCGGCCGCGCGTTTGGGTGTCGTTCGCCTGCTGGATAACAGCCGCGTCGGCTCCTGACCCAATGTTAACCAGACGCTGACCATCCGGTTTTGAGTGTTGCCATGGAAAGCCTCACCGGTTGTTTACGGTACAATCCTCGCACGTTTGTTTTTTTCGGAAGTGTTCGATGAATCCCAATTACCTTGAATTTGAACAGCCCATCGCGGAACTGGATGCGAAAATCCGTGAATTGCGGTTAATGGATAACACTGCCGGTTTGGACATCAACGAGGAGATTGCGCGGCTTGAGGCCAAGAGTTCCGAATTGACCCGATCGATTTTTGGCAATCTCACTGCGTGGCAGATCAATCAGATCGCCCGCCACCCCCAGCGTCCTTACACCTTCGATTATGTCCAGCATCTGTGTACCGATTTTGTCGAATTGCATGGCGATCGCGCCTTTGCGGACGACCAGGCGCTCGTGGGCGGCATGGCGCGTTTCGAAGGCATTCCCGTCATGATCATCGGCCATCAGAAGGGTCGGGATACCAAAGAAAAGATCCGTCGGAATTTCGGCATGCCGCGTCCGGAAGGTTATCGCAAGGCCAAGCGCCTGATGGAGTTGGCAGCCAAGTTCAAATTGCCGGTATTGACCTTCATCGATACGCCGGGCGCCTACCCGGGCATTGATGCGGAAGAGCGTGGCCAGAGCGAGGCGATCGCTCGCAATCTGTATGTCATGGCCGATTTGCCGACCCCCATCATCGTGACGGTCATCGGGGAAGGTGGGTCCGGCGGTGCGCTGGCGATTGGCGTGGGTGATCATGTGATGCAGCTGCAATATGGCACCTATTCGGTTATTTCACCTGAGGGTTGCGCCTCAATTCTGTACAAAAGTGCCGAACAGGCCCCCGAGGCCGCCGAGGCGTTGGGGATTATCGCGCCCCGGTTGCTGGAACTGGGGTTGATCGACGAAGTGGTGCCTGAACCCTGTGGCGGCGCGCACCGGGATATTCCACTCATGACGCAAACCTTGAAAGCATCGCTCAAGCGGGCGCTGGTCAAGCAGATGAACCGGCCTGTGGACGCACTGCTGTCGCGTCGTTACCAGCGGCTGATGAGTTACGGGCAATTCCTGGAAGAATAAGCCTTACCTGTCGATGAACCCAATGGGGCCGAACCTGCGAACCGAACCCCGGAGGTCTTGATGGCGTTGGATCATCCTGAGTTCCCCCCGAACGCCCGGCTTGTACTGGCCAGTTCGGGCGGCTCCGATTCCCTGGGAGCGCTCGTTCGTCTACATGCTCTTCTGGTCGACGGCACCATCGGCGCATTGAGCGTGGTCAGTGTGGATCACCAACTGCATCCTGATTCGGCCCGCTGGAGCGCACTGGCCTGTGCGCAGGCACGATTTTTTGGCGTGCCGGCCCACGTTATTCCCGTGACAGTCCCGCCCCAGAGCGAACAAGGACATCGCTCGTTGGAGGCTCGGGCGCGATTGGCGCGTTATGCGGCACTGGCCGAATGGATGGTGTGTCAGCTGCCAGATGGTGTGCTTGTTACGGCTCACCATGCGGAGGATCAGGCGGAAACCGTACTGTTGGCCGCCCTGCGGGGAAGCGGGGCGGCTGGATTGGCTGCCATGCCGACCTGGACGCGCTTTGCGCATGGCTGGCATTGGCGGCCTTTTCTGGATGTGCCTCGCGCTCAGTTGCGCGAATCGGCCGCGCAGAGCGGCCATGCTTTCGTGACCGACCCCAGCAATGCCGATCTGCGGTATGACCGCAATTATCTCCGTTCGGAAATTTTACCTCGGATCCAAGTACGCTGGCCGCAGGCCGTCGAGCGGCTTGATCAGACTGCCGCCCAGGCGGCTGAGGATATGGGGCTTCTGATCGCATTGGCCGAACTGGATTTAGGCGGTCCATTGGATGTGACAGACCTGTCGATAACGCATCTCATCGAGCTGCCACGGGCGCGTCTTGCCAACCTGCTACGTGCCTGGATGCGGTGCCGGGGTGCGCTCATGGCGCCTCGTGCACGCCTGCGGGTATTCATTGATCAATTGCAGGAAGCCGCGCCTGCGCGCCTGCCAACACTGGCTTGGGGCGTATGGCGCATTACCCGCTATCGGGATCGCCTGTATTGGCGTGAACTCGACAGGATCCCGCCGGCTGAATCGGTCATCTGGGCGGAGAAGAGTCGCCCGGTGATGTGGTCGGATACCCAGTCCTGGCGCCTCGTTCCGACCGACGCCTCGGATCCGCTGGCCTTCGATGGCCGCTGGCTCGACCAACCCTGGTTGCTGCGTATGCGCCAGCCTCAGGATCGCATTTGCACCCAGGCTCTACGACCCTCCCGAACATTGAAGAACTGGTTTCAGGCACGGGGTGTCCCGCCATGGGTGCGCGAGACGGTCGTCGTCATCGAGATCAACGGGCAACTGGCTGGTCTGGCCGGGTACGGCGTTGATCTAGCGTTCCGTCCCACTTCTGGGCAGGACGGATGGCGGGTTGAGGGCGTCACGACGGCGCCCGTGGTAAAGTTTGTGCCGGATGTGGACGCGGACTGAGCCCGGAGATAGGTTGGGCTATCTGGTTGGCGCATTCGGATCAACCTGAACAACGGGGGGCGTTGTTGTAGAAAGAGGTTGAGCAAATCAAGCGTTAATTCACGAATACGGGGTGCGTGTATGTCGATTCATCTGGAGCATGTTTCACCCCGACGTTGGTCTCGGCGGGTCGAACACGGCTTGGCGCAGATTATGGATGCATTACGGCAAATTTTTGTGGTCCTGATGATCGTCTATACGCTGATCTGCATTATCAGCTTCGCTGTCAAACTGTTTACCCTGACCGCGACACACGGCGTCCTGGATTTCAAGGCCATCAACGAAGTACTGACGGATGGCCTGTATGTGCTGATCATTCTGGCTATCGTCAAGTCACTGTTTCTGAGGAATTCATTCGATTATGTCGTTACTCTAGCTGGAGACCGGATTCGTCGTTCTGATCCGGAAACTGATTTTACTGCCAACCGATCCTGGAGAGTGGCGGATGTTGGTGGTGCTTGGCCTGACTTCATCCATTTTTTTCGTATTGATTCTCGTGATTCATTATCTGAAACGGCGTTGGCAGCAGCAGGATATGCAGCAGAAGCAGGTAGCGGAAAAGCCGTCGGCCGGTTTGCGAGAAGTGGAAGAGGGGAACCGATGAATGATTGATCGATCAGATCTATTATCCTTTTGCGATACGCTTCTGGAGAGTCCCGGCATGCCGGACTACACCACCAATGGATTGCAGGTCGAGGGATGCGCCCGGATTTCACATATCGTGACCGGGGTAACGGCCTGTCAGGACCTGATTGACGCCGCGATTGATCTTAGGGCGGGTGCCGTTATTGTGCATCATGGATATTTCTGGAAAAACGAACCGGCGCCGATTGTCGGTATGAAATATCGACGCATTGCCGCCCTGATTAAGCATGATATTAATTTGCTTGCCTATCATTTGCCGCTCGATCGCCAGCCGGAATTCGGTAACAATGCCGCGTTCGCTGCTCGTCTTGGATTGAGCGACTGCAGTCTGTTCGGTGCTCAGGCGCTGGCGTTGGCGGGTACTTTGGCGCAGCCATGCTCCGTAGCGGAGCTCGGCCGACGCCTCGATCAGGCCTTGGGCCGCACTCCACTGGTTGTTGGCCCAGCAGATCGCAGTCTTCGTCGAATCGGTCTGTGCACCGGTGGTGCGCAGGATTACATTGCGGAAGCGGCGGCGCTGGGCCTGGATGCCTTTATCTCTGGAGAGATCAGTGAGCGCACCACACATGTTGCCAGGGAGGAGGGCATTGTGTATTTTGCGGCCGGACATCACGCGACCGAGCGTGACGGTGTTCGGTTATTGGGCGAACGGATTGCCGCCCAGTTCGATGTGATGGTGACTTTTGTCGATATCGACAATCCGGTGTGAAGCCGCCATGAGTCGGCGCGTGATAAAGATGTTATGAATTGGATTAATGACACTTGTTTGACGTTGATGGCGTGAAGCGTAACACTCATCAGGTTTGCGTGATAAAAGCCGCCGCTCTTCAGGGGGCATGTTGCATGTGTGGTCGGATGTCGAGGGTGCCGGACCCCAGATTCCAGCGGACGTGAAGACGCGTATCGCGGGCAAGCACATGGGACCAGACGGGTAAAACGGTCTGTTTTTGATTTTTTTGGAGCGAGTTATTGATGGCTGATATTCCTGTAAATTCTGCGCGGCGGCGATTTCTGACGGGATCGGCCACCGCGGTTGGTGCGGTCGGGATGGGGTTCGCTGTCGTTCCCTTTCTGTCTTCTTTTGAGCCGAGTGCCAAGGCCGAGGCTGCCGGTGCACCGGTCGATATCAATATCGCCAAATTGGTGCCGGGCCAGATGGTCACCGTGGCGTGGCGTGGTCAGCCCATTTATGTGGTGAACCGTACCGATAAGATGATCGAATCCCTGCCTTCCCTGGATAGCCAACTATTGGATCCAGACAGCAAGGAGATCAGCCAACAGCCAAAATATGCCGACAATTTTTACCGTTCGCGCAAAAAGTCCATATTTGTCGTGGTCGGGATCTGTACCCATTTGGGCTGTGCGCCGACCTACCGTCCCGAAGTGGCGCCGAAGGATCTGGGTCCCGAGTGGAAAGGCGGTTTCTTCTGCCCATGCCATGGCTCCAAGTACGATCTGGCCGGACGGGTGTACAAATCCATGCCCGCACCGCTGAATCTTCTGGTTCCGGATTACTTTTTTGCCAGTGAAGATCTGATTCGCGTCGGTGTTGCGGAGAAAAAAGCATGATTAAAAAGCTCGGCAAATGGGTCGATGATCGTTTACCGATCTCCCACTTCTGGAATGCGCATCTCGCACAATACTATGTGCCGAGAAACTTCAATTTCTGGTACTTCTTCGGTTCGATCCTGCTGACGATTTTTGTCATTCAGATCGTGACCGGTATCTGGCTGGCCATGAGCTACAAGCCCTCAGCCTCGGAGGCATTCAATTCCGTCGAATACATCATGCGTGATGTGCACTGGGGCTGGCTGATCCGCTACATGCACTCTACCGGCGCGTCGTTCTTTTTCATCGCCGTGTATCTGCACATGTTCCGCGGCATGATGTATGGCTCGTACAAAAAGCCACGCGAACTGATCTGGATCTTTGGCGTGCTGATCCTGCTGGCGTTGATGGCCGAGGCCTTCATGGGGTATCTGTTGCCCTGGGGGCAGATGTCCTTCTGGGGCGCCCAGGTCATTATTTCCCTTTTTGGCTCCATTCCTTACATCGGGCCAGATCTCGCGCTCTGGATCCGTGGGGACTACGTGGTATCAGACGTCACCCTGAACCGATTCTTCGCGCTGCATGTGATCGCATTGCCGTTGGTGCTGCTGTTCCTCATTGGCGGGCACATCATGGCTCTGCACGAGGTTGGTTCTAACAACCCGGATGGGCGCGAAATCAAGAACAACAAGGACGAACACGGTAAACCCGTGGACGGTATTCCTTTCCACCCGTATTACACGGTGAAAGATCTCCTTGGGGTCGGGGTGTTCCTGTTCCTGTTTGCCTTGGTGATCTTCTACTGGCCGGATGGCGGCGGTAAGTTTCTGGAGGCGCCCAATTTTATCCCTGCTGACCCGTTGAAAACGCCGGAACACATTGCGCCTGTTTGGTATTTCGCCCCGCATTACGCGATCCTGCGCGCGATTCCGGACAAGTTCCTCGGTGTGATCGCCATGGGCTCTGCGATCCTGATTTTCTTTTTCATGCCCTGGATCGATCGCGGCATGACCAAATCCATCCGGTACCGCTCCCTGGCGTTCAAGGTGATCCTGTTCTCATTCGTGATTGCCTTCATCAGTCTCGGCTATCTGGGTACGCAGCCGGTGAGTTACTGGCATACCCTGTTTGCGCGGATTTTCACTGTCATCTACTTTGGCTTTTTCGTGGCGCTTTTTGTGGTCAGCCGAGTTGAAAAAACAAAACCTGTCCCGGAGCGGTTGACATGATTAGAGCGTTTGTCTTCGTAATAGCGAACTTGTTGGGGATTTCCACGGTTCTGGCTTCGGGGGGTGACGGCGTCCCGCTCAAGCATGTCGATGTCAATTTCAGCGACAAGGCAGCATTGTATCGGGGCGCGGAAACCTACCTGGCCCGATGTGCCACCTGTCATAGTGCGAAATACATGCGTTATGGCCGGGTTGCGACCGATCTGAAGCTGAATAAAAATCAGCTGGCAGCCTTGCTGCCGCCGGGCGCCAAACCGGGTAGTGAGATGATGGGCTTCATGTCGGAGGACTACGCCAAGGAAACTTTTGGTGTTGTTCCGCCGGATTTGAGCCTGATTGCCCGCGTTAAAGGGGCGGATTGGCTCTACACCTATCTCACCTCGTTCTATGCCGATCCAACCAAGCGTTGGGGCGTTAACAATGCGGTGTTTCCGGATGTGGGTATGCCGGATGTCTTCGCGGCGGAGCAGGGTGTGCTGCAACCGGTGTACACGGATGTGAAATTGCCCGATGGTTCGATCGACAAGCGTCTGTCGCATCTGGAGGGGCCTCTGGTACCGGGCAGCATGTCACCGGCCGAGTTCGATCACACGGTCAAGGATCTGGTGTCGTTCATGGTCTACATGTCGGAACCTGCCAAGATGCAGCGCATGACCTATGGCCCATATGTGCTGATTTTCATTCTGATCTTTATGGTGTTGTTGTACCTCGTCAAGAAAGAGTATTGGCGAGATATCAAGAAGGTGCCTGATAACGACTGATCGCCAGCGCCCCGATTGAAAAGCCATGTGAAGGATCCTTCTCATGGCTTTTTTTATGACGAACGTCATGGTGTGCGCACGCCTTTTGCCTGTGAGCCGTTAGGTACCAAGTTGTTCGGGTTTCGTCTGGAGCGGAGCGCGTGCGAATTCGGTGGGATGATCAGTGTGAAATGACGGCGGGGTGGGTGATGTCCTGTTTTGGATATTATCTGGCGGAGTGGCTCGTGCGCCAGTCATCGACGGCTTGCTTCGTCCGTTGGGCAATCAATTCGGAGCTACGGGCAATGGCTTCCGGAAGCGATATCTGTGCGGTGCAGAGGCTCCAAGCAGCCGTCAGCCCCATGCTGTGGACCCTCTCCGCGGAGAGGTGCACGCTGCCGGCAATGGCAAGCACAGGCTTGATCTGTTCGCGGGCTCTGCGCACCACTTCCGAGACAACTTTACCCCGGCTGGTCTGTCTATCGATGCGGCCTTCCCCGGTGATGATCAGGTCCGCGTGTGCGATGGCGTCATCGAGCCCGATCAGGTCCGCAATATAACGGCTGCCGAAATATCGTGTCGCCCCCAGAACAGCGATCAGCGCGAATCCCAGTCCACCCGCCGCGCCGGTACCGGGCTGATCGGTAGAGCCGGGCAGGGTGGTGCGACTATCCTCAATTCTATGCGCAATGTGACGAATTCTGGCGTCCATTTCGTCGATCTGATGGCTCGGTAACCCTTTTTGTGGGCCAAAGACGGTGCTGGCGCCCTGGGCGCCGGTCAGTGGGTTGTCAACGTCGGCCAGGACGATGAGCTTTGTTCCTGACAGGCGCGGGTCCAGCCGGCTGAAATCAACCGTATGCAATGCTCCTAGTGCGCTGGGGTTGGGCGGCAGAGGGCGCCCGCTAACATCCTTGAATACAACGCCGAGTGCGGCCAACATCCCGGCGCCGGCATCGTTGGTGCCGCTGCCACCGAGTCCGATCAGAATCCGGGTAGCCCCCGCATCGAGCGCGGCCAGAATCAACTCGCCGACACCGCGCGTGTCACGGCGCCAAATATCCGGATCGGTATCGTTCAGCAAGCCCAGACCACAGGCTGATGCGACCTCAATGACCGCCTGACGGGATTGGGGTTCATATCCCCACTCGGCAAGAACGGGGCGCCCTTCAGGTCCATGTATCCGCGTTTGATGCCATTTTCCGTCCAGAGCCTCGTTGACGATGGCCGCCATGCCTTCTCCGCCGTCGGCCATGGGGCGTATTTCAAGTGTGGAATCCGGCCATTCCTGAAGAATGCCGTCCGCCATGGCTTGTGCCACTGCCGGGCTGGATAGGCTGCCTTTGAAGCTATCGGGGCATAGGACTATGTGCATAAAACGCTGCGCTCACATTCGGATGAGATTTCCGTCCACATGGTAAAAGAAAAAAGCCCCGGAGGACTTTTCCTGCGGGGCTGTTGCTGTTTGTTGTCAGTATTCTGGATGCGCGCTGCAGTGATACGCGTGTTCGCTGCTGAGGGGGCGCGACACTGTTCCTGTGATGAGGGCAATCACTCAGTTTAACTTTGCCCAGAAACGAACAAGACGACCTAAACCTTCCAATGACAAGTGCTTATCTGCCTTAACCATCTAGCTGATCAGCATGCATGCCCAACGGGATATCGATCATTCTCTGAACAGTGGACCACTGCCAAGACAGCAATGTGCCATCAGGTTTGCTGATGCCCATGATCCGCTTCTAGGCCTAAGCGGATGATTGTCTTCATACCCGCTGACGTCCGCTCCCGACATTTTTCACAACCGTTCGTGAAAACGGGGTAGAACCCGATGAATGGTTTAGAACTTATGCAAAAGTACCATTTGAAATAAAAGTAGTAACGATCATTCCAATAGAAAACATTATCCCAATCAAGAATCCATAACCATACCACGCACCGTTATTGTTTGATTCATATACCCCCACATCAGGGTTGAAGAAACTAATGATCAACGCAGGGAGTGCAAAGTAGCCATGCCATAGCCCGTCCAAATAACCAGCGGGAGGGGCATCCGGGATTTTGTATTTTGAACCGGGGCCAGCGACAGAAAGTGGGTTAGCCATTGTGTTTTGCCTCTATATAGTTTGGGATACGACGTAAAGTTAAGGGGCGCAGCGCTTTTGTGGCGTCCTGCTTGAACGACAGGTTGGACGAAGCCGCTACGCGGAGGAGTCGCCGGATTCCGCAGCACGAATTATTCTGCACTTTCACCCCCCGATTTCCATGGGGCTGATTCTGCAACAATTCGTGAGGATGAACCAGCATGACGACCCAGACTACCGAG
>JAGXHU010000072.1 GCA_024636015.1 Halothiobacillus sp.
CAGTTGACCCTGATCGGTTGTCTGTTCTTGATCCCGCTGGGTGATCTGATTGCGGGTCTGATACTGAACCTGCACCCAGGTGCCGAAGCACTCACATTGATTGTGGCGCTGCTAATGCTTGGATTCTATCTTGCCGCCAGTTGGGCCCGCGCTGGTATGCGGACAATCAAGGCAACGACAGCCGCCTTGCAGAGCGTGGCTCACGGGCGTTTCGAAACACGCCTAGCTGTGACGGGGGCAGACAGTCGACGTGCGCTTGCTGTGGCATTCAACGATATGGCGCGTAGCGTGGAACGCCGCGTATCGCAGACGGCTGGCGTCCTCGAAGAGGTTGCCCATGCGGTCGGCGAGCTTCAAACCAGCGCCAAGCGGGTGGACGATGCGGCGGCACATCAGCGAGACGCCGCCACCTCGACCGCAGCAGCCATGGAAGAAATGACCGTCAGTTTGGGGGAGGTCGCCGATCAGACCCGCGATACGGAGCGCCGCGCGGCAGATGCCAGTGAACTGGCGCGCGATGGCGGCAAGACGCTGGCTGAGACGACCCAGGGTCTGGTCTCTCTGGCGCAGACCATCAAGAGCATGGCTCAGGATATGCAGGCGCTGCGTGCGCGTTCCAACGAAATTTCCGAAGTCTCCCAGCTGATTCGCAGCATCGCCGAGCAAACCAATCTGTTGGCGCTTAACGCGGCGATCGAGGCCGCTCGGGCCGGAGAACATGGTCGGGGCTTTGCCGTCGTGGCCGATGAGGTGCGTAGCCTGGCCCTGCGGTCGCGGACTTCAGCAGAAAGTATCACGCAGATTGTGGTCGCGATTCAGAGTGACATCCACAATGCGGTCGAGCAAATGAGTGGGGCCAGTCAGGAAGCGGATGCCAACGTCGCCCATATCGGACAAGTGGTGGGGTCGCTCGAAGATATCCATAACCGGGTGCATGCGGCGCTCGACAGTGTGGGGCTCATTAGTGTCAATACGCAGCAGCAAACCGAGGTGAGTGCGGAAATCGCCCGACACGTCGAACATATCTCGGGCAATGCCTGGGAAAACAGTGCCGCCGCCCACGAAACCGCCGAAGTGGCAGCCTATCTGGACCAATTGTCCCACCGCCTGCGCCAAGCACAGTTGGGCCAGGCCGAAGCCCGCGCCGCCTGAACCAGTACCCAGAGGAAAACGATCATGTCCATCCTGCAAGATTTTTTGACCGCCAGCATCGCCCTCGTATTTGTGAGTCTTGCTTTGGCCTTCCTGCATGCCAGTAAAGCGGAATCACCCGTACGCCGGAGCCGGCGCGGTATTGAGATTAACGGCGTCCTGAGGAAGTTGTTGCAGCATATCCAGATGCACCGGGGAATGGCCAGCATCGTCCTCAATGGTGACGATTCATTCAACGCCAAATTGAAAGCGAAACAAGGGGATATCAACGACGAACTGCGGGCTCTGGCCGACAAGACGACTGCTGCGCGCGATCTGTTCGTGGGTGCGCCGCTCGAGCGAATCCAGTCCGACTGGGAAACGCTACGCGCCCAGGTGCTCCAACTGACCGTGCCGGAAAGTTTCGAACGGCATAGCGCCCTGATCCAGCAGGTGTTGCACCTGATCGCGGATGTCGCCGAGCGGAGTCAGCTCGACGTCGGTGGGCCCGTGCCGCATGCCCTGAGTGACATGTTGTGGCGGCGCCTGCCCGAGCTCGCGGAAGATCTTGGCAAGGCACGCGCCCTCGGATCGGGGGTCGCGGCAGCCGGACAGGTGAGCGGCGTCGATCGTATCCGACTGAATTTTCTGGTGAACCGAATTCGGTTGGGCCTCAAAGCGATGCAGGCAGCGATCAGCGAGGATACCGGGAATCGATTCGGCGGCGAGGCGCATCAATCCGCCAGCCGGGTGCAGACATCCGTTGATCGGTTGTTGCAGATGATCGAGAGCGAATTGATCGCGGCAGAGCGTCCGACACTTTCTGCGGCCGCGTATTTTGGTGCAGCGACGGATGCCTTGGAGGTGGTCTATCGCCTGTACGACAGTGCCTCGACGAGCCTGGCGCGCCCGAAGGGATACCATAAAACCGTGACAGCTTTTGGGGCTATCCGCACGGCCTGATTGATCAGGCCTTCTTCACAAAACAGGCTTTCAGCATCATCTGACCGGCATCGGTTTTGCAATCGAGTTCGTGGTCGCCATCGACGATGCGGATGCCTTTGATTTTGCTGCCGACTTTCAGGGTGATCGACGAGCCTTTGACTTTCAGATCCTTGATCAGGCTGACGGTATCGCCATCGACCAAGACGGTGCCATTGGCGTCTCTCACTACACGTTCGTCATCCGTCGTGTCGGCCGCTGCCTGTGCGGGCCATTCGTAACCGCAATCCGCGCAAATGAACAGGTCGCCGTCGGGGTAGGTGTTGGGTTGGCCGCATTGAGGGCAGGGCGAGATCGTCATGGATGGGCTCCTTGATGAGTGATGAAGGGAATAACGGTTAACGGGTCAGTGAGATAAACAGCTGCGGTAGCCGTTCCGGCAGTCGTTCGATGTGGTCGATGATGGTGTACTGCTGGCCGAAAATGTGACGCACATAATCATCATCCCCGGCTTTCAGATTGGCGTCCAGGCTGATGCAGTAAGGGAATATGCCTTGCTGGTCGAGTTCCTTCACAGCCTGACGCGCATCTTCGATGAGCAGGCGTTCGTCATGGGTGTCCACGTCGGATGGCTTGCCATCGGTGAGGATGAGCATGAGTTTCTTGTCGGCCTTCTGGGCGCTGAGGTAGTGGGCGGCGTGGCGCATGGCCGCGCCCATGCGGGTGGAATAGCCCGCTTCCATCTTGGCCAGCCGCGCTTTCACCTCGTCGTTCCAGTGTTCGCTGTAGCCCTTGATGTGCTGATAGCGGACTTCGTGACGGGTGTTGGAATGGAAGCCGGCGATGGCGAACGGGTCGCCGAGCTTGTCGATGGCCCAGGCCAGCAGCGATACGGCTTCCTGGCTGAGTTCGAGGATGGTCTGTTCACCGCCCGCCACCTTTTCATTGAGTGATTCCGACAGGTCGAGCAGCAACATGACGGCGATGCTGCGGCCATTGGTGCGGTGGCTCATATTGATGCGCGGGTCGGGCAGGGCGCCGCTCTTGTAGTCGATCAGCGAGCGGATGGCGACATCGAGGTCGAGTTCGCTGCCTTCTTCCTGATAGCGAATGCGCACCTTGTCTTGTGGTTTGAGCGCATCAAGCATTCTCTTGAGCTGTTTGGCGAGCGCGGCATGTTTTTGTAGCAGGCGGTCGATATCGGCCGCATTGCCACTGGGGTGCAGGGCTTCATACACGCTCACCCAGTCCGGGCGGTAGCTCTGGCTGTGGTAATCCCATTCGGCATAATGGCGCGGCGGCAGGCCCTGGATCTCCTGCGGTTCGATTTTTCGTTGTTCGTCGAAGGCTTCTTCTTCGTCGCCCGCTTCGATGAATTTCCATAGTTGACGGTTGTCGTCGCGGTATTCGATCACGGTGTTGTCGAAATACACCTTGGCGAGCTGGTCGCTCTGGCGGCGGGTGCGTGCCACATAACTCAGGGCCAGCTGGGCGATGTCCTCGGTGGTGGTGATTTCCTGCGTCATGAGCGTGTGGAAGCGGGCCACAAAATCATTGAGATCAGCATCAAGATAGCCGTGATCCGGGTCGAGCAGCGCCCGCGACAGCATGGCCAGCCGGTGGCGTAGGCAGGAGGTAGTCTGTGGATCGCAGGCGGCTTCCTCGGGGTTGGGGTGCAGGGCGAGGAACAGGCGCCGCATGCCGGGATATTCGCGAATCAGCAAGGTATCCACACGGCAGTCTTCAAAGAACTCGACCGCCATGCGCTGGAAGGGACTCCAGTTGTCGGCGATCTGCGCCTCGGACCAGCGCCGGTGCCCCACGATATGGGCGAGGATGGCGCGATAGCGGTCGATCCCGCGGACGCCGTCGCTGTCATCCAATACATCCGGCAGGCGAATGCCGAGCTTGTCGTAATAGGGGATGGGCTTGCGGATCTCGTCGAAGGCGGTGGAATAGGGCACCAGATGCTCGCTGTCCTGCCACAAGGCGCGCAGATAGACATCCAGTTTGCGTTCGACATCCACGAGCAGCGTACCGTGGCGCTCGCGTTGCAGTACCGCACGGCTGTCCGCCGATTGCAGGCTGAAGAAATCCTTCTGCCGTTCCGGGTGGGTGTGGTAATTGCGGACGCCGTAGTCCGCCCAGTTTTTCAGACCGCCGAGCGTGAGTTGGCGGAGCAGATTCGGCGCCTGGGCCAGAAAATCGGGCAGGCCGGGGCTGGGGAACGTGGTGTGATGGCCGTGGATCGAGCCGGTGGTGCGGGCCATGAGATCCAGCGTGATTTCCAGGTATTCCTGAAGTTGTTCCGCCGATTGCAGACACCGCGCCACCGGCGCCAGCGCACGGATAAACGGATCGATGGCGCGACCGTTGGGCGATTTTTGCATCACGCGAATCGTATCCATGACAGCCGGCAGTGCCGCCTCGCCGACCGCAACAGCCGTCGATGGCCATTCCTCCATGAAGGCGAGCAGGGGCTCT
Source organism: Halothiobacillus sp. (assembly GCA_024636015.1). Taxonomy (GTDB): domain Bacteria; phylum Pseudomonadota; class Gammaproteobacteria; order Halothiobacillales; family Halothiobacillaceae; genus Halothiobacillus. The sequence goes on from JAGXHU010000072.1 coordinate 4,558, forward strand.
ACGCCGCGCCCGAGTTTGCCGATGGCGGAGGCGGCCTCCAGATAGGCATCCACTCCTTCGGTGGTCAGGCTTGCCAGCGCCTCGGCCATGCAGTCTGCGAACACCGCTTCGGCCTGTGGGAAGCGGGTATCGAGTTTCTGCCAGTAAGCCGCCATGGCGGGGTCGAGCTGTTTCGTCTCAGTCATGCGTGTCGATCCGCAGGTAGGGTGCAATCAGCGACGCGTATTGCACCATTCGGCGTGCAGCGCATCGATCTGTGACGCCCGACGTTACGCAAAGGTGGCGTCGATGGCGTGATCCAGCGTTTCGCGGATGTCGGCATCGTCGGTGATCGGACGAACCAGCGCCATGCGGCAGGCATCCCTCGGCGCGACATGATCCTTGATGAGGGTGGCCGCATACACCAGCAGACGGGTGGAAATGCCTTCGTCCAGTCCGTGCCCTTTCAGATTGCGCGCTGCATTGCCGATCTTGACCAGCTTGGCGACGATCTCGGCATCCAGACCGGTTTCTTTCGCCACAATCTCGGTTTCCAGTGCCGCATCCGGGTAATCGAAATCGAAGGCGGTGAAGCGCTGCTTGGTGGATTGCTTCAAATCCTTCATCAGGGTCTGGTAGCCGGGATTGTAGGAAATCACCAACTGGAAATCGGGATGGGCATGGATCTGCTCGCCTTTCTTGTCGAGCGGCAGGGTGCGGCGATGATCGGTGAGTGGGTGAATGACCACGGTGGTGTCCTGGCGCGCTTCGACAATCTCATCGAGATAGCAGATGGCGCCAATCCGGGCAGCCGTGGTGAGCGGGCCGTCCAGCCAGCGCGTGCCGCCTTCGTCGAGCAGATAGCGGCCCACGAGATCGGAGGCGGTCATGTCTTCGTTACAGGCCACGGTAATCAGCGGCTTGCCAAGTTTCCAGGCCATGTATTCGACAAAACGGGATTTGCCGCAGCCGGTCGGCCCTTTCACCATCACGGGCAGGCGATTGCGATAGGCCGCCTCGTACAGTGCGACTTCGTTTGTCTGCTGTTGATAAAAGGGCTCTTGCTGGATTTTGTATTGTTCTTTATTGGTCATGGCGCTGTTCCCTATAAATTTGGCTTAAGTGTTTGGCCGAGGCGTGGGGCCAGAAGAGGCAAGCTGGGCGATGCACACGGTTCGGCATGCACATGGCCCAGATGGCCGTTGAATAAAAGCATGTTCAGTGAGAAAAAACACCCCCGGCGAACCGAGAGTGTTCGGTCTTAAGCTAAGCGATGATTACTTGTGAACGCCCAGCTTCTCGCGCCAGCCCGGGAAGATCTTGTCGGCATCGCCGGGGAAGGATTCGAACGCACGTCCGAATTCCTTGTGTTCCTTGGCGAACTCGATCGGATCGGCACCGGCTTTCCAGCACTCGTAGGATTGACGCAGGGAGATCGCGCCAGCCGCCGGGCTGTCGATATGGCCGTAAGCACCGCCGCCGGACGTGTTAATCACGTTGCCGTGGCCCAGGTTCTCGAAGAAACCGGGCAGACGCAGCGCGTTCATACCGCCGGAGATGATCGGGGTGGTGGGCTTCATGCCGTACCATTTCTGGAAGTACACCGGACCTTGCGCTTCATCACGTTCGATCATGTACGCGATGTTCTTGTCATCCGATTCGCCTTCCATCTTGCCGTAGCCCATGGTGCCCACGTGGATACCGGAAGCGCCTTGCAGACGGGAGATTTTTGCCAGAACAAATGCGGTGTAACCCCGCTTGGCAGAGGGCGATGTGATCATCCCATGACCGGCACGGTGGTAGTGCAGATACTGGTTCGGATACTGACGACGGGCCGTGGTGATCATGCCCGGGCCGCCGACGAAGCCGTCGACCAGGAAGGCCAGTTTGTCGGCGTCGGGGCCGAAAGTTTCCAGCGCGAAATCGGCACGGGCCAGCATTTCGTAATGGTCGTCGGCGGTGATGTTCATGGAGAACAGCTTGGCCTGGCCGGTTTCGTCCTGGGCGCGCTTCATGGCGTCATAAACCAGGGGCAGAACTTGCTTCAGCGGGCAGAACACCTGGTTGCCCTGGGGTTCGTCGTTCTTGATGAAATCGCCGCCCAGCCAGAACTGGTACGCAGCGGCCGCGAACGGCTCGGGACGCAGGCCCAACTTCGGCTTGATGATGGTGCCGGCAATGTAACCACCATTCTGGATCGGACGACCCAGGATGCGCCACATGTCGGAGATGTCTTTGGACGGGCCGTCGAACAGCTGGATCGCCCGCTCGGGGAAAAACATGTCGTGAATCTTGGCGTGCTCAATGTCACCCATGCCCTGGTTGTTACCAATAACGAGTGTCAGGATGGACACCACCATCATGCGGCCATCGGTCATGTTACGGTCGAACAAATCCATCGGATACGCAATGCGCATGTCTTCGGTGGCTTCGTCAATGTAATAGACCAGCGCGTCGACACCCTTGGTGAAGTCGTCGGTGGTGGATACTTCAACATTGGTACCGGTTGAGGATTCAGCGGCAAAGTGGGCGGCGGCTTCCAGGTAGCCATGACCGGACTTCGGCTTCATTTTATAGGCAACAAGAATGTGCTTGCCGCCGGTGATGAGGTCTTCTTCTTTCAGGCTGAGGTCAGAATAACGTGCTGATTGATCCATGGTTTGACTCCTGACAGGTGGAAAAACTCAGGAGCCAAGCCCCTGAAATCTGTAGGGACTATAAAAGCGCGCTTGTATAATTGATAATCAATAGTTATTACCATTTGCATAAGGTAGGACTTATACGTATGCGCCGATTAACCCTGCGTCAGCTGATGGTTTTCGAGGCGGTTGCCCGCCATCTATCCTTTTCAAAGGCCGCCGTCGAGCTGCACCTCACGCAGCCCGCCGTCTCAATGCAGGTACGCCAGTTAGAGAAATTCGTCGGCCTGCCGTTAACCGAGCAGATCGGCAAGAAAATTTTTCTAACCGATGCCGGTCGAGTCGTCTCCCATGCGAGTAAAAACATCTCGGCCCAGTTGGGTGATTTGGGTGCGGCACTCAGCCGTCTTAAGGGCGTGGATGGGGGGCAGTTCAACCTGGCGGTTACTTCGACCGTCAATGCCGTCGCCACGGGTATTTTGGCCAAGTTTCGCGATCGCTATCCGCAGGTATCCATCCATCTGGATGTGTCCAATCGTGCGGAAGTGCTGGATTTACTCACCGCCAACCGGATCGATCTCGCCATCATGGGACAGGTGCCCAAAGAGTTGGGCCTTGCCGCTACCCGATTCATGGACAACCCGCTTGTCGTGATCGCGCAGCCGGATCATCCGTTGGCGGGGCGAAAAAAAATCACCCTCGAAGAAATTGCCTCAGAGCCCTTTCTCGTTCGCGAAGAGGGTTCCGGCACGCGCGGCGCCATGGAACGATTCTTCGCCGCCAAAGGCATGGAAATTCGCACCAGCATGAAAATGAGCAGTAATGAGGCGATCAAGCTGGCGGTTCAGGCAGGACTTGGATTGGGCATCATCTCCCTGCAAACCCTGGAAATGGAATTGTCCCTGAACCGACTGGTGGTATTGCCCGTTGAGGGCTTTCCCATTATGCGTTACTGGTACCTCGTGCATCGGGCCGACAAGCGATTGTCGCCGGTCGCACAGGCATTCAAGGATTACCTGCTCACGGATGAGCGTGAGGAATTGCCCCTGTTGAGTCAGGCGTGATTGCAGCCAGCCTCAATCAGAGCTTTATGAGTTTCTGTCTATGGGGAAACAACTCACCTTGTGCCTATCAAGGAGCTTGTTCATAGGGTTTGTGGTCGCGGGGGAGAATCCTATGCCACTCAGCAGTTGTAACGACAGACGTTCATGCTCAAATACAGGTTGTACGCCTCGCCGCTGCTCAGCCAGCGCCGAACGTGGGCATCCCGCGCGGCATCGTTCAGTGCATGATCGAGTTCACAAAACGCGCCATAGCGATGGCGGGGGCTGTCGGCTGATTCGGGAATCACCCGGTCACCGTCAACGAACAGCGTATGCAACGGATAGTTGCCCGCACCTGCGGCAAAAGAGGTTGCGCCATGCATCGCGAACAGCGTTTCGACCTGCTGATTGAATTCGGTTTGTGTGAGTGCCTGATCCATGAGATGTATTCCCTGAAGCGGAGTGAAAGTCATTTGATGGTGACAGTGTAACAGTCGTCGCTGCGACGATGATTGACGAGATGTCCTGACACAGGCCGAAACCATGTGCTCAAACCGAGGTCATCGCGCCGTGTTCAAACTGAACAATAAGCTGCATATTCTGGTTTTCAGATGTGATCTCCTCCCAGAAAACAGTAGCAGGTCAAACTAGGCTACCTAATATCCACTGTTTAGCAGCCGTAGAATTAAAAGCTTTTCTCCCGTACCCTTCGGTTAACAAATCTTCAGGCAGAAACTCATCATACTTTTCAATCATTTTTTGCTGAATAGAAAATGTTCTAGCCAGTTCGGCTTCATCCGGTAGCACATCATTTGCTATATCTATTAAGCAATTCTTTATATGATCCGAATTAGAATTTTGCACTTCAATAACACCAGAAAAATTACTGCATACAAATCCGTTTCTAATGAGTAAAACTGTAATGGTGTTAACTACTTTATCGCCCATCCATGAAAAAATATAACAGTGCTTACCGCTTTGATAGACGGGCTGGTCTTCAAGGTTGGCTTCTTTAAAAAGGTTCGCTCCTTCTAGAAACAACTGCCTTCCAATATTATCAACAAAATCTATTTTCTGATTCCCAACCTCAATTCGATAATCACCGGTGCGATAGATGCTTAACATCTCTTGTCGAACCCTGTCATGAATCGACATGCCGCTACCGTTAAATTTCGGAGGTTTGCCGCCTTTTGTAGCAGTCACATAAATGACTTTATTTTCATCATCAATATCCGTGACTTTCCACCTGCGGCCACCAAATATAATGTGCTGATCTTTAAGAGTTAGCGAATCAACGGGTAGCGTTCCGAGTGTTTTACTTCCGGCAACAATGCGGAATTCCTCTGGTGTTTTAAATACAGCATAGAAGGTATAAGAATTGGTAATACGTTCGCCTTCACTTCCTAAGACTAGTTCACCGCTATTTAGCTGCTGTATCAGTTGAACTATCCCCATATGGGACAATAGTTGTTTGAAGTGCTGAATAGATATTTCTTTGAATGCTCCTTGATCACACAATAAAGAGTACAACTGGTCTGCTCTAACGCTTCCCCATTGTGCTATTACGGCAAGAATCTGGTGTAAAAACGTCGATAGGTGCATTTGATCTGTATCTGCTGGTTCAAACCAATTCTCTACGATAAGTAACCGTATCATTGCTAATGACTGAACCAACTCTAATCTAAGACCATCTGCAATATTAGATTTATCACTCAGTTCATTTTCAGCGATGAGCATTCGTAAAATAGAGGGTGAATTTCTTCTGCCGGATCGACCTAACCGCTGACGTAAACTTGATACTGAGTGTGGAGCAGTAACCTGAATAACAGAACTCACTTTGCCGATGTCGATACCTAACTCTAAGGTCATGGTGCAAATGGCAGTAGTAGGTAGGGTTTCTTTTTGTAATCTGGCTTCTAAATCTTCTCGCAGTTCTTTGGCTAAAGAACCGTGATGTGGGAAAAATTCATTCGGTACGACTTGCTGATCGCATAAATCGCTTAACTGCGCAGCAATACTTTCTGTCCGGCTGCGGCTATTCGCAAAAACCAGATGTGAGTCACCTCTACAGAGTTTGAAAATTTCCTGACAAATCTGTTGTTCGGCAGAGGTGCGTGTTTCATCAGCCATGATATCTAGCGGTTCTAAATATCCCTTAACCTGAACCTTAATAGTGCTTTGGTGTTGACTGCTGGTAATGGTTTCACAAGGCAGACTATTATTCGGCCTGAGAGAAAGAGGAACTTTATCAAGCTCTCCAAGAGTCGCACTTAGCGCAACGCGTGGAATGGGGTTGGAGATTCGGCCTGTGATATGTTCAAGACGAGCAAGTAAAGAGAGTAATTGCTGACCTCGTTCTGTTCCAATAAACGCATGAAATTCATCAATGCAGATATATTTGAGAGAGGAGAAAGACTGCTTTACCCATCCCGGTTCTCTAACTAAAAGGGATTCCAAGGATTCAGGGGTAATAAGCAGAATACCTGAAGGGTTGCTTCTGGCTTTCTTCTTTTTGGATTGAAGGCTATCACCGTGCCACGGCGTAACCTGCATATCGAGCATTTCACTTAAATTTTCGAGTCTGCGGTACTGATCATTAATCAGTGCTTTTAAAGGACTGATATACAGAATACCAAAGCTGTTTTCCTCTTCGGTTATTGCACTACATGCGGGTAGAAAAAAAGCTTCTGTTTTACCTGCCGCTGTTGATGCGCTAATCAGCACATCTCTGTCGCCGGCTAGAATCGGTGCGATTGCCAGTTTTTGTATTTCTCTTAAATCAGGCCATCCCTGATTAAACAACCATTTTTGTACACGCTTATCAAGGCGCTGATATTCCTCTGTCATAGTTTGAAATCAGCTAGTTCGTCAGAATTTAAAATTTTGCCTGTCTCTTCGTCCACCATAATTTCATCTATATCACTTGGACGATCATCCTCAATCGCAATTGATTGAACTAACTGCGACCATTGCATAGAAGGGTTTTGTTCCAAGACTGCAAGCATATCTAAAAATGCTTTGATGGTATTTCTCGGTGTTCGGAAATAGGCATCTCCGATAGTCTGGCTGCAATGGTGTAGAAAGGATTTGAGAGCGTCATCTGGCACGAGATATTTAGACGTATCGCCTTCAGCAAAAACATGACGAAGATTTTTCAGGAGAATATAAAGTTCTTCTGGTGTTAAGCTCGCTAGATGAAGTGCTGGAGAGGAGTAATCAATAACACCTGCCCGCTGTGCAAAGCTGTTTTCAGCTAAACGGGACTGCAATGCTTCATAACTATATAGTCCTCTACGAGGATCTAATAAAAATTCTGGTGTTCCACCCAGTATAAATCCAAGATATTCAGCTGACCCTTGCAAACAATCATTAAGTATTCGCAGAATCTGCTCATAGTTAGATATACGTGCTTGTGTGCTGCTTAATTTATAAAGATTGACCATCTCATCCAAATTGACGAGTAAGCCTTCATAGCCTGCCTGACGTACAAATAGACTCATAAGTTTTAACGCATCATAAAACGAGTTGTCAGAAATAATCGTTCTGACATCAAGATCTCTTCTTGCATCTGTCTTAGTGGTGTATTCAGCCCGCAACCAACGAATAGCACTTGATTTTAGTTCCTCGTTATCCTGCTCATGCCCGTTCCAGTAAGCATCAATAACTTTTGCAAAATCATATCCGCCAACCAGTTCTGACAAGGACGCTAACTTTTGATGTATTACTGCTGAAACTTCGCTGTTCTTTTCAGCAGCTTCTTTACGAGCCAGAGTTACAAATCGCTCTACAACACTGGCTAACGCATTTCCATCTGGCTTATTTCGGGTTGCCAGATTCTTCATGAGCTCGGAATAAAGATTTCGCGCTTGACCTGATGAAGCGTGTACACGTCGATCAGGTGAAAGATCTGCATTGACCGTAACCAGTTTCTTTTCAAGGGCAATGGAACGTACTACGCTCAGGAAAAATGTTTTCCCTGAGCCATAATCACCAATGATAAGTCTGAATGCTGCGCCACCCTCAGAGATTCTTTCAATGTCCTTATATAGTGCTTTAACCTCATTACTTCTACCTACCTGAATATACTGAATCCCAATTTTTGGAGTCACGCCTGATTTCAGTGATTGAATTATTGCGTCACGTTCTTTTGACCGGATACGTTTTTCCATAAGTTTAACCTTCTATTTCTTTTACGATTTCCTGATCGACATAAATTTTGCCACTATCCTCTTCAAGTACAGCTGCATCCACCTTATCAAACGACCAGTCATTAATAGTTTCCAATGCTCCGCTAACCATCAGACCTGAATCACGGCACAGGGCTTCCACTTCTTCACGAGTCCATTTGTCTTTTCGTATCAGGCTTTCAAACAAAGCATAATGCTGTTTATCAATTCCGATTTCTTCCTCTGTAGTGGTGCTGTCCGTAGTTGAGACATCGGATTCACCTGTAGGTTCGTTTTCAATAAATATTGCACTCAACATGCTTTGTACATTTTTGGTTTCTGATTCATGAATCGCTAAGATACTTTCATCCAACTGGAACGAAGCAGGAGCTGACGAAGTGGTTTCTGATTGAGAGCGTGAAGGTTGTAATCCAGCTTTACTTGATGACATTCCATGAATGTCTCTGGTAACAAGGGCTTTATCAAGACCTAGCATGGTATAGAGTTTTTCAAGCTGTTTGATTTCTTCTGGATCTATTTTTCCATCGGCCATAGCTACACCGACAAGTATGCGGCTAACCGCGGCTTTTTCTGTTTTACCTAATGCTTCCAGCCTGGCTTTCAAGCCAGTTATATTTGAAGGTGTATTGAGCATCCATACTAAGTAGGCGTGTAGTGACTGTTTTTCGGTAGGTGATAGATTGGTATCGTGATCAATTAGCTGAGTTAATAAATTTAATTCCGCCTGATCGACATGCGAATCAATTGTTGCAACCATTGCCCCTAGTTGGAGTGCCATACCCATTTCACTATAAGCCTTGGATGGTTCAAAGTATTTGCCATGTCCTCCAGGGAATAGAACAAACTTTCCATCTGGGCTCGTCTTAGCATGATGGTAACGAGTATCAGGAGCTATGCCATAACCCGCTTTTTGAGCAAGGTTCTGAATTAATTCAGCTTCCTTTTTATTGATCTTGGAAGGTAAAGGTGATTTGGTATATGTCCAGAATTCCTCAACATCAACCAACCCTTTTTTTGTTGAAATGGCATCATCTGCCCATTTCTTAAATTTACCTATTCCTAGCGTAGTTCCTAAATCACTGAGTTCATCAGGCAATAACAATACGGCTTCAATGTCTGTCCGTGAAGTATCCGGTTTGGCGAGATACCTGCTATAAGCTTCTAGTTCTGCTGTACATTCATCTGCAATTGCAATCAGTTTATTTACAGGACCTTTTAAATTACTTGGGTCGGGAAGATCCTGTTGAGGCAAGGATATACCACGTAGAGAGGAGCTGGCGGGATGATACTCAATCCTTAACCGTGTTTTATTGGGTTTGACAACAATGCCGTCACCATATTTTTTACTATAGATGCGTGTAAACATCTGGCTAAACTCATAGCCACAACGACGTGCTGGTTTCTTTAAATTATAACCTGGATAAAACCGAATCCAAGCCAATGCTAGTTCGGCGGAAATGGGCTCTTCATCATTTACTGTAGTGGCAAGTCTATGCTTAAACAATAGTGAATCTCTTTGAGGTGTTTTCTCAAGATCAAGATGCGATACTACATGAGGGCGCAGTAGACACATGATTTCCAATAGGCGTATGGAATAATTTGAAAAAGAACGACTACTGCCGTAAATGCCTTTTAATCGTAGAACTTCGTCAAACAATGCTTTAAATTCTGAGTCATCTACTGTCTGTTTAAGTGAATCAACGGTAATGCGTCTTTCAATGCCATATAAATAAATAAAAACATAACCCAAGGGTGTGTCTGGATCATTTCTATTACCGGATAGCCAACTAAGGAAAGCTCCACGCCCTTTAGGTGTGAGCGATATAAATTTACGCCAATAACCTAAACTTTCATCTTCAAATGTGGAGGGTTTGTTTTAAATTTTTAGCAAATCATCAACTAATGAGGCTTCGGTTTCATATCCGTCTAATGAACTTAGAACTCCCCCAAAATAAAAATTACCACCAGTAATTGTTTGCCCCTTAATGATGATGTATTCACCAGATTTTATCCATTTCCCTTGGGTTTTGTTTTTGCTTTTTTCCTCTTCATGGCCATAAGAAATACTAAATGTAGCAAGATCGTCATCGTCACGATTACTGTTCGCTACCATCCGATTACTCGTAGTCATGGTTAATCGAATTTCATTTTCGGGGCTTGGCCTATTATTATCTTGAACTTTCTGTTTTGAAGATGTTGCCATTGTTTTAATGACGTAGTACAAAATTACTGCACCTCCTACTAATAACCAAAATTTCATATTCGCCTCAGTTGTGAATTTTTTGGGATTGCACAGTCGTTTCGGCTGCCGTATTACAAGCAATATACACTTTTGCAGGTGTATATTTTTTGGTGAATAGGTACATAACATGTCTCGTCATTGTCTATTCCTATGTTTTTATTGATCCTAGCGGAAATAGAGAGGGCTTCGTGAGCGGGGGTAAGTACTGCTCCTGCTCAATTGCCAGTCCGGTACCGCACTGGCAACGTTATTTGGCATGAGCATCACAGTAACTGCCAGTAAATTCAATAGCCATGCTAGATTTTGGTGCCGGTAGCCGCTGAAGGCGGGGGAAGCCGTTCAGGCGCGCTATCTGTAGCACCAGTGCAGGACCGGGGGCGGAGCATTTTCAACTTGGTTCTGTTGACGGGCGTACAACCCATCAGGAGCCGATTAGAAATTGAAGGAAATGGGGTTCTGCCTCGTTTTTACAACCGTCCGTGAAAAGGATCGAGTGCAGGCATTAACAGGTGGGGGTGTCGTCCGTTTTGGTCGAGAAGCTGACCAATGGGCTTCTTGGTATGTTCACCTTATAAAGAGCAGCTTCCTGATGAAAGCAGAGTAGCACTAGCGGACTGCTCACAAGCATCCAGCGAAGTGTGCATGATGTTATTAGTATGGGTGAGCATTTCAGACAGCTTCTGCATCATGCACAGAGAAGTATGCTTGTGGCGGTTTTTTCATCTGGGTTGCGTTCGGCTTCAGTGATCATATTGGGCCTTTTTAGTGGTAGCCCCAAAATTTACCAGGCACCCGTGGCGAGCAACGCTTCCGATACGTGGCGTACACGCAATCGACGGGTGGAAATGGTGCTGCAATAGCCGGTGATACTTCGGCGTGGTGGCGAGGGTCAGCCGATCATGGCCATGCTTGGTTTAATTCGATTGGGCTGGGTTTGGCTCAGATGTTTTGTTTACCCGATCTCCGTAGCGGAGTTTTTGGTTTTGTTTCGCATGGGGCACGGCCATCGGCGACGGGTTCTCGTAATGTTTGGATCCGTAGGTGTTATTGGTGTGTGGCGAAGTCTTGATGTCAGGGTGGCTGGGTAAGGCGGGGGATTCCTGTGTGCCTGGAGTTTTGGCTTGGTTTTCAGCCACAGAATCTCCAGCCCCGATGATGCTCAGGGCGAAATTACTCATCAGGATCATGCTCAGCGCTATTGCTTTGAACGGGTGCATGGAATGAACTCCCAGAGGAATGCGACCCGTGCAGTTTGGTGTAATGGGATTTCGTTGATATTGCCCAGTTGTAACCAGCTGTTACCGGGGAAGGGGCGTGGGTGTTACAGCCCGGCCATGCCGTAGCGTTGAAGTTCTGCCTGCCATTTTCGCCAGTCGGGCAGGTAGTGATCCATGAAGGCGTAGAAGCGGGCATTGTGGCGGCGTTCGTGTAGGTGAACGAGTTCATGGACGAGTACAAGGTCGATGCATTCGACGGGCATTCGGGCGAGCTCCAGATTCAGCCAGATGCGCCGGTCACGGACGTTGCAACTCCCCCAGCGGGTTTTCATGCGCTTGATGCCGATGAAGCTGGGATCAACGCCGATGTGTCTGGCCCAGTGGGGCATACGTTCGTCGAGCGTTTGTTGGAGGATCTCTCTGAGGTGCTGGTTCAGCCCGAGCTTGATTTGCGCCGGGGTGGGGTTGGCTTCGCGCCGGTGAAGCCGAAGGATGCCGGCATCGGGTTCGGCCCGATTGCTACGGGCGCCTGCGGTGATATGCAGTGCCAGATGTTGGCCGAGACATTGGATGGGCGCGCCATGCCCGAGGGGTTCGGTCGAGGTGCTTGCCGTTGTTTGACGTATCCGGGTTTGTTGCTGGCGGATCCAGTCCTGCCGTTCGTGCAGGAGATTGTCGATGTGATTCAGTGAGACGCTGTGTGGGGCGCTGACGGTGATTTTCCCGTCTGGCGCCTTGAGGCGCAGGTAGATGCGCTTGATCGGTTTGCGGGTGAGCTCAAAAGCGACACCGGTTGTCGGTGCGGTTTCCTGACTGACGCGGGGGGCGGTTTTGCTGCGCGTATCACGGCCCGGCTGCCGGGTGGGCAGGAGCGGGCGCAGCCAGTCGCGCAGGCTATTCATCTCGACAGGAAGGGCAGGCCATCGACGTTCAGCTATCCCGCATGCCCGTTGGCCCGGGCGCGCTTGATCAGGAATTCGCTGATGAGCCCGACGGGGCGGCCCGTAGCGCCTTTGTTCTCGCCCACGTTCCAGGCGGTACCGGCGATGTCCAGGTGTGCCCAGCGATAGTCCTTGGTGAACCGGGAGAGGAAGGCGGCGGCGGTGAGCGCACCGCCTTCGCGGCCGCCGATATTGGCCATGTCGGCAAAGTTGCTCTTGAGCTGGGGCTGGTATTCGTCCCAGAGTGGTAATTCCCAGGCGCGGTCGTGGCTTGTTTCCCCGGCTTTGAGCAGTTCTTGGGCGAGGGCCTTGTGATTGCTGAGCAAGCCGCTGGGCACCCGGCCCAAGGCGATTACACAGGCGCCGGTCAGGGTGGCCATGTCGATTACGGTTTCGGGCTTGTAGCGCTTGGCATAGGTCAAGGCGTCACAGAGGATCAGGCGACCTTCGGCATCGGTGTTGAGCACTTCGATGGTCTGGCCGGACATGCTCTTGATGATGTCGCCCGGTTTGAGTGCGTCGCCACCCGGCATGTTTTCCACACTGGGAACGATGCCGACCACATTGATGGGCAGTCGAAGTTCCGCGACGACGGACATGATGCCGATAACAGCGGCAGCGCCAGCCATGTCGTACTTCATCTGATCCATGTCTGCGCCGGGTTTGAGCGAGATGCCGCCGCTGTCGAAGGTGACGCCCTTGCCGACGAGGACGATCGGCGGCTCATCGGCCGGACCACCCATGTGCTCCATGACGATGAGTTTGGGTGCTTCACGGCTGCCCTTGGCGACGGCAAGCAGGGCATGCATGCCCAGTGCTTCCATCCGGGTCTGGTCGAGCACTTCGACCATGAGGTTCGGGTGAGTCACAGCTAGGCTGCGCGCCTCTTCAGCCAGGGTGGTGGGTGTGCAGATGTTCGGCGGCATATTGCCGAGATTTTTGGTCAGGTGGATGCCCGAACTGATGGCCATGGCCTCCCGCAGGCTCGCTTCGGCTTCCAGAAGGGCGCGGCGGCTCGGGGTGATGAAGGTGACCTTGCGCAGGGGGCGGCGCGGCCCTGGGTCCGGGATGGATTTCAATTGATCGAAGCGATACAGGGCGGCATCGATTGCCAGGACGCTTTGACGGAGAATCTGTTCGAGCTCAATGCCCTTGATGTCCAGTTCGGTCAGGTGGCTGACGCATTCGGTCGTGCCGCGATAGTGCAGGGCCTTGACCGCAGCAGCCGTCGCCTTGTTGAGTGCATTGAGGTCGAGTTCCCGCTCCTTGCCCAGCCCGACGAGCAGAACGCGCTCTGCCTGGATGCCGGGAACCGCGTGGATCAGCAAAGTGTCGCCTAGTTCGCCTTCCATGTCCCCCCGCCGGGTCAGCGCGCTCAAATGACCGTCGCTGGCCTTGTCGATAGCTTCGGCGGCTTCGGACAGTTTGCGCGCTTCATAAATACCGACGATCAAACAGGATGTGCGTTGTTTTTCGGGGGCGCCACTTTTGACTGAAAATTCTAACAAGGCTTTTCTCCTGGGCTTGGGCATAGAATATCGATAGCAATTCTAGCAGAATCCAAGGGACTGGCGTGATGACCTGAGTGTTCGATTGCGGATGCGCCGCTTTGGAAAATCATATCGACATGCGCCGGGTTTGCCTGGAGTGTTATGGTGTTTTATACAAACAGGAATCCGGTGACCGGGCCTCGTGCTTTGCACAATTGCGAAAACAGAATATTCCCCGCCGCTTGCCGCGGCGTTACAGGAAGGCGTGACATGTCATATATCGAACCAGACGATGAATTTGAACCCGGTACTCAGAACCCGTACAACTATGAACCCAAGATACGACCCTCGGGTTTGGGCGTGTTTTCCAAGTGGATGCTGATTCTGGGGGGGGTGTTGACAGCGATCGGGGTGATCGGCGGTTTCAGTACCATGATTCTCGTGAAGGGCGGCGGGCATTCGATCTTTCTTGATCTGTTGATGCTGGCCCCGGCGGGTTCTCTGATGGCTTTTGCCGGGATTACCGGTTGGGTGATCAGCGGCGGGAAATAGGTGTTATCACCCCGCCGGGGATGACCCCATCACCCCCCGTGCTTACCCAGTTCCCGATAGCAGGGGCAGGGCTCGCTGATCACGGTGGCCGGTCGCGTATCGAGGTGCAAAGCCGTCAACTCGCGCCCCCACAGACAACCCTGATCAATTCCCCACGTCTTGCGTCGATCCCGGGCCTCGCCCAGGGAAGACCAGTGCCCGTAGACAATCCGCGCATCGCGGCTCGCCCGGCGGGGCATGTCGAACCATGGAATCAGGTCCGGTGAGACCTCGTCCAGCGGCCGTTTTTCCTTGAGATCCAGTCGTCCGTCAGTAGTGCAGTAGCGCATCCGCGTCAGGGCGTTGATGGTGTAGCGGATCTTCATGGTCTTGCTCATGCTTTCCGACCAGTAGGGCGGATGTTCGCCGAACATGGCCGTGAAAAACGGCATCGGGTCGGATTGCCGGAGTGCCTTTTGCGCCATTTTCGCTTGTGCCATGGCCATGGGGATATCCCAGGCGGGCGGGATGCCGGCGTGGACAAGTGTCCAGTTGAGCGTGGCGTCATAATGGATCAGTGGCAGGTTACGCAGCCAGTCGATGAGTTCGTCCCGATCCGGTGCCTGGAGAATGTCGTCGAGGGTGTCACCGGGTTTGGGCGACTTGTCGGTGAATGCGCAGGCGAGCAGAAACAGATCGTGGTTGCCGAGCACGGTGATGGCCGAGTCACCCAGATCGCGCACGAAGCGCAGCGCTTCCAGCGACTGGGGCCCCCTATTGACGAGGTCGCCGACGAACCAGAGGCGATCCTTGGCCGGGTCGAAGTGGATGCGGTCGAGTAGGGCCTTGAGCGGGTCCAGGCAACCTTGCAGGTCGCCGATCGCATAGGTCGACATGAATTAATCCTTGTTTTTGATGAGTGTGATGCCGCGAAACCAGCCCCTGGCCAGGAGTGGCGTGTCTCGCGTCAGAATGAGTTCCGGGTGGGCGGCCAGCAGCGGTTCGAACTCAACGTCCGTTCGCGTGGCGAGCTGCCCCATGAGCGGACTGATGCCGCGCCGCAGCCAGGCCTTTTGGCCGGGACGCAGGAATTTGTCGAAGATCAGTATTCGTCCGCCAGGCCTGACGATACGGCTGGCCTCGGACAGGGCGGCCGCCGGATTGGGCACGACGGCCAGAATTAGATGCAAAATGACGGTATCGAAGGCATTGTTCGCCAAAGGGGTCCGCATGGCATCGCCTTCGATCAGGGCAATTGGGAATGATTGTGCGAGGGCTCGGGGCCGCGCCCGGCTCAACATGGCGCGCGTCCAGTCCAGCCCAACACAGAATCGGGGTGGTGCGTCGGCAGAAAGCAATTCGAGGTCCAACCCGCTGCCAATCCCCATGAACGCAATATCCTGGCCGTTGAGGCCACCCAGCGCATCGAGATTCTCGATGCGTGCCTGCCGGGTCGCTCGGCGCAACATCCGGTCGTACAGCGGGGCCCAAAGGGTATAGGTCTGACGCAGATTCATGAAGACGGTGCTCGATGGATGGTCAGTGGATCGGGCGATAGTCGCGGGGCGCGATGAGGTGAAACATCGGAATCTTCACCTTGAAGGCGTCACCCTGTTCGTCCACAAAGCCGTAGTCGCCCCACATCCGGCCCGCTGGGCTTTCGATGACGGAACCGGATTGATAGCGGTGCTCGGCATTGGGTGCGATCTTGGGCTGTTCGCCGACGATTCCATCACCCCGCACTTCTTGAATGCAGCCATTGCCCATGTCGATACGCCAATGCCGATTGACGAGCTGAACGGTTTGCTGACCATGATTGATGATGCGGATCTCGTATCCGAAAGCAAAACGATGGCTGGACGGATCGGAGTGCTGGGGCACATAGATGGCCCGCGGGATTACTTCGATCGCTTCGGCACGTGGGTCGTTCGGGGCGTTGCAGAGAAAATCGTTGAGAAAATTGAAGTTCATGGCCTCAGGTACTCCTGCCCGCGCAGTCGCGGTCGATGAACCAGTCTGTCGCTCGTCGTTGTGTCAACAGGGCGCTGGGCAGGTTGCAGTCGGGTTGTTGAATGGCCTGGAATATCGGTTGTTTACCGACGCCGGCGGCAAGAAAGCAGACGCTTCGGGCCTGTTCGAATACCGGGAAGGTCAGGGTTAGTCGCCGGGTTGCCAGTTGGGGTACCGGGTTGACCACGGCCCAGCGCGTGCGTTCATCCAGCGCGGGGGTGTTGGGGAACAGGGAGGCAAAATGACCGTCCGTGCCCATGCCGTTGAGGATGAAGTCGAACACGGGCGCGGCAGGCTCAGCCCAGCCGCTTAACAGAGTCTGATAGCGATCGGCTTCTTCCTCCAGGCCCTGCATCGGCGCGCTGATCATGGGGAACAGGTGTGCTCTGGGCAGATCAAGCGGTGTGAACAGGTCCCGGTTGGCCATGGCGAAATTACTGTCGGGATGGTCCTGCGGTACGGCGCGTTCGTCACCGAAGTAGCATTCGACGCGGGACCAGTCGATTCGTTTCGCCTGTGCCGGACTGGCCAGAAAATCATACAGCGACTTCGGTGTGCTGCCGCCCGACAGCGCAATCCGCGCCACACCGCGTGCATCGATGCTTTCGGCAAGTACAGACAACAGGTGATCGGCACACGCGGCGATCAATTGGTCGTGGCGTTCGCTGATGTGTATGTTCATGGCCGGGTTGCTTGCTGCACGGGGTACTCGCGATTTTGACGGGATTGTGACGAATCCGATTGGTTGGCCAGAGTCAGGTTTTCTGGAGCGGTCGTGGCACCGACCGGGCAGCCTGCGCCAGTGCAATATATCCTTCCAGAGGGATCTGCTCGGCGCGGGTACCCGGATCGAGACCTGCTTCAATGATTGTTGACGCTGGCAGCCAATGTTTCAAGTTGTTGCTCAGAGTTTTTCGCCGGTGAGCAAAGGACAGACCTACAATTTCGTCAAACAGGGGCCGGAGTTCGTCCGCAACGCGGCGTATCGCCAAGGGGGCAATGCGAACGATGGACGAGTCGACTTTTGGCGGCGGATTAAAGGCCGTGGGTGGGACCACAAACAGGGCATCCACCTCGGCCACCGCTTGAACCATGATGGACAGACGACCGTAGTTGCGGCTCCCCGGCCCTGCGGCTAGCCGATCCGCCACTTCCTTCTGCAGCATGAAGGTCATGTCCGAGACCAGGTGCGCCTGAGCGAGGAGATGGAAGATTAGGGGCGTGGCGATGTTATAGGGCAGATTGCCGGCAATCCGCACGGGGCCGGACGCTGCCAGTGGGGCAAGGTCGAGGGTTAGGGCATCTTGGGGCAGGATTGTCAGGCGTTCGTCCGCAGCGTCGCCTAGCATTTGATGACAGCGGGCCGTCAACTTCGGGATGATGTCCCGGTCGAGTTCAACCACGGTCAAATGCGCCAAGGGCTGAATTAGTTGGCAGGTCAGGGCGCCGAGGCCCGGTCCGATCTCGATCATGCGATCCGTTAGTCGGGGGGCAATGGCCGATACGATGCGGGCAATGACACCCTCATCGACCAGAAAATTCTGGCCGAAGCGTTTGCGGGCCTTGTGACCGTCCTGTACGCCGGAGAGGATCATCGGTGGTCCCCGGTCTGTTTTTGGGGCACATATAGTGGGCGGTGTTTGGTCTGCATATCAGTAACCGGCCAATGATAGAGCTGCCCGAATGGCCGCGCGCAGCGATCCACCCTGTGCCTGGCCCGTTCCGGCCAATGTCAGGGCCGTTCCGTGGTCGACCGAGGTGCGGGTAATCGGCAGACCAAGGGTGATGTTGACGGCTTCGCCAAACCCCGCGTACTTCAGCACGGGCAGACCCTGATCGTGATACATGGCCAGAACCGCGTCGGCGTGGTCCAGATATTGTGGCGTGAAGAGGGTGTCCGCAGGCAAGGGGCCAATGGCCTGAATGCCCTCACTGCGGGCTTGTTCCAGCGCTGGCCCGATCACGTCGATTTCTTCCCGGCCAAGGTGTCCGGATTCCCCCGCATGTGGGTTCAGACCGGTGACGAGGATGCGGGGTTGGGTCTTCTTGAGCCATTGGCCGAGATCGGTATGCAGGATGCGCAGCACCTGGAGCAGGTTATCCCGTGTGATTGCCGCGGGTACGGCCGACAAGGGGAGGTGGGTGGTGGCCAGAGCAACGCGAAGTTGCCCTGCTGTCAGCATCATGACCGGATGGCCACCGACCCGGTCGGCCAGATATTCCGTATGACCCGAGAAGGCGAAACCCGCATCGTTGATCACGCTTTTGTGAACCGGCGCCGTCACCATGGCGGCAAACTCGCCACGGGTGCAGCCATCAGCGGCGGCGTCCAGCATCGTCAGGACAAAAGCTGCATTTCGCGGATCAAGGTGGCCAGGTTGGACGGCTTGCGCTGTGGGGCAGTGCAGGAAGCTCCGCGCGCCCGCGACGGCTGGCTGATCTGGGTTGTATTCCGGCCAGTTGAAGGGCAGGCCCAGTTGCGCGGCGCGCTCTGCGAAAACGGTCCGGTCACCCAGCATCACCAGTTCGGCGTCGAATTCGGTGGGTGCCAACGTCAGCAGGAGATCCGGGCCGATACCGGCCGGCTCGCCACTCGTGACAGCAAGCCGGGGGGTCATTGTGCGTCGTTCACGGAGCCGGTCAGACGATTGTTGATATAGGCCTCGGCGCGCAGGCGGCGAATGTAATTGACGAGATCCTCGTCGGCGCGGCGCTGGCCGATGGCCTGGCGTGCCTGGGCGCGGAGAGATTCAATGGAAACTTTGACCTTGCGCGTGTTCAGGACTTTGAGGAAATGAAAGCCGAACTGGGTGCGAAACACCGGGCTGATCTGTCCGACGGGCGTATTTTCCACCATGTCCGCAAACTCAGGCACCATGTCCGCTGGCTTGATCCAGCCCAGTTGTCCACCCTGTGTGGCTGAACCCTTGTCGGCGGAATATTGCCGTGCAACATCTGCAAAAGTCGCCTTGCCAGAGATGATTTCCTGGCGCAAGGCTTGTGCCTGGGCGGCTGCCTGTTGGGCATTCTGTTGGCTGCTCACCTGGATCAGCACGTGCTCGACGTCGTATTCGGTGAGATTGGTACTGCTGGCGGTGCCGGTGCGCTCGCCCAGTAGTTTGAGGATGTGAAATCCGTTGGGACTACGGATCAGGCCACTGACCTCTTCCGGCTTCAGCGTTTTGACCGTGTCGGTGAACAGGCTGGGGATGCGGGACAGATCGCGCCAGCCCAGATCGCCGCCCTTGGTGGCGTCCGGGGCGTCAGAGCGTTCGGCTGAAACCTTCTCGAAACTCTGACCAGACTTGAGTGCAGACAGTACGCCCTCGGCCCGTTTCTTGGCCGTTTCAACCTGTTGAGGCGTGGCGTTTTCCGGAACGCTGATCAGGATCTGGGCCAGATGGTATTCGGTGGTATCGGTATTTGTACCGGTATATTGCTTGAGGTATTCGTCCACTTCCCGGTCGGAGATGTTGACTCGCTCGAACACCTCTCGGCGCTTGAGGTCTTCGATAATGATCTGTTTGCGGACCGAATCGCGGTAGTCCGCCCAGTTCTCCCCGTGGCTGAGCACGGCCTGCTGTAACTGTGGCAGGCTCATGCCATTGCGGCTGGCAATGCCGGAGAGGGCATCGTCCAGTCGGGTATCGTCGGCCGTGATGCCGAGCTGTTTGGCCCGCTGCATCTCGACTTCCTCGGTAATCATACGGTCGAGCACGCGCTCGTCCAGTTGCTTGCGGTCCTGGGGCGAGAGGCTAGCGACATTGATCTGACTACCGACCCGCTTGAGCTGTTCGAAAAGTTGCCGTTGCGTGATCACGTCCGTGTTGACCACGGCGACGATGCGATCGAGTGTTTGTGCGCCCGCGAGCGAGGTGGCAGGCGGCTCGGCAGAAAACCCCGGGGTGCCGATCAGGAGTGCACCGGCCAGAGCCAGCCAGGGGAATGATTTGGCAGCATGGCGGAAGGAAGGGCGGTTGAAGCGGTTTGCTGGCATAAGAATGATCCGGATCGCTGGCATGAGGAGGGATTGGGTCTGGGTGTTTGGGTTAAGCACAATAACAAATTGTCGACGTTATGGGCATCCCGTGTGCCAACGGGTATGCACGGCGTTCGAATGCGCCTGCAGCTTGCGGCTTTGGGTGGCACCCCCCGGGCGACGGTCCTTGGGCGACTCAGGGATCGTAACCAAGGATTTCTCGTTTCAGTCCGTTTCGTTTGCCGAAGGCACCCAATCCCTTGAGTTCGATTTCGAAGATGATGGCGTTGGAGTAACTGATCGGATTGGTCGTGGTCGTCAGGGTTAGCGGCGTGACAACATAGCGTTTCAGCGCAATACGGGTTGCCCAGCAACAGGAGTCGTAGCCGACGCCCAGCAACGACTGCACGATCTTTTTCTGGTCGAAATCGTAGCCCAGCCGGCCCAGAATCTGCCAATGAGGGCTGGCTTGCCAGGCAAAGGAAACGTCGGTTTGGCGATAGGGTGCCGTGAGATCCTGGGGTTTGGTGAAGTAGCTGAGGTTCGCCACGCTGCCGTGATCTGTTCGGTAGCCCAGTCGGGTCTGAGTTCGGCCGAGGTGACCGGTGTCGCTGGCGTATTCTGCCGTAAAGGCACCGTTCCAGTTCTTGTTGATATCCGAGTAGGCTTCGGCCACCACGGTCGATCCGCCCGTGGCGACTGTCGGGATGACACGGCTTTCTCGAAAATTGTATTGCTGGGCTACGCGCAGGCTAATGGGTTCTGTGCCCTGCTCCGTATCCACCAGGGACCATGAAACCCCGTAGGTGAGGGCGTTGGCATCGCTGATTCGGTCGCCGCCCGAGAAACGATTGGGGGTGAATAGCTGACTGTAACTGAGGTTGGTCAAGCCGGAATCGAAAAGAGGGATGGCACTTTGGTCGCGATAGGGCACATTCAGATAGTACAGCCTTGGTTGCAGTTCGGCGCGATAACGCCCGGTCGAACCATAACTGCGCTCGAAATAAAGTTTCGAGTCGACGCTCGTGATCGGCAACACTCGATTGATGGTGGTTTGGGGGTTGGCAGTGCCATACAGGGGATCGTTTACCCCCCGGGTAAGTTGGTAGCTGGTGGCATCCAGAGTCAGGCGTGGGGTGACTTCATACCAGCTGGAACGGAAAACATGGGACAGCGAAGGGGCAATGTGGAGACGTTCACCCACGGTATTGCCGATATCGGGATGGGAGAATCGGGTGGCGTCTGCAACCAGTGATAAGTTTACGGGCCCGAGATCCCAGCTGCGTGATGCGGTCAGGCGCGGCATGATCCGGTAGGGATAAACCGACTCAGCAATCAGGGGATTGACTGTCTGATACTGCAACGCCATCACGCCCAGTGCCCAGCCGCCGGTCTGTGCATTCAGATTGAACTGGCTGGCCAGGTTGTCGGTGACGGACTGATTGAGATTGGTCGAAAAATCGTGGAAAAACTGTTTGTCCGAAACCCGGTTGATGTTCAGGTTATAGCTCAGGTTTGCATTGACTTGCGTTTGATCCTTGGCGGTCAGCGACCAGCGGCGGCCCCCGTAGACGCGATCATGCGGCAACCAGAACAGGTTGACCTGGTCGCGCCCCAGCCCGGTATCGCCAAACGCGTGCAGATACCGGAACTCCGTATCCAGCCCGAGGCCGCGGCGGGTGAAGAGGTGTGGGCCAATAGTCGCGTCCATGTTGGGCGCGATGTTCCAATACACAGGCTGAGCATATTCGAGCCCCCCCCCCGAACTGCTGCCGAATGAGGGATACAGCAATCCGCTCTGACGTTGTTTATTGCTGGAGAACGTCCAATACGGGAAATAGAACACGGGCACGCCGCCGGCATGCAGCACGGCATCGTGGGCGACACTTTTACCGGTTGCCCGATCCATCGTGATGCGTTTGGCGGAGATATCCCAGTCGCGATGTCCGGGCGGGCAAGTCGAATAATCAGCCGAATCGAGCTGGTAGGTCGACGCGCTCTGCTGTTCGATCTGTTTAGCAGTACCTGACGCGTGCCGTGTGGCGATCCAGTACCGGGTGTTGCTGAGATGGCCCTGATGGACTTGCGGCAGCAGCCAGCCGTGTTCGGCCTGGATGACGAAGTCCGGCGTCTCGTACCACAGGTCCCCGGCGCCGGTGATCTTTTCGTCCGGCTTTTTCTGATAGGTCAGCTTGTCGCCAGTCACGCGGTCGGTCGGGCGCTGAATCCGGGCATCGCCGATCATCTTGATCGTGCCGTCCTGCTCCAGTTTGATCTGGTTTGCCGTAGCCTGGGTCGGCGTGTCGAGCGGATGGGTCGTCAGGGGTGGTCGATCCGGCCCGAAGGGAGGACACAACGGAAAATCGGGATCCCCGCTGGTTTCGTGCGGCGCCGGTTTCGTGCCCTGCGCGGCCCATCCGCTGATAGGGCATACGCCGAACAAGCCGAACAGGAGCGCGATGACCAGCAGCCGGTCGGTGGTTCGTCGGCCTGGGGCAGAGGTGAAAGGCGAGAAGAATGACACGCCAGGGGTCACGACTTCATGCGTTCGATCACGTCGTGGAACTCTTCAGTAATCGTATCGATCGGGCGTGTGCCATCGATGCGGAATAACTTGCCCTGGTCGGCGTAAAATGCGATCAGGGGCGCAGTTTGTTCCTCGAATACGGTGAGGCGCTTGCTCACGGTGGCCTCGTTGTCGTCGCCCCGTTGAATCAGGGGTCCGCCACAGGCATCGCAGATATCGGGTTGTTTGCTGGGGTGGGTGAAGCGATTGAAAACGGCACCACAATCGGCACAAGTTTGCCGTCCGGTCAGCCGTTGCATCAGATCCTCGAAGGGAATATCCAGCAGAATGGCGGCTTCCAGAGTTTGTTGCAGTTCGCCGAGCAGACCGTCGAGTGCTTCCGCCTGCGCGAGATTGCGTGGGAAACCGTCCAGGATGTAGCCGCGCTGAGTGTCCGCTTGATTCAGCCGTTCTTTGATCATGCCCAAGACGATGTCGTCACTGACGAGTTGGCCGCTATCCATGGCGGTTTTGGCAGCCAGGCCGAGGGGCGTGCCCGCGGCGACTGCTGCCCGCAGCAGGTCGCCGGTAGAGATCTGGATGACGCCGTAGTGGTCGACCAGTTTTTTTGCCTGAGTGCCTTTGCCGGAGCCTGGGGCGCCAAGAAGAACGATACGCATGGGCGGGATTTCCTGAAACAATCGAAAGAGGTTGATGTTGCCAGCGGAACCGGCGCGATAAAAATAAAGTCCGTATAATACGCAAACTTTGTGTCTGGGCGGTATGCACTTGTACCGCCCCGTTGTTTTATACCCACGCATTTTTGTTTGTTTCCAGGAGAAAAACATGGATTTAGCCAAGATTCCCGCCGGCAAGGCGACCCCCGAGGATATTTTCGTTGTGATCGAGATCCCGGCTCAGGGCGCGCCGATCAAGTACGAGGTGGACAAGGACTCGGGTGCCTTGCTGGTGGACCGCTTCATGGCAACCGCAATGTTTTATCCGGCCAACTACGGTTTTATCCCGAATACCTTGTCGGAAGATGGTGATCCGGTGGATGTGCTGGTCGTCACCCCTACGCCGCTGATGCCTGGTTCGGTGATTCGCGCTCGTCCGGTCGGTATGTTGAAAATGACGGATGAATCCGGCGTGGACGCGAAAATCATTGCGGTTCCGCACAGCAAGCTGACCCCGTTGTATACCGATATACAGGAAGCCACGGACTTGCCGGAATTGTTGCTGGCTCAGATCAAGCATTTCTTCGAGCAATACAAGGCGTTGGAAGTCGGCAAGTGGGTTCGCGTCGACGGTTGGGCGGATAAAGCGGCAGCTTGTACGGAGATTAATGCCTCCATCGCGCGTTATACCGCGTCCTGATCGCGCTTTTCGGCCTGTGACCCCCGCTGATCTGGTGTTATGAGCATTCGTGATTCTTTTCGCGATTCGCAGCATGATGCCCTGAACGATCGCAGTCGCGGGCGACGCATCTTCCGGCGTCGGGTGCTTCTGGCCGCACTGATTGCGGTAATTGTCTTTTCGGTGTTGATCTGGCGGGCGGCGTTTCTGCAGGTGGATCGTCACGCGCATTTTTCCGAACTGGCCGAAAAAAACCGAATCCGTACGTTGGTCATTCCGCCCGAGCGCGGGCGGATCTTTGACGACGACGGTCGGGTAGTGGCGGGTAACACCGCTACGTTTCAGGCGCAGATCACACCGGAAGATGCCACGGATCTCAAGCATGAGCTGGTCATCCTGCAGGAGGTGCTGGGTCTTGATGACGATACCCTGCACGATTTGCGCGAACGCATTCGTTTCGGACGATCCTTCGATCCGGCCTTGGTGAAATCCGATCTCACGCGCTATGAAATGGCCAAACTGGCGCAGCTTCAGCCTTGGTTGCCTGGTGTCGATATCGTCTCCAGTCTGAAGCGGACCTACCCCTACGGCCATTTATTCGCGCATGTGGTCGGGTACGTGGGCAGAATTAACGTGGCTGATCTGAAGCGGATCAATCCCGATCTGTATCAGGGCACGCAGTACATCGGCAAATCCGGTATCGAACGTCAGTACGAGGATGTTTTGCACGGAACGCCCGGACACAAGGAGGTCGAGGTGGACGCGCTGGGGCGTGTGGTGAAGGTGCTGAAAATCACTCCAGCAGTGCCGGGGCAAGATATCCATCTGTCACTCGACGTACCCCTGCAGGGCATTGCCGCTGCGGCATTGGGCAGTTACAGCGGCGCGTTGGTGGCGGAAGATCCCCGTACGGGGGCGATCAAGGCGATGGTGTCTCGCCCCAGTTTCGATCCGAACCTGTTTGTGGATGGCATCAGCCGGAAGAATTACCAAGCCTTACTGAATGATCCCGAGCGCCCCCTGTATGACCGTGCGGTCACGGCGACCTATCCGCCCGGCTCGACGATCAAGCCGGTGATGGGCTTGGCGGGACTGCAGTACGGGCTGGTTGATCCGAACAAGAAGTTCTTTGCCGGTCCCTATTTCCAGATTCCAGGTGATAAACACCATTATCGGGACTGGAAGAAATGGGGGCATGGTTGGGTGAACCTGGATCAGGCAATTACCCAGTCCTGCGACGTGTATTTCTATGATTTGGCCTACCGGATGGGTATCGATCGTCTGCACGAATTCCTGACCGGGTTCGGCCTGGGCGAGAAAACGGGTATCGATCTGCCCAGCGAATCTACCGGACTCGTACCCTCGCGGGCGTGGAAACGCAAAACTAAGGGGCAGGTGTGGTATCCCGGTGAAACCGTGATTGCGGGAATTGGGCAGGGATATATGTTGACGACGGTGTTGCAACTGGCTCAGACGGTGTCGATTCTGGCTGAGTCCGGCAAACGCCAGCGCCCCTGGCTGGTGAAAAGCCACGAGCTAACGGAGCCGCCGATCAAACTCAAAAATCCCGTTTTCTGGCAGGATGTGCGTCACGGTATGCTGGATGTGGTCAATAGTGCGCATGGTACGGCACGTCGAATTGCCGCCCCGTATCTGATTGCGGGTAAAACGGGGACTGCCCAGGTGTTTACCGTGGCGCAGAATGCTGAATACCATGCCAAGGATCTGGCAAAGAAATTACACGACCACGCCGTGTTTATTGGCTTTGCTCCCTATGGTGATCCCAAGATTGCGGTGGCTGTTTTAGCGGAGCACGGCGGGAGCGGATCGGGGACGACGGCCCCTATGGCGCGCAGGGTGATGGATTATTACCTCGGGTATCAACCGAGCAAGACCGTTAAGCCGGAGTTTGTGCAACATGGCGATTAAGGCACCGCGCAGGAAATTCCGCGCGCACGAACGTCTGGACTCAGCATCCGGATTAGGGGAGCGTCAGGAGTGGTTCCGCGTGTCGGGCCGGATATTTGGTGTATTGGGCCGGATCCGCTACGACCCGGTTCTGCTGTTTTTTTTGATGCTGATCGCGACCATCGGTCTCGTGGCCGGTTATTCCGCTTCGGAGCAGAGCGTGATCTGGGTCGAAAAGAGCGCCTTTCGGTTCGTTTTGGCGTTCCTGCTGATGCTGCTGATCGCCCAAATTCCGCAGCGCTTTTTTTTCGCTGTGGCACCCTGGCTGTTCGTCAGCGTTGTGCTGATGCTCGTAGCAGTCTGGTTGGTGGGTGACGTCGGCAAGGGCGCGCGCCGTTGGCTGGATCTGGGGTTCATTCGCTTTCAGCCGGCCGAGATATTGAAGATCGGTATGCCGATGATGCTGGCCTGGTTTCTATCCAAGCGCCCTTTACCGCCCCGTTTTCTGGATGTGGTGCTCGCGTTGACGTTGCTCGCCGTGCCCACGGTACTGATTGTGATGCAGCCTGACCTGGGAACGGCGATTCTGGTGATGATGGCGGGCCTGTTCGTGCTGTTTTTCGCTGGTCTGTCCTGGTATTACGTGCTGGGTTTTATGGCGATCATTTCGGCCGCCGCGCCTCTGATGTGGTTCTATGTCATGCACGACTATCAGAAAGAACGGGTCCTGACGCTGTTCAATCCGATGGCCGATCCCTTGGGCGCCGGTTACCACACGATCCAGTCGATGATCGCCATCGGCTCCGGTGGGATTTGGGGCAAGGGTTGGCTGCAGGGCACGCAGTCGCACCTGAATTTCCTGCCGGAAGGCACCACCGACTTCATTCTGGCGGTTTATGCCGAGGAGTTCGGATTGATGGGGTTGATCATCCTGTTCAGTCTTTATCTGGCCGTGATCTGGCGGGGTCTGTATATCGCTGCTTATGCGGAGTCGGTGGCCGGACGCCTGTTGGCGGCAGCCATTTCTATGACCTTCCTCGTCTATGTGTTCGTGAACGCCGGCATGGTCATCGGCATCCTGCCGGTAGTGGGTGTTCCGCTGCCCTTGATGAGTTATGGCGGAACGGCGCTCGTGACCATCATGATCGCCTTGGGTATGCTGATGAGTATTCGCACGCAGCGCAGCTTTTTGGGGCATGAACGATGAGCAGTTATTTGGGCGGGAAATCAGGTTTGAAAATGAAAATTGGGCGGGGCTTAACCGGTGTTGGGCTGTTTATTCTTGCGGTCGGCATTATGTCGGCCCGAGCCGATCAAGCGCCTGGTCAATACGCGCAGCGTGCCGATGTGCGGGCGTTCGCCGCGGAAGCCGCAAAGCAGTCGGGCATCCCACAGACAGAAATTCAGCAATGGCTGGATGCTGCCCGCTACCAGCAAAGCATCATCGACGCGATGAACCGTCCGGCCGAATCAAAGACCTGGGCGCAATATCGTCCGATTTTCATCACGCCAAAACGGATTGCCGATGGCGTCGCCTTCTGGGATGCCCATGCGGATTTGCTCGATCAGGTGTCCAAAAAATATGGTGTGTCGCCCGCAATCATCGTGGCGATTGTCGGGGTGGAAACCTTTTATGGCCAGCGGATGGGTAGCTATCGGGTGATCGATGCCCTGGCAACCCTGGGGTTCGACTACCCGAAGCGTGGGGCATTTTTTCGCGGACAGTTGATCGATTTCTTTAAGATGGCGAGTGCGGATCATTTGAACATCGACGATGCCGTCGGCAGTTATGCCGGTGCGTTGGGGATGCCGCAATTCATTCCATCGAGTTACCTGGCGTATGCCATCGATGGGGATGGGGATGGTCGCGCGGACCTCTGGCACAGCCCGGCCGATGTATTTGCCAGCGTGGCTAACTACTTCGCCGAGCATGGTTGGGTGCATGATGGACCGGTCGGCTTCCCGATCGATGTTTCAACTCAACAGGCCGCCCTTGAGCCGTATTTGAACACGGGGCGCGATTTGAAGGCCAAGGTGACGGTTGGCCAGTTGCGCGCGTTGGGGATCACTTTGCCGAAGGACCTGTATCTGCCGGATCAGGAAAAAGTGATGCTCTTTACCCTGACTGGCCCGGACAAGGTGGCGTATTGGGTGGGTCTGGATAACTTCTACACGATCACCCGTTACAATCACAGTACGTTGTACGCTATGGCGGTCTGGCAACTCAGCCAGGCTATTACGTCGGCGCGTGAACAGCAGATGAATTCAACCGAATCCGGCGCTACGCAACCATGACGGTATCGCTTGCCAAACCTGCATGGGTCATCCGATGGCCTGGGCTGGTCGGGGCAGGGTTGGTGGTTATATTGTTATTGCTGGCCGGTTGTTCCTCCGGACCGCGGCTCAATCCGGGCGAAGCCGCCACGGAGAATGCGACACCCCGTTTTGAAAGTCAGCCCAATCGCCTCAATCCCTCAGCCTATGAGGTCAATGGTCGCAGCTATCGGGTGTTATCAAATAATACGGGGTACGATGAGCAGGGCGTTGCTTCGTGGTATGGGCCAAAATTCCAGAGCAGGCCGACCGCCAGCGGCGAGCGGTACAATATGTACGCGATGACGGCCGCCCACAAAACGCTGCGGATTCCGGCCTACGTGCAGGTTACGAATCTGGAAAACGGTAAACAGGTTGTAGTGCGGGTGAACGATCGGGGGCCGTTCGTGTCGAATCGCATCATCGATCTGTCGTATGCGGCTGCCCGGAAAATCGGCATGCTGGGGCGAGGAACGGCGATGGTCGATGTTCGTGTCGTGACCCCAGATTCCCCGTCTGCACCGGTACCCGTTACCGTGGCGGATCGCACGGTTGCGCCGACACCCGTGACTTTTGTGCCATCGGGTCGTGGTTCGTCGGCAGCAGCGCTGCCGCACGCGGTCTGGGGATCGGATGTATTCATTCAGGTGGGTGCCTACGGCGAGATCGGGCATGTGCTCGATGTCCGACGTCGCCTCGATCAGGCGAATCTGGGGCCGGTGCGAACGGAGCCAGTCGGTTCCTTGAGCCGGGTACGTATCGGGCCGATTCCCTCGCTCGAAACGTACGACCAGATGATGGATCAACTCAGAAAAATTGGTTTTGAAAACGCGCAGATGGTGGTTGAACAATGATGGGTAAGTTTAGATATCAGTGGAATCGGGCGTTGGCAAGCCGTGCCTGGTTTGGTGTGAGCGGGCGGTTCGTCTCCGCTGCAGTTTTGTCTTTGGTTGTCGTATCGACTGGTATGGCGGCTGTGCCCGTTCCCGATGCACCGGCAGCCATGCCGATCCCCGGTGCGCCCGTACTTTCGGCGCGCTCATACGTTTTGCTGGATGCCAATACCGATCAGACCATCGTCGAAAAAAATGCCGACGAGCCGGTGCCGCCGGCCAGCATCACCAAGTTGATGACCTCTTACCTGATTTTCAGCGCACTGAAGTCGGGTCAGATCCATCTCACCGATATGGTCACGATCAGCAAGAATGCCTGGGAGATGCAGGGTTCCAAGATGTTCATCGAGGTGGGCAAACAGGTCAGCGTTGAGAACCTCTTGCGGGGCATGATCGTGCAGTCCGGCAATGATGCGGCGACCGCATTGGCTGAATACGTGGGGGGGAACCAGGCATCGTTTGTTTCGGAGATGAATGCCACGGCCAAGAAGCTGGGCATGACCCACACGCACTATGAGGACCCAACCGGCTGGCCGGCGCCTGGGCATGTCATGTCGGCTCGGGACATCAGTATCCTGTTCGATGATCTGGTCCGGCGGTTCCCCGAGTACTACCACGAATTCTTCCGGCAGAAGGAATTTACCTGGAATGGCATCAAGCAGTTCAACCGGGAGAAACTGCTGTTCCGGGACAACTGGGTCGATGGCGGCAAAACAGGTCATACCGAAGAAGCGGGTTATTGCCTGGCCACGTCCGGACAGCAGAACGGTATGCGTCTGATCGCCGTGGTGCTGGGAACAGAGAGTGACGATGCACGGAACAATGAAGCCGAGGCCCTGCTGAATTACGGATTCCGATTTTTCGAGAACGTGCCCGTACGCAAAGCCGGGGATATCTTGGCAACCCCCGAAGTGTACAAGGGTGTCAGCAACAGCGTTCCCGTTGGTCTGGTACAGAATATGATCGTACTGGTGCCGAAGGGGCAGACCAAGAATGTCACGGTTTCCATGAGCTTGACCCCGAAATTGGTGGCGCCGTTGACGGCGGATCAACCGGTAGGCAAGTTGACGGTGAAGCTGGGAGACAAGGTTCTCGCTACCCGTGATGTGGTCGCCCTCAAGGCGGTGCCGAAAGGCGGCTTCTTCAAGAACATGGTTGATAGCGTTCGGCTGTGGTTTTAGACGACGCAGGGTGCGGGAGCGTACATCGGCCTTAACCCAGCCGTTTGGTCCTGTCGCCGGGGCCGCTTCGGTAGGCTGACTGTTCCGAACTTTTTACATCGCCTGATCTTTTTATAGTGGATGGGTCATGACACAGGTTTATTTCAACGGCCACTGGGTTGCGCCGGAACAGGCCCAGATCTCCGTATTCGATCGCGGGTTCTTGTTCGGCGATGGCGTCTACGAGGTGATTCCGGCCTTTGCGGGTCGATTGTTCGGTTTGGACGAACATCTGGATCGCTTGGGTCGGAGTCTCGATCAAATTGATATTGCCGACCCCCTGACTCGGGATGAATGGTTCGCAATTATCAAACGCTTGATCAGCGAATGTGCGAGCCCGGATGTCTCGGTTTATATTCAGGTGACCCGTGGAACCGCCGCGAAACGGGATCATGCCTATCCGAATCCAGCCGTGGCCCCGACCGTTCTGGTTAGTGGCAGCCCGATGGCTGCATTGTCCGAGGCAATCCGCCGCGACGGGGCTCAGGCGATTACGGTGCCGGATATTCGCTGGTCACGTTGCGATATCAAGAGCATTAATCTGCTGCCCAATATTATGGCGCGCCAGCAGGCCGTCGCAGCGGGGGCCAGCGAGGCCATCCTGGTGCGCGATGGTCTGGCGTTGGAAGGCGCAGCATCCAACCTGTTCGCGGTGATCGACGATGAGTTGCTGACTGCACCGATTGGGCCGCATATTCTGGGTGGGATAACCCGTCAGAAGTTATTGGACATGATCCGAGGCCAGGGCCAGATCCCCGTGCTTGAAGTGCCGATTCCGTTCGATCGGCTGTTTGACGCCACGGAAGTGTTTGTGACCAGCTCCACCCGCGACCTGTTGCCGATTACACGGATAAACGATCATCCGGTTGGCGCGGGGCGGATTGGTCCGGTTTGGACCGCCCTGAATCAGGCATTTCAGCAACTCAAGACCGTACAGGTGTCGCCATGAATGAATTTTTGACCGATAAGGATTTGGCCGAACAACAGCACACCGAGGCCGTCCAGGTCGAGGAAGCCGAACTGGAGCGGGAAACGCTGATTGAATTCCCGTGCCAGTTTCCCATCAAGATCATGGGACCAGCGACCGACGCGTTCATGACGGATATCCGTGCTGTCGTCGAATTGCATGCGTCGGGCTTACCGGAGTCCGCCTGGAAGATCCGGGCAAGCGCCCAGGGCAATTTCGTGGGCATGACCGTGACGATCGAGGCCATCTCGCAAAGCCAGCTGGACGCAATTTACCGCGGGATTACCGCCCACCCCGACGTCAAGATGTGTCTCTGAGGCGATTGTGTCGGTTGAGCCTCAATCGGTTTTTCGTGATCTGGGTATCGACTGCGATTATGTTGATATTGCCCAACGGATGGTCGAGTTCACCCAGGCGCGGGATGCAGACACGCCGGACGAGTACTGGTGCCTGACCCACGCGCCTGTGTTTACCCAGGGTCTGAACGGCCAACCGGAGCACCTGTTGAATCCCGGGCCGATTCCGGTGATCACCTCAGACCGGGGGGGGCAGGTGACCTACCATGGACCGGGGCAACTGGTGCTCTATACCCTGGTGGATCTGGCGCGAAGAAAACTCGGTGTGCGTGATTGGGTCATAATGCTGGAGCAGTCGGTCATCGATGTGCTGGCGATGAACGGTGTGATGGCCGAGCGACGATCCGGTGCCCCCGGCGTGTATGTGGCCGAAGCCAAGATTGCGGCCCTGGGGCTTAAGGTCCGGCAAGGCCGCTGTTATCATGGTCTATCCTTCAATATCGATATGGATCTGACGCCGTTTGACCGGATCAATCCTTGCGGGATAGCACGGTTGCCCGTCACGCAATTACGCGACGAACTGATCGTGCCTTCGGACGCGTCCTTGTCCATTGACGGGATTGGCCGAGCCCTCGTCCAACTGTTAACCGCTGGGCGGGCTTGAGCCTCTCGCACCCGCCCACTATGGGCGCTGCCATTTTGTCTCCCTTATTCAGAGCAACTTATGTCCGATAATTCTCTCCCTTCTCTGGAACAATTCTTGGAGCGACCGACCCCCGCCATGCGTTCGGCGGACAAGGTGTCGCGCATTCCGGTGAAAATTGAACCGACGGTGGTGATGCCCCGTAAACCGGCGTGGATCCGTGCCCGGCCACAGGGCGGTGCGCAGGTTCAGCGTCTCAAGAAAATTCTCCGTGATCAGGGATTGCATACCGTCTGTGAGGAGGCCAACTGCCCGAATTTGGGGGAGTGCTTCGACAGTGGCACGGCAACCTTCATGATCCTCGGTGATATCTGCACACGCCGCTGTCCGTTCTGCGATGTGGCCCACGGCAAGCCGCGCCCGGTAGATGCCGATGAGCCTGCGCGACTGGCAGAAACCGTGGCTGCGATGGGGCTCAACTATGTGGTGATTACCTCGGTCGACCGGGACGATCTGCGCGATGGCGGCGCGGCCCATTTTGCAGCCGTGATTCGCGCCTTGCGTGATCGCTGCCCGGATCTCACTATCGAGATTCTGACCCCGGATTTCCGGGGGCGGGAAAGTGTCGCCATCGAGATCCTTGCCAATGAACCACCCGATGTCTTTAACCATAATCTTGAAACGGTGCCATCGCTGTATCGTGCCGCTCGCCCCGGGGCGGATTACGCCGGTTCGCTTCAGTTGCTGGCGACCATGAAAGCGCGTTGCCCAAATGTACCGACTAAGTCTGGCCTGATGCTGGGGCTGGGTGAAACCGATGAACAATTGCTGGCCGTATTGGCGGACCTGCGTGCCCATCAGGTGGATATGTTGACCCTCGGGCAATATCTGCAGCCCTCGCTCAACCACCTTCCGGTGAAACGGTTTGTGACCCCGGAGCAGTTTGCGCAACTGGGTCGCGAGGCCGAAGCCATGGGGTTCAGCCACGTCGCCAGCGGGCCGATGGTGCGCTCTTCCTATCATGCCGATCAGGGTGGCCGTGCGGCCCTGGATCACGTGGCGTCAGTTCAGGTTTCCACGGGGACAAAATGAAGCCAGTGTCGGCCTTCGACAAGGTTGCCGAGGATGCGCCAGCCCTGGATCGTGCTGAGCAGTTGCAGGAAGCGGCCGCTTCGGTCGGTTTTGATTGGCCTGACGTGGCTGCTGTTTGGGAAAAGGTGCGCGAAGAGATCGCAGAACTGGACGAGGCACTGGCTTCCGATCAGCGGTCGGAGATTCAGGATGAATTGGGCGATGTTCTGTTTGCCCTGGTGAATCTGGTGCGCAAGGCCGGCCTGGATCCAGCCGTTGCCCTCGAATCGACCAACCGGAAATTCGTCCGCCGTTTTCAGGCAATGGAACGAGCGGCCTGGGCGGAAGGCAGCGATCTGTCGCAGGAGTCACTGGAACGGCAGTTACTGCGTTATCGGCAGGCGAAGGCCGAATGCCTTGACCATTAGCATTCCCTTGTTTACCGTACGGCCTCCTTCGGCTGGCAGGTTCTAAACCTCGACCAGACGTGAAGACCGGATTGGCTGTTCGATGACGACGCCTATTTCCATCCGGTGGCCATTTATTGCACATCGACGTACGGGAATTTCTATGTTTCATTTGCTGGGCCAGAATAATGCGGGCAACACCCGCACGGAGCTTTTGTCAGGCTTGACGGTGGCGCTGGCCTTGGTGCCCGAAGCGGTGGCCTTTGCTCTGGTGGCGCATGTCAGCCCCATCATGGGGTTGTATGGTGCCTTCATCATGGCCTTGGTGGCCGCCACGTTTGGCGGCCGGCCCGGCATGATTTCTGGTGCGACGGGGGCGACGGCTGTCGTGATCGTCGGGCTGGTCGTCACGCACGGTGTGCAGTACCTGTTGGCGGCCTTGTTGCTGATGGGGGCAATCCAGATCAGCGTGGGTCTATTGCGACTCGGTAAGTACATCCGGATCGTGCCTTATCCCGTTTTTCTCGGTTTTGTGAACGGCCTGGCGATTGTGATTTTTCTGGCGCAGCTTGATCACTTCAAGATGAAGGGCGCCGATGGGCAGTTGCACTGGATTACCGGTCAGCCGCTGGCGATCATGTTTGGCCTGATCGCGGTCACCATGGCAATTGCCCATTTTCTGCCCAAATTCACCAAGGCGGTTCCGGCCGCACTGGTGGCTATTGTTGTGACCAGTTTGCTGGCAATCGGATTGGGACTGGATACCAAGGATGTGGGCGACCTTTCCTCCATTGCGGGCGATCTGCCGCAGTTTCATCTTCCTGACTTCCCCTTGACCTGGGACGCCTTTTTGATCGTGCTGCCCTTTTCGTTGGTACTGGCCGGCGTGGGCCTGATCGAGTCCCTGCTTAGTCTTCAGCTTGTGGACGACCTGACCGAAACACGTGGGCAACCGAATCGCGAATGCATTGCTCAGGGCCTGGGGAATATTACCAGTGGGTTCTTTGGCGGGATGGGTGGCTGTGCCATGGTGGGGCAGACGATCATCAACGTTGAATCCGGCGGGCGCGGGCGTTTGTCCGGGATGGCCGCTGGGATCTTTCTGCTGATGTTTATCCTGTTCCTGTCGCCCTGGATCGAAAAAATCCCCATGGCTACATTGGTGGGGATCATGTTCATGGTGGTGATCGGGACCTTCGAATGGGGGTCGTTGCGGCTGTTCGGCAAGGTGCCGCGGCAGGATATTTTCGTCGGACTGCTGGTCGCGCTCGTCACGGTGCTGACCGATCTGGCGATCGCAGTGATTACCGGGGTGGTTGTTTCCGCCCTGGTGTTTGCTTGGGAACATGCTCGTGAACTACGGATTACCCAGGACACCACGCCGGAAGGTAGTCGGATTTACCATATCAAGGGGCCATTGTTTTTCGCGTCAACCGCCAAGTTCGCCGAAGCCTTCGATTTCCGACGGGATCCGAATGATGTGATCCTCGATTTTGCCGAATCGCGGGTCGTCGATCATTCCGCGCTGGAGGCGATCGACAATCTGGCGGAAAAATACCGCAGTGCAGGCAAGACGCTGCATTTGCGACATTTGTCTCCGGAGTGCCGAAGTTTGCTGAAAAAGGCGGGTGATCTTGTCGAGGTCAATATCCAGGAAGATCCGCTGTATCACGTGGCGGACGAGGTGCGTTAAATCGATCTGCCCTGCGATCGGTTCACGATCCGGTTGTGGGGGATGTCCGCACGTTTGATTAACCGTCCCAGCAAAGCTGGTCCCGCCCGGATTCCTTGGCGAGATACAGCGCCTTGTCGGCACGCTCCAGCAGTGATGTCAGGTTAAGGTCACCGGGTTTCGCACAGGTGGCGCCGATGCTCACCGTCATTTGAATCGGTTCACCCGCACCAATATTAAAACGCTGGCTTCGTACTTGATGCAGGATGCGGAGGCCGATTTCGTCGGCCTCCGCTGGCGGGGTGTCGTCCATGATCAGGATGAACTCCTCGCCGCCGATACGTCCGAATAGATCGATGTTTCTGAGTTGCAGCTGAACGGCATCGACGATTTGCTTGAGGAGTTGATCCCCCGCCAAATGGCCATATCGGTCATTGATGAACTTGAAAAAATCAAGGTCCAGAATGAATACCGTGAGTGGCTGGTGATGTCGGAGATACCGTTGGTGGGTATGTTCCAGTTGTCCCAGAATGGTACGCCGATTGGCGATGCCAGTGAGCTCATCGGTGGTCGCTCGCCGCTCAAGTTCGCGCTCGAGTTCGCGTCGTTCGGTGATGTCGCGCCAAATCCCCTCGACGCCCGCATATTTGCCTTCTTCATCCAAAATGACGGTGCTGCTGATCGAAATATCGATGATCTTGCCGTCCTTGCGGCGCATCTGACCGGGGAAATCGCGCACAAATCCCTCGCGTAAAATCGTTTCCTTCAACGCTGCCCGGTCAGCGGAGTTTGGGTAAAACTCGGCGGCGGGCCGCCCGATGATTTCCACCGCACTAAAACCCAGAACCTGTTTGACGGCAGGGCAGACATACTGGGTAATCCCCTCGGTATCGGTTCGGTAAAACACATCCTGCATGGTATTCATCATGCGCTGGAACTGTTCGTCGCTTTCGCGCAGTCGGGCCTCCATGGCCGTGCGCTCCGTCATGTCCATAAACGCAGCCAGCAGGCTGATTTCGCCTTGATAGACGTAGGTCGTGCTGGTCATACCGAGGACCACCAGGTTTCGTTTGCAGGTGTAGATTCGGTACTCGGTTGGGGGGTTTGTGAGCGGGGTTTCCTCGGCGCGGCGTACGCGCGCCAGTACGCGCTGCTGGTCCAGCGGATGAATGAATTCATTGATCGAGTGACCGAGAATATCTTCCGGACGGTCTGCTTGAAAGAGTCGGCATGCGGCCGGATTGGCAAAAACCAGTTTGTCATGGGTCACGATGACTACGCTGACCGGCAGATGGTCGAGTAGATCCAGGGGCAGCTGTAGGGCCCCGTTATTCATGAACCCGCGCTTGCCTCTTGCCCGTGGTTACTTCGGCGAAGGGAAGCCGGAGGCCAGGGCTGGACGATTCGTGGTGGGTATTGCGCCTGATCATTTACACGGCCCGCTGTGCGTGCAGCAGGTCACCCAACGCCTCTGCACTCATGGGGCGACCGGTGAAATACCCTTGGGACTCCTCGCAGCCCATCTCCTGGAGCAAGGCAAGTTGTTCGGCATTTTCCACGCCCTCGGCAATGGTGATAAGTCCTAGACTATGTGCCATCGTGATGATGGTATGCACGATGGCGCGGTCTTCGGGATCTTCCGTCATGTCGCGGACGAAGGACTGATCGATCTTGAGCTTGTAGACCTGGAAGCGCTTGAGTTGACTCAGGGATGAGTAGCCCGTGCCAAAATCGTCGATCGACAGACGAATCCCCTGTTCCCGGAGGATGGTGATGATCTCGATGGCCGTGGTCGGGTCATCCATGGCGATTCGTTCGGTCAGTTCCAGCTCCAGGTGTTGGGGTGGGAGCCCGGTTTCCTGCAGGATTTCCAGGATGCGTTGCGACAGATTGGGCTGACGGAACTGAATGGCGGACAGGTTGACGGCAATCAGGAAGGGGTGGTCGTCGCCCTGGAGCCAGGCTTTGGCCTGCAATGCCGCGGTATGAAGCACCCATTCGCCGATGGGGATGATCTGTCCGTTATCCTCGGCAATGGGGATGAACTCTGCCGGTGAAATCTGACCGAGTTCCGGGTGGTGCCAGCGCAGGAGTGCTTCGGCACCAATGATGGCCCCGGTCGTGATCTCGATCTGAGGCTGATACATCAGTTGGAATTGATTGCAGGCGAGCGCCTTGCGCAGCGCACCGTCCAGCCGCATGACTCGGTCGGAGTGTGTCTGCATTTCGGGGGTGAAGAACCGATAGCCGTTTCGGCCGGCTTGTTTGGCGCGGTACATCGCGATGTCGGCGTGCTTCGAGAGGGTGGCGAAATCCTGGCCGTCGCTGGGATACAGGGCGATGCCAATCGACAGGGCGATGGTGAGTTCATGGTGATCGAGGACAAAGGGCTGAACAAATTGATCCTGAAACCGTCGGGCAATTCGTGCCGCATGATCGGCATCGCAGTCCGGGAGCGCCAGAATGAACTCATCGCCCCCGTGGCGGGACAGGGTATCTTGAGGCCGCAGCATGCCTTGTAGTCGCCGGGCGACCAGGACCAGCAGTTCGTCGCCAATGGCGTGGCCTAACGTGTCGTTGATATTTTTGAAGTGATCGAGATCCAGAAACATCAGGGTCAGGGGCGTTCTGCTGCGGATGGCATTGGCCAGATCGTATTGAATGTGTTCCTGTAGCAAGATCCGATTGGGCAGTCCGGTGAGCACATCGAAGTGGGATAGCTGAGCGATTCGGGCTTCATCGTCCTTTTGTCGCGTGATGTCTGTGATGAAACCGGTCCAAACGGTACTGCCGTCCCCTTCCCGGATCGGGAGGGAATTGCCGAACAACCAGTGCACGCTGCCATCCTCAAAGCACACACGGTACTCGTGCTGCCACGGGCTGAGCTCTCGC
Source organism: Halothiobacillus sp. (assembly GCA_024636015.1). GTDB lineage: Bacteria > Pseudomonadota > Gammaproteobacteria > Halothiobacillales > Halothiobacillaceae > Halothiobacillus. The sequence continues at coordinate 42,960 of JAGXHU010000072.1, forward strand.
TCAGAACGGGTCATCGAGGCGCTGACTCCGGACAGATCGTCTGGATGGATGCGCGTGAACACAATGCTGGCGTCCTCGACAATGTCTTCTGGCGCCACGCGGTAGATGCTGCGCACCCCATCACTGGAAAACGGGAAGCTGGAATGCCCATCGGCGCTGAGTTTGTATTCGTACACCATGCCAGGCACGTGAAGCGTGATTTTTTGCAGTCGATCCAGGGCAGCCATGCGTTCACGTTCGGCGTGGTTTCGTTGTTCGTCACGCTCGAAGTTATCCAGTGCGAAACTGATGTCGATCGCCATTTCGATCAAAAGTTGCTGGGCTGATGCATCAAATGCATTGATGTCACGGGAATACAGCGAGAATGCCCCAACGACTTGTCCGGCGCGATGTAGCGGAATGGCGGCAGAAGATCGCAAGTCCGCGAGGGCACCCTGTTCGTGCCACAATTGCGTTCGTGGGTCGTTTTGGAAATCCTGAGACCAATAGGGTTGATTTTCACGTGTGGCCGTACCAATGGGCCCCTGGCTTTCCGGTTTGGCCGGATCCAGTGAAATACAGAAATTGGTGAGGTAGCCTGTGTCATCGCCGTAGGCAGCAGAGGGTGAAACGCTGTTGGTCTGCTTGTCGATCAGGCCGATCCAGGCCATGCTCATGCCACCGAAACGAACGGCATTCAGGCAAATCTGCGCAAAGAGATCCGCCTGATTGTCGCAGCGAACAATCGCTTGATTGCACTGGCTCAGTGCGGCATACAGTCGGGTGCTTCGGACGATTTGCGTCTCATTTTCCTGTCGGGTGTGTTCAAGTTCGTTCAGCTGCTGCTGGGTTCGGCTGACCCAATCCAGCACGCTGTTCTTCTGTTTCGGTGTAATAGTAATCGGATGGGTGAAATCCCCGCGGCCAATACGGGCAAGTTGTTGGTGAATCAGGTTGACGGAGCCGCCCAGCGTGATGTTCAGGGCGCGGTAGGTGCTGATCAGCAGAAACAATAGGGTAAGGGCTAACACAATGAATAACGCACGTAGTTGCTGAGCCGTATGTTTGGCCTGGAGTACATATTCGCGGGTGCGTTCTGAAACTTGCTGCATGAACAGGTGAATCAGTTGCAGCGCATTGTCTTTTCCCTCGTAGTAAGCGGGGGCTTGCAGCAGTGCCAGTGCATCATGCTTGGGGTCAGCCGATAGGGGGTGCTCCGAATCGATCAGCCGAAGTGCTTTGTTATCCCGTTCGTTGAGGGCGTGAATTTGTACGAGGGCCTTTTCGAGCAGGTCTTGTTCTGCCTGCGTAAAACGGGCTGTTTGAATTTGTTCGGTGAGTGTGTGCTTGGTTTGGCCGGCTTGGGTCCCCTGAGAAGAAGAGCGGGGCTTGTGGTTCAGATTCCAGCAGGGACTTTCGTACTGCTCGGTAAAAAAGGACGCCTGGTTGCTCAACATGGTCTGGATGACTCGATGGCAACTTTTGAACGCAGGATTGCCCGTGGCAATATACGAACGCGCCGTCCGGGTCAGATCGTTGGAGGCTTCGCGCAGTTCGCTGCCGAGCAGGATGGAGTGCTGCCTGAGATCGTTGGCGCTGCCGATATCCTCTACGGCCTTGGCGTAAACAACAAAAGCGACAGCCAGCACGCAAAACAGGCCGAAGGTCAGCCAGATGTAACGGGAAAAACTGGTTTTGCTGCGGTAAACATCCATCAGATGCTGGGTGCTCCGTGAGTTCATGAAACCTGGTAACCGGGCAGGGTTAATGAATTCATTATTTTAGAATTAGTTGCATGAAGACTAACATGCCCATTTGTTTTATTGATGAAAGTTAGCACCGGGGGCGTCATTGCGCGATATGGCGCCATCACAGAAGGAATACGATATGTCGCCACCACAGAAGGAAGTGGATCGTGAGGCGATTTGCCAGGGTTTTCGGTGAAATTAGGGCGAATGTAGATCGTCTTGTCGACCTGAGTTGCTCGGATCGACAAGGGCAGATCAGAGGTGGGCGAGCACCCTCATGCCCGGTTAGTGATTGAAACGGTTTGAAATCATCACTTCATTGAGTTCGAGCTGGCCTGGTTTCGGCCAGACATCCTGCGTTTTCTTGCCGATGGCCAGCATGAAGGCGATGACATGGTCGTCCGGCAGGTTGATCAGTTTACCGACCGCTTCAAAATCGAACCCGTCCATCGGGCAGCTGTCCAGACCCTTTTCCCGGGCGGCGAGCATCAGGGTTTGACCGACAATGCCGCAACTGCGCATGGCTTCGTCCCGTTGTACCAGTGGCTTGCCCCGATAATAGGCATCGATGGCGGGCACCATCATGTCACGGACGGCATCGGGTGCATTTTTCCAGACACGCGCCGCATTTTTTTCCCAGCTTGCCATGTCCGCGCACAGGATGATCAGCAGTGAGGCATCCGTCACCTGGGACTGATCCCAGGCCACTTGGCGAATGGCCTGTCGGTGGGCCGGATCGTCGACGACCACAAAGCGCCAGTGCTGTAGATTGAACGCGGTTGGGGATTGCAGGGCGAGGTTGAGCAGCTCGTCCCGTTCCGCAGCGGTTAATGTGAATGCGGGATCGAAGGATTTCACCGAGCGACGGGTGCGGATAGCTTCGGAAACATTCATGAGGGCAACTCCAGGGTAGGTGGATAACAAACTTCAGTGTGGGGTGAGGGGCGTTGGGTTACCAACGATCAGGAATGGGCAGGTGGCCGGTTTTGACCCAGATGGTGCATCCGGTTTGGGTGAAGGGCGTATGTTGACTCCAGTGGGGGCTGCGGAGCCACGTTCCGGCCGGATAGTCGCCGTTTTCGTCAGAAAATACGCCTTCCAGCACGAAGATCTCTTCCCCGCCAAAATGGTGGTGTGACTGGAAATGGGTCTGGGGCTGCCAACGGACCAGAGCGGTATGCTCACCTTCGAATGAGCCCAGTGGCATGACCTCCAGCCCTTCGACCAATCCAGGCAGCCAAGGTGCTTCATGGGTGTTGACGACGATGTGCTCGGTTTCCGCTTCGGGCATGTGGTGCAATTTCACGAAGATGATGCAGCCCTCTGGTGCCGAGGGTACATGGCGCGATCCGGGGGGATTGCGCACGTAACTGCCGGCGGGAAAGCAGCCGGTTTCATCGCAGAAACTGCCTTCAAGCACGAGAAATTCCTCCCCGCCATGATGGATATGCTCGGGGAACCGGGCGCCTGGCGCAAACCGTACCAGACTGGTGGCGCGGGTGCCGTCGCCGCCCGCTCGTTCGATCAGTTTGCGGTGTACTGTGGGTTCAGGCGACGCCACCCAAGGCAGGGCGGTCGTATCGACTACGGCACGCGCCAACAGGTTGGCATGGCGTGGGGTCAGGGGGTGTTCGCCCATCAATGATGTCTTCCGGTAATGGCGTGGTTCAAGCCTAGACAGCGCGCGTACGCATTGCAACGCGCCCGGCATCCTTATTTCCCAAATCCTGTTATTCCGCTTCCAAACCGCACACCCGTTGCATGATGGTGCCGAGTAATGCGGATTCTGCGCCAGGAAACCGATGGGTGAGTTGATCGATATCGCGCTCGCCTTCAACCATGGCGATGAATGCGTGTGCGAGCGAACCTTCGATTCTGTCTTCCATTGCCGCTTCGCGCAGATTTGACAGCAGTTCCAGCGCTGCTGGGTCACCCCAAGTGGCGGAAACAATCAGCTGCGCGATGCCTTCGGCGGCTTCGATCCGGGCTTGCCCGGCGAGTGTTGACAGCCAGGCTGGATCTGCCTGCGTGTGCAGGATGCCCTCCAGGATCTGTTGGTCTTCTTCATCGAGCGCCGCGATCGAGGGTTCTGCACCATGCAGCCAGTTTTCGAGTTGGTTGGCCAGATTTACCCAGCCATCCTCTCGATACTGCGTGATGAGTTGCCGCGCTGCTTCCTCGTTGCCGTTCCCTCCGAGGGCTTCGACCATGGCGGCAATCAAGGCCTGGTGCGTCACGCATATTTGGCTGGACGGGGTCTTGTTCACGATGGTTTCCTAAAAGAATTCGGATTGATTGCTATAGTTATCGTTCGCATGATAACCAATAAATACCCTGATCCGGCTTTGGATCGTGCCGATGCCGCTCAAGAGCGGTGGTGATGCGCAGTCGATGAACACTGTGCGGATGGGATTTATCTTTGTTTGAGGAGAATAACAGTGATGGAAATGCGTTTGTTGGGCGATAGCGGGATTGCCGTGAGTTCGATCTGCCTGGGCACCATGACCTTCGGGCAGCAGAACACAGAGGCGGACGCGCACGCACAGCTCGATTTCGCCGTGGCGCATGGCGTGAATTTCATCGACGCGGCGGAAATGTATCCGGTGCCGCCGAAAGCGGAGACCCAGGGGCGGACTGAGTCCTATATCGGCAGCTGGCTGGCCCGACAGCAGCGGGATTCGGTCGTGGTGGCGACCAAGATCGCCGGTCCTTCCCGCGGGATGAAATGGATGCGTGGCGGGCCGCAGATCAATGCGTCTCAGATCAGGGAAGCGATCGATGGTAGCCTGCGCCGCCTGCAGACGGATTATGTGGATCTGTATCAGATTCACTGGCCGGAGCGGTATGTGCCGATATTCGGGGAGCGGCATTACGATTCGACCCAGCAGCATGCGGCCGAATCCATCGAGCATCAGTTGCGTGCGCTGGGCGAACTCGTGCAGGCAGGCAAGGTTCGGGCGATCGGGTTATCGAATGAAACCCCTTATGGGGTCATGGCGTTCGCGCAGGCCGCAGATGATTATGGTCTGCCGCGGGTCGTGAGCATTCAGAATGCCTATCATCTGATGAACCGAACCTTCGAGACCGGTGGGCTGGCGGAGGTCAGCGCGCAACTCAAGATCGGCTTGCTGCCTTACAGTCCCTTGGCTTTCGGGCTTCTGACCGGAAAATATCTGACCAATCCCCAGGCTGCGGGGCGTTTGACCGAGTTCACAGGCTTTGGTCAGCGGTATGCCAAACCGAATGTCGCCGAGGCCACACGTGCCTATGTGGATCTGGCGAAACAGAACGGACTATCGCCCGCCCAAATGGCGATTGCCTTTACCCGGCAAAAGCCATTTACGACCTCGGTGATCATCGGCGCGACCAATCTGGGTCAGCTGGCGGAGAATATCGAAGCCGCGGACGTCATTCTGACGCCGGATGTGCTGGCGGAGATCGATGCAATCGATCAGCGCTGGCCCACTCCGGCGCCTTAAATAATAAAGTCCACCGCCGGGAGAACCTATGGTGGATTTTTTATGGTGGTGGCGTGTATCAGGAAGCGCCGCGATCCTTGAGCAGATCACGGATCTCTGTGAGCAACTGAATATCCACTGAGGGTGTGATGGGCGCTTCGTCGGCAGGAGCGGGTACTGGCTCTGGTTCCTGGCGCTTTAACTTGTTGATGACCTTCAGTGCCATGAAAATTGCCAGGGCGACGATCAGGAAGTCCAGTGTGGTCTGAATAAATTGACCGTATCGAATGGCGACCTCGGGCACTTTGTCGTGCGCTGCCTGCAGCACGATGGACAGGTTGCGGAAATCCACGCCGCCAATCAAAAAGCCGATCGGCGGCATCACGACATCACTCACCAGGGAAGAAACGATCTTCCCGAAGGCAGCGCCAATGATGATGCCGACGGCCATGTCGATCACATTGCCTTTCATGGCAAATTCCTTGAACTCTTTGATCATGGACATTGTGTGTTTCTTCCTTAAATTTTAGCGAGAATAAACGCCGAGTGGATTATGGCATTAAGTAGAGCTGACTTAGAATACTTGATTTAATTGCTTGGTTATTCAGTCGCCATTGTATTGGATGATTAGGGACTATGCTCGACCTGAGCGAGGAATGGAGTGGATGGTGCGTGCCTGCGGCAAGACTCGGTGAGTTTGGCCGGGAGATCTGTTGTTCCACCTGTTCTCGCAGCGGATGCTGCTGCAGGGCTGTAACCACGATTTGGCGGGTGATAGCCGTTTAGTCGGCTGGTCAATGATTGTCTTTCAGTTTTGGCCGCGTGCGCGAGGCGGCGGGTTATGCACGGCGCGATCTGATTACCTGTGTTTGATTAACCGGTATTATTTTTCCGGAGATAAAAAATGATGCGTTATAATCGCGTCAGGTTTTATCGATTGGAGCAGGTTTCATTCCATGCAAGAACACGATATTTTTGAGCAGATATGGACTCAGTCCCCGATTTTGGAATCGGTATTGCGCAGTGTCCAGATCGTTGCGGCAACCGGCGCCACGACCTTGATCCTGGGCGAGTCGGGGACGGGCAAGGAGCTGGTTGCGCAAGCATTGCATCAGGGCTCCAGTCGACGACATGCCCCGTTTATCACGGTGAATTGCGCGACCTTTACCGAGGCACTGGCGGAGTCCCAGTTGTTCGGGCACAAGCGCGGCGCATTCACGGGGGCTCAAACAGACTATGCGGGCTTGATTCGGACCGCCGATGGGGGGACGCTCTTTCTGGATGAAATCGGTGAATTGAGTCTACCGGTTCAGGCCAAGCTGCTCCGCTTTCTGGAAACTGGGGAGTTTATGAGTCTGGGCGATAGTCGCGTGCATCGGGTCGATGTGCGCATTATCGCGGCCACGCACCGGGATTTGTCCGCATTGGCTGCACAGGAACGCTTCCGGGCGGATCTATATTATCGATTGCAGGTGGTCCCGATCGAACTGCCGCCGCTGCGGGCACGTCAGGGTGATATCGACTGGCTGCTGGCCCGCTTTTTCGAGACCTTGAGTGCCCGTTATGGTCTGATGGCGCCAAAGCTGACGGCCAACGCCCGGGGTATTTTGCGCCGGCATCCGTGGCCGGGAAATATCCGCGAGTTGCGCAATCTCGCCGAGCGCCTGGTGATCCTGAATGCTGGCAAGGTGGTGGATGTGGAGAACCTGCCTTTTTCCCTGAGAAGCGTGGACGAAGCGGTCGATACCGCGCGTCGGTTCGCCTTGCCGGAAAACGGGGTAGATCTGGAAGCGGTTGAGTCCGACCTGTTGCGCCAGGCCCTGGCGCGCACGGGCGGCAACAAGAGTCGCGCAGCCAAGTTGCTGAGTCTGTCCCGCGATACGTTTCTCTATCGACTGAAGAAGTTCTCGATTCTGTAGATAGGGGGTTAATCCAGATTAAAGTTGTGTTCATCGCCGAGATGCACCGGACTAAGCATCACCCTCTGATCCAGAGGGTTTTTTTATGGCTGGCGACAAGGGCTTCGCCTTTGGTGCGCGGGAACCGAACAGACAGTCATGATTTTGTTATCAAATCTGTGTTTTGATCCGTTGTCTGAGGGTGTTTGTCAGATCGATCCGAAGTAAAAGACGTTTCGAGGCCATTCCACGGTGGTTGTGTGTTTGTGCAGGCTCTTGAGGCTTCGTGAATTTGCAATCCTTGTGTGATGTTATTGACCTTGGCACACGCTTGGAGATTTCCGTACGGGTTCCAACGTATTGTTTGTCGGCCAAGTCACGATGAGCACCCAAAGATGTGCGAAAATTGACAGAATACTTATCTGTTGCGATTGGGCGCGGTATCCCGCCCTTAAGGAGTTATTGATGGAATTGCGATCTGACCGACATTATGGGCAGACCCACGAGTGGTACCGGCAGGAAGGTTCTGTTATTTGGCTAGGCGTCACGGAGCAGGGGCAGGATTTGCTGGGTGATGTGGTTTATGTGCAATTGCCTCGGGTTGGCACCCATGTCGCATTGGGATCGCCGTGTGTGACTCTGGAATCTGTCAAGGCGGCGTCGGATGTGATTTCCCCGGTCGATGGCATTGTGATCGCCGTGAACGAGGCACTGGAAGATTCACCCGAACTGATCAACGATGACCCACTGGATACGGGCTGGATATTGAAGATCGAGCCGACCGGAGCGCCGGGTGAGTGGATGTCCGCCGATGCCTATCAGCAGATGCTGGCGGCGGGGGTGTAATGGCTTCCAATAATCTGGGGTTCAAACGCTTCTTTTTCGCCGCCAAATATTCCTGGCAGGGTTTTCGTACGGCCTATCGCAAAGAGGAAGCCTTTCGGCAGGAAGTCTGGCTTGCCATCGTGGCCGTACCGCTGGGGCTTTATCTGGGGCAGGATGGCGTCGAGCGCGCATTACTGGCGGGGGTGATTTTGCTGGTATTGATCATCGAGCTCCTGAATACCGGCATCGAAAATGCGGTGGACCGAGTGGGCACCGATTTGCACAAACTCTCGGGCAGAGCCAAAGATATGGGGTCCGCTGCCGTGTTTACCTCGTTGGTTCTGGCTGGCTTGGTCTGGTTGTGTATTCTCTGGCCATTGATCTGGGGCGGATGATCCGGTATCTCACCTGGGGGTCGACCAGCCGGATGCGCCTGACTGGCGACGCGTATCAAATGCGGGACAGTCGTGTCCGGATCAGATAGAACACCAAGGTGATCAGCGGCCAGGCAATCAGGTTGCTCAGTGCTCGGCTCAAATAGCCCAGCAAAGCCATACTGCTGGTGATGCCCCCCTGAATCCATAAAGAGAACAGCAGGTATATGGTACTGAGGCCGGCAATGAACAATGCTTGCTGGATGGGAGTGGCCGCGGAGAGCATCTGACGCAATGTCAGAACCAGTGCCGCGCCGAAGGCGAACAACAGGGCATTAGCCCCAAGCAGACCGGCGGTGCCCACATCCAGCAGCAATCCCATGAACCATGCGTAGACGAGACCCACTCTGCTCGGTGCGTGAATGCACCAGTAAAGTACAGTCAGCAGCAGCCACTGAGGTGTATGTTGCTGGTACCAGTCTCCGAACGGCGTCAAGGTCAGAACAAGCGCGAGAATCGTTGTCAGAAGAATTGCTAGCCACTCACTGCGCATGGGTTGTTTCCCGTTTCGACGGTGACTTCGTGGGGTGGGTTGCTGTCGGCGGCGTGGCCAGTGATTCATGGGTGGGCGGAGGGGGCTTACCCGCGTTGATCATGGCCTTGTCCGGCTGATCGACCGTATTGGCCTGTTGTGTTTTTTGTGTCGGTGGCGGTGGGGCATCCGGCGGGGCCGTCAGCACCAAAACTTCGCTCAAATGATCGAGGTCGGCCACCGGGGTGGCCACGATGTTGATGAATGCCTGTCCCCGGTCATCGTGGATCTGACTGATCCGTGCGACGGGGTAACCCTTCGGAAATACGCCATCCAGCCCGGAGGTGGTTAGCAGGTCGCCAACCTTCGCCGCATAACGCTCCGGGATGCGATCCATGGTGAGTGCATCGCGTGTGCCGGTACCGTGTAGCAGGCCAATGAAACCTGTGTCTCCGAGGTTGACAGAGAGATTGTGCTTGCGAGAAACAACTTCGATAACAACGGCGCCGGTCAGGCTGCTGCGCAGAACCTGTCCGACGATACCGTGCCCATCAATGACGGGTTGGCCGGGCCTGACCCCGTCGTTCAGCCCCCGGTTGATTGTGAAGTTGCGTTGTTCCGGGCTGTCGTTGATGGCGATCATTCGGGCAAGCAGGACATTGGGTACGACGGTTGTCTGGCCATGAAGGAGGGTTTTGAGGTGGCCCAGTTCCCGCTTGAGGTCGTAGAACTGTTGCATCTGCCCCTTGATGAGCAGGTTCTCTTCCTGGAGACGGTGAATGGTGGCGACCTGGTTGGATCTATGTTCGAAGAACAGGGTGATATCTGAGGCCCACAGACTGGGTGCTTGGGTGAGGCGGGCGATACCGTCGGTAACACTGCCGAGGCCCGTGTTGATGCGCATGGCGACGCTACTGCCGGCCCTGTCGAGTGCCATGAGCATCAGAGATGCCAGCACCAGGATCATGAGTTTGGTGATGCCGGGGCGGTGGGACTCGAACAGGGACATCAGGGCGCCGTCGGCGGTTATTCCGTCGCGAACAAGGAGCTGTGACGTTGATCGATCAGTTCCAGAACCTTGCCACCACCACGCGCCACGCAGGTCAGCGGGTCGTCGGCGATGATGACCGGCAGGCCGGTTTCTTCACGGATCAGGGTGTCGATGTCCCGGAGTAATGCGCCTCCGCCAGTCAGGACGATGCCACGCTCGGCAATATCTGAACCCAGTTCCGGCGGGGTTTGTTCCAGAGCGGTACGAATGGCTTGAACGATGCCATACAGCGGTTCCTGTAGCGATTCGAGGATTTCGTTACTGTTCAGGGTGAAGCTGCGGGGGACGCCTTCGGCCAGATTGCGCCCTTTGACGTCGATTTCGAGGAGTTCCTTGCCCGGATAGGCCGAACCGATTTCCTTCTTGATCCGCTCGGCCGTCGCTTCGCCGATCAGAATGCCGTAATGGCGCCGCACGTAGGCGATGATGCTTTCGTCGAATTTGTCGCCGCCGATACGCACCGATGAGGAGTAGACGATGCCATCCAGCGAAATGACTCCCACTTCCGAAGTGCCGCCGCCGATATCCACGACCATCGAGCCGCGCGGTTCGTCCACATTGATGCCGGCGCCAATGGCGGCGGCCATCGGTTCTTCAATAATGAAGGCCTTGCGTGCACCTGCGCTTAATACCGATTCGCGGATGGCTCGGCGTTCAACCTGGGTTGCGCCGACGGGCACGCAAACCAGCACGCGGGGGCTGGGGCGGAACCAGTGGTTTGCATGCACTTTCTTGATGAAGTGCTGCAGCATTTTTTCAGTGACGTGGAAATCGGCGATCACGCCATCGCGGAGCGGGCGGACTGCCTGGATTGATTTGGGTGTGCGCCCCACCATTTGTTTGGCTTCCAGGCCATAAGCCTGGATTGCCGTGTGGCCGCCTTCGCTTCTTAAAGCCACGACTGAGGGTTCGTCCAGCACGATACCGCGCCCGCTCACATAGATGAGGGTGTTGGCGGTACCCAGGTCGATGGAAAGATCGGTTGAGAAAATGCCACGAAAACGCTTAAACATGATGGGGGTATACCGGTATGACTATAAATTATGTGGAGCTGGATGGCGTACGACGTTCCACTGATTTCGTTCGTGGTCCAGATACTTCCGACTCCGCGCACAACGACCACGGAGTCAAGAAACAGCTGTCTCGTTAAGCCGCTGCATAAAACACCGCCCACAATACCAATCTGTCTATTTTCCAGCAAGTACTCATGTTTTTTTTTGGTGCATTCGGTGTCGGGGTGCAGATGTTGGCGGTTTTTACGATCAGAAAAGCCCGTGTTTTTAAATGGGTTTTGTTCGACTGCCTTCCCTGCCAGCGGCGTTGTACGGCATTCTTGCCCGTTGCCGCGCGTCACTTCCTGTCGTCGTGTGCAATATCGGGTATATGGTGATGGGGATTCGCGCTAAAATGTTGCGAGGCACCGCCTTGTGTTTTTCGAGGCGAGATACTCGTTTACCCATAAATTTTCCGGGAATGCTCCATGTCGCTGAACGCCAACCAACTCAAACATGTGGCACATTTGTCGCGCATCGCGATTGACGAGGCCCAGGTCCCCGCGATGCTGCAGGATCTCAATGCCATCCTGGCGTTTGCAGAACAACTGCAGGATCCTCGTCTGGATAAATTGATGCCGATGGCGCATCCCCTGGATCAAACCCAGCCCCTTCGTCCCGATCGGGTGACCGAACGCGATGAGCGGGTCGTGCTGCAAGCTGGCGCGCCCGCCGTTGCGCAGGGCTTGTTTCTGGTGCCGCAGGTGATTGAGTCCTGATTTGCCCGATCCTGTTCGATGCACTGTGTCGAACGCCGAATCCCGTTGTGTTTGCATTCAGGGTTGGTAGTGCTTGTTCTCCGCCGCCCGTGCGCCCCTAACTATCGATAATGCAGAGAGATTGACGTGTCGTTATATAAACAATCCCTGGCCGAGTTGCGTTTTGGCCTCGATACCCGGCAGTTTTCCGCCCGAGAATTGACCGAGGCGTTCCTGGCCCGCGTGGGTACCCATGATGCGGTGCTCAACAGTTTCATTTCCCGTGTGCCGGAAGCAGCCCTGTTGGCCGCTGACCAGGCGGATGTGCGCATCGCAGCCGGTGAAAAGGCCCCGTTACTGGGTATCCCCTATGCCCATAAGGATATCTTCTGTACCCAGGGCGTCCGGACAACCTGCGGGTCCAAAATGCTGGGGGATTGGGTGGCACCCTACGATGCCACCGTGCATCAGCGCTTGAACGCCGCCGGTGCCGTCATGCTGGGCAAGACCAATATGGACGAGTTCGCCATGGGCTCATCCAATGAGAATAGTGCCTTTGGTGCGGTCAAAAATCCCTGGGATCATGCGGCCGTGCCCGGCGGTTCCTCCGGCGGTTCGGCGGCGGCCGTGGCGGCGCGACTGGTGCCTTGGGCCACGGGCACGGATACCGGCGGTTCGATTCGCCAACCGGCTGCTTATTGCGGTGTGACCGGGATCAAGCCGACCTACGGTCGCGTATCGCGCTACGGCATGATTGCCTATGCCTCCAGCCTCGATCAGGGCGGCGTTCTGGCACCTTCGGCGGCGGATTGCGCCATCGGTCTGCAAGCCATGGCGGGCCATGATCCCCGCGATTCAACCAGTGCTGCCCAGCCTGTGCCGGATTATTCCGCTGACTTGAATCAGTCGCTGGCCGGTTTGCGGATCGGCGTGCCGCGCCAGTGGTTCACTGCGGGTCTGGATGCGACCGTTGCCGCACGCATCGAGGATGCCTTACGAGTGTTCGAGCAACAGGGCGCGATTCGGGTCGATATCGACCTGCCGGATGCCGAGCTGGCGCTTGCGGCCTATTATCTGATTGCGCCTGCCGAGGCCTCTTCCAACCTGTCACGGTTCGATGGCGTTCGTTTCGGTTATCGCTGTGCAGAACCCCGCGATCTCATGGATCTGTACGAGCGCAGCCGTTCGGAAGGCTTTGGCTCCGAAGTGAAGCGCCGCATCCTGATTGGGACATATGCGCTGTCCGCCGGGTATTACGATGCGTTTTACGGTCGGGCCCAGCGCGCGCGTCGGCAGGTGGCAGAGAACTTCGCGGCAGCGTTTGCCCAGTGCGACGTCATCGCCGGTCCGGTCGCGCCTACGGTGGCGTTCGATTTGGGCGCCCATGCAAGTGACCCTGCCACCATGTATCTGGAAGATATCTATACGATTCCCGTCAATCTGGCCGGGTTGCCGGGCATGTCGATCCCCGTAGGATTCAGCGGCTTGCGCCCGGTCGGAATGCAACTGATTGGGGCGCCGTTCACCGAGGCGCGACTGCTGGCGACTGCACACCAGTATCAGCAACAGACTGATTGGCATTTGCGCATGCCTGCCGCTTATGAGGAGGGCTCCGTATGAGTACGCATTCACGTTGGGAGGCCGTCATCGGTCTGGAAATCCATGCTCAGTTGGCCACCAAATCGAAAATTTTTTCGGGGGCGGCCACGACCTTCGGCGCGGAACCGAATGCGCAGGCCTGTGCCGTCGATCTGGGATTGCCCGGCGTGTTGCCGGTGTTAAATGCCGAGGCCGTGCACATGGCGGCACTATTCGGTTTGGCTATCGACGCCGAAGTGGCGCTGGAATCGACGTTCGACCGCAAGAACTACTTCTACCCCGACTTGCCCAAGGGTTATCAGATCAGCCAACTGGCCCAGCCGATCGTCAATGGTGGCCAGGTAGTGATCACGCTTGGGGAGGGTGAGGCGGCCGAACAGAAAACCGTTCGAGTCACGCGTGCTCATCTGGAAGAAGATGCGGGCAAGAGCTTGCATGAGGTTTTTGCGGGCATGACCGGCATCGACCTGAACCGGGCCGGTACCCCATTGATCGAGATCGTGTCTGAGCCGGACATGCGCTCGGCGGTGGAGGCGGTGGCCTATGCTCGCAAGGTCCACGCCATCGTGCAGTACCTAGGGATCTGCGACGGCAACATGCAGGAAGGTTCGTTCCGGGTGGATGCCAACGTCTCAGTGCGTCCCAAAGGGCAGATCAGCCTGGGTACGCGTACCGAGGTCAAGAACGTCAATTCATTCCGCTTTCTGGAGCGGGCGATTTTGTTCGAAATCGAACGGCAGATCGAGCTGATTGAGGATGGCGGTACGGTGCAGCAACAGACCCGGCTCTACGATCCCGACAAGGACGAGACGCGGATGATGCGCACCAAGGAAGCGGCAGACGACTATCGCTATTTTCCCGATCCGGATCTCCTGCCTGTTGTCATCGAGCCGGCCACGCTGGCGATCTGGCGGGATAGCCTTCCGGAGCTGCCTGATGCGAAGGCGCGACGCTATCAGAGCGAATACGGTCTGACCCCTTACGACGCGGCGGTGCTGACCAGCAGCAAGGAAACGGCTGCCTATTTCGAGCAGACACTGGCCGCGCTGGCCGACCGGCTGCCGGATCAAGTGGCTGATGCAAAGCTGTGTGCCAATTGGGTCACGGGCGCCATCGCGGCCCAACTCAATAAAACGGGTCTGGCCATTGGCGACAGCCCGGTAACCGCGCCGTCCCTGGCACTGCTTCTGGTGCGGATCGTCGACAACACGCTGTCGAACAAGCTGGCCCGCGAGGTATTCGAGGCGATGTGGGCGGGCGAGGGTGAGCCGGATGCCATCATCGATGCGCGAGGCCTGAAACAGATCACGGATAGTTCGGCCATCGAGGCGCTGGTGGATGCCATCCTGGCCGAAAATCCGGACAAGGTGGCGGAATACCGGTCGGGCAAGGACAAATTGTTCGGGTTCTTTGTCGGTCAGGCGATGAAGGCCGCAGGCGGCAAGGCCAATCCCCAGCAGTTGAACGAGATTTTGCAGGCCCGACTCGGGCCACCGGGAGAGCAGGCATGAGCGAGACGTATTCAGCCACTGACCTGCCGGATACTGATCAGCTTTATCGGTTCGCTTTCGGTTCGGGACACGTGCGGGGGGTGGCCGTCAGTGTCGATAACAGCTGGCAAACCGCCGGTGAGCATCATGACTACCCCCCTGCGGTGGCGCAGTTGTTGGGTCAATGCGTGGCTGCCGCCCTGGTAATGGTGGCTACCCTGAAGTTCGATGGGCGGCTTATTCTCCAGTTTCGTGGAGAAGGGCCGATCTCGCTTCTGGTCGTGCAGGCGCGTTCGGATCTGACCTACCGAGTTACCGCCCAGTGGGGCGATGAGTTGCAGGTGAATGAACTCGATCAGTCGATTCAGGCTCTGCTGGGCCATGGCGTACTGGCCTTGACGATAGAGCCGACCGAGGGTGTGCGCTACCAGTCGCTGGTTCCGATTGAAGGCGATCGAATCGCCGAGGCGCTGGAAGGTTATTTTCGCCAATCCGAACAGTTGCCGACCCGCCTCGAATTGGCGGCGGATGATCAGCATTCTGTTGGACTGCTGATCCAGCAGATTCCGGGCGAAGGGGGCACGCCGATGGTGCACCAGGCGGCGGCCAGCGATGAGTTCGCACATTTATCGATCCTGATGGGTACGCTCGATACGCAGGCCGGCCGGCTGGAGTTACATACAACCCCGGTGCCTGTATTGCTGCATCGTCTGTTTCATCAGGAGGATCTGGGTTTCAGTGATATCCGGCCGATCGACTTTTATTGCGGCTGTTCGCGCGGCGGCGTGAGCCAGATGCTGCACTCCTTGGGGCGAACCGAACTTGAGGCCGCGTTGCGGGATTCGGAGGTGCCGGCGCATGTCTCTGTTCGCTGTGAGTTTTGCGGTCATCGTTATAATTTCGATGCGGTTGATGTGGAGCAGATATTGCTAGACACTTCGGTGAAAGCGCCCGATAGCACCCGGCATTGACCGGCTCCTCAGTTTTAGCTGCGCAGGGAAATTCTGCATGAATTCACATTCCGCTCGATCGGATCGTCTCGCGCGTCTTGACGCGTTGTTTGATGAAGTGCGCGTTAATATCCTTGACCGACAGCATCCCATCAGTGGTTTGTTACCGGCCAGCACAGCCATCAATGCCCACGGCGATTACACCGATGCCTGGGTGCGCGATAATGTCTACAGCATCCTCTCCGCTTGGGCGCTGGGACTGGCCTATCGTCGGGTGGATACGGCCGATGCGCGCGCTTACGAGTTGGAGCAGGCCACTATCAAGAATATGCGCGGCTTGCTCACGGCGATGATGCGTCAGTCGGACCGGGTCGAGCGCTTCAAACGGACCCAGCGGCCGATTGATGCCCTGCATGCCAAGTACGAAACCGCCACCGGGCTGGCTGTGGTCGGTGATGCGGAGTGGGGGCACCTGCAGCTGGATGCCACCTCACTGTTCGTTTTGATGCTGGTGCAAATGACCCTGAGCGGTCTGCAAATCATCGCCAGTCGTGATGAAGTAGATTTCGTCCAGAATCTGGTCTGGTATCTCTCTCGCGCCTATGCCACGCCGGACTACGGTATCTGGGAGCGCGGCAACAAGATCAATCATGGCCAGCGGGAACTGAATGCCAGTTCTCTGGGCATGGTGCTGGCCGCCCTGCAGGCGGTCGATGGGTTCGACCTGTTCGGTGGTGATGGCGATGATCGGAGTCGTGTTTTAGTACTCGCCGATGACATCGCGCGAACCGAAATGACCTTGACCGCTCTGCTGCCCCGAGAGTCCGGTTCGAAAGAAGTGGATGCCGCATTGCTTTCTGTGATCGGCTTTCCGGCCTTTGCGGTGCGGGATCCGGCGATGGTGGCGGCTGTTGATCAGGCGCTGAAGCAGAAATTGACGGGGCGATTCGGCTGCAAGCGCTTTTTGCGTGATGGCCATCAAACCGTGATGGAGGACGAGAACAAGCTGCACTATGAGCCGGAGGAGCTGGAGCAATTTGCGGGTATCGAGTCCGAGTGGCCCTTGTTCTTCACTTATAGGCTCATTAACTCTTGGTTTGACGGCGATGTCGAGGCGGCTGAACGGATCAATCGCCAACTGATGGATCTGGCCGTGGAACGGGACGGTCAGCACTTGCTACCGGAACTGTATTTTGTTCCCGAGGATGCGATTGATGAAGAGCGTGTCAGCCCCGGCAGTGCCGACCGCGAACCCAATGAAAATCAGCCGCTGGTCTGGGCACAGAGTCTCTGGGTAGTCGGGCGGTTGCTGCTCTGCAAAGCGATCGATGTGAACGATCTCGATCCGATCAATCGCCGCCGACCACTCAGTGGGCAGACGGTATGTCGTGCCGTTTCTGTTGCCTTGGTCGCGGAGACGGCCGCCGTGGAGGCCGCTCTGGTTGGAATGGGTTCTGATCGACATGCCGTGGTCGGGAAATCGCGGGTACGAATCGGTTCCGTGCGGGCTTTGGTTGAAAATCTGGTCGATCTCGGGGCCAATCCCCATTTGGGATTGTCGGGCCGACCGAGGCGCCGGGTATTGGGCTTGAGTACGGCCAAGGTCTACGAGGTCGATGGCCAACAGTGGTTGATCGTGCCTCAGCTCTTCGATACCGACGATTTCTACCTAACCCAGGATCTGGCCCTGCTGGTCCAGGAGCTGCGTTCCACGATCGGTTATCTCCATCGCTACTGGCGTCAGCCGGGGCGGCCCATTCTGACGGTCATGATCAGCGAGTGGATGCTGTCGGCCCCGGATTTTATCGTGTTGCTCAGCTTTCTACGTGATGAACTGACGCGTGGTATCGTTGATGGTGTTCCCGTGCATATGGATCGGATTGAGTCGCTGGTTTCTCGCAGCCAACGCGTGCGTTTGCCTGGCGTTATGGCCGGATGGGCACCCAGACCCCAAGCACATGCACTGACGCTGGACGATTCCGCCTTCGATCGAGGCCCGCAGGCAGAGACGCTTGCCCAGATGCTCGATGTCGATCTGTTGCAGATGTTTTTTGCGACCGAGGCCATTTACGACCGGCTCGAGATCGTGAGTGTACTGGCCCGGCGCTATCCCGGACTCGATATGCCGTCTTTCACCAGTGATGAAGGGCGACAAACCTCCTTGAGCGAGTTGATTGATGGCTTGTTCCGCATGGCGCAACGGGCGCGGGCCTGGGGTGTGATGCGGCGGAGCGCCGAGTTGCTGGGCAAGGTGGATGCCTATCTGGACGTCGCCCTTATGGATTTGATCGTACGGCAGAAACGCCTGGCGGTTGGACGATCCTATACCAGCCGCGCGCTGATTTCCGAGCCGCTATCCAATCTTGAGATTCTGAAACGCATTCGGCAGTTCTGTGGCGATGATCCCCGCGAACGGATTTTGACTCAGGAGTTGATCATCCATCTGGGCAGCTGGATTCGCTCGGAACCGGATCTGTTCAAGGACGTGATCACCCTCCGGATTGGCCCATTGCTTCAGACCCTGATTGCGCTTCACGCTCGTGAGTCTGGTGTGGCGCCCAGCGTGGCGTTTGATTGGTTGATGGAGCAGCCGCCCAGTGTCGTCAGTGGCAAGCTGCGTGATGCCTTGAGCTGGCGTGGCGGGCCTTCCCGATTGGAGTCGCTGCGTCTGGTGGACGAGACGATCACGCTGGATGCGATCGAGTTCCGGGCGGAGGATGACCCGGAGTCGACGGCAGAAGACTGGTTGCACTGGCGCTGTGTCGAGGGCGCCATCGGTCGATTGCCCGACACCTTTTATCGGGGCGTCTGGGCATTGCTCGCGCATACCCCCGCGCTGGTGATTGGCGATCGCTACAACCCGCGTAATACCCTCGACAGTTCATTGTTTCGAAGTCAGTCAACAGCAGGTGAAAAGAATTTCGCCCTGGCCGTGGAGCACGTACTCAACCGCATTGTGGCGCCGGAATATCGTCAATTGGTGATCGAGGCATTGCAGGCCCTGATTCGGCTTATTCAGAAAAACCCGAGTCTTCAGGTGCAGGATGCGCTGATCACGGACGTGCTGATCGGTCATGCGGTGCGTCTGGCTTGGTGCCATGACCAGGCGGACGGACACGCCCGTTACGACGAGGTACGTGATCAGGCCTGGTCAGCGTTCTACCAGCTGCCGCCTCATCAAGTGGCTTACTATGTGACCGAGGCACTGGAAACCTTGCTGGGCAAGGGCGAATCCCATGCCATGGCGGTGATGTCGGAGGTTGGCAAATGATTCTTGCAGGCGATATCGGGGGGACCAAAACCCTGTTGGCTCTCTATGATGACAGTGGTACCCAGCGCATCTATCACCAGCGGTATGCCAGTGCGTCCCATACGCAGTTTGATCAGTTGTTACAGAGCTTTCTGGATGCGGCGGCCAAGAATCACCCCATCCAGTTGACGGCGGCAGCTTTCGGTATTGCGGGCCCCATCCAGGGTCTGCCGGGCGCGCAGCGCGTTCATGCAACCAATCTGCCCTGGCGGCTGGATAGCACGTCGCTGTCCAGCCAACTGGGGGGCATTCCGGTGATGTTTGCGAATGATCTCGTCGCCAGTGGCACTGCGGCGATTGCCTCTACCCCGTTGCATCGCATCGCCCTGAATCCGTTGGCGGAGACTGTCGCTCGGGCAACTGCCGGGCATGTGGCCGTAATCGCCGCCGGGACGGGGCTAGGCGAGGCTGTGTTCTGTTTCGACGGCCAGCGTTATCACCCCATGCCGACCGAGGGTGGGCACTGCAGTTTTGCGCCGAACAGTGCCTTGGAGGATCAGCTTTGGTCTTATCTGCGTGCCCGTCTGGACGGCCATATCAGCTATGAGCGGATTCTCTCCGGCAAGGGCTTTTTCTATCTCTATGAGTTCGCCCGTGCCGAAGGTCTGGCCGAGGAAACACCCCATATGGTGGCCCGGTTGGCCGAAACCGACGATCCCAGCGTGGTGATTACGCAGCAAGCCTGTGCAGGCAGCGATACCCTGAGTGAAATTGCCTGTCGTCTGTTTGCGCGGATTTATGGGGCTGAAGCCGGGAATCTGGCGCTCAAGAGTTTGCCATTTGGCGGCATGTTTGTGGTGGGGGCTATCGCCAGTTACATTTTGCCCTTCATGCAGACTGAGTTCATGCCCGGTTTTGTCGACAAGGGCCGTTTTGCCGATTTGCTGCACCAGATCCCCGTGTGGATGGTCAGTGATCCCGATCTGGCTTTGCAGGGCGCGGCCCGGCTGGCCGCGGATCGAGCGCGTGTCTGAGGGACAACTCGGTACTAATTGATGGCGGAACAGATATTGCACCATGCTCATGCTAGGGATAATGCGTCCATGACGACCTCGTCACCTCGACAACAACTATCCGGTTTGTATGTGGTTACCGACACGACCACGTTGCGGGGCGATGCGCTCCTTCGGGCGGTTGCCGAATCCATTCTGGGCGGTGCCCGTATGGTGCAGTATCGGGATAAATCTGCCGATCCGGCCCTGCGGCTCAAGGAGGCGACTGCTTTGCGTTCTTTGTGCGCCGAGCATCAGGTCCTGTTTCTGATCAATGATGATGTGCCCCTTGCCGAGGCGGTGGGTGCCGATGGGGTGCATCTGGGACGCGAGGATGCGGCCATCGCCGCTGCGCGACAACGCCTGGGCTCGGATGCCATCATTGGCGCTTCCTGTTACGACCAGCTGTCTCTTGCGCACCAGGCGGTGCTTGCCGGTGCTGACTATGTGGCCTTTGGTGCCGTCTTTCCCAGCCGGATTAAGCCCGATGCTCGCCACGCACCCCTCGATTTGTTTCGACAAGCCCGGTCGGCACTTGCTGTGCCGATTTGCGCCATCGGCGGACTGACGCCAGCGAATGCGCCGACGGTGCTGGCGGCAGGGGCCGATATGCTGGCGGTGATCTCAGCGGTGTTCAATGCACCGGATTGTCGGGTCGCCGCCGCCCGATTCCATTCGGTATTTCCACAAGCGGGCAATGATTGACAGCACGTCTTGATTCGTTCGGTAGATCCACACAAAGGCCATGTGCTTCCAGCACGTGAACGTCCGCATAAGGTGTTCGGAGTTGGGGTCGGTTATAATCCCTGCCAATTCCATGCCGACTGGCCCCCATTCCTGCCATTTTGAAGAACGAGAGCGCGCCCATGTCCAGTAATCACGACCTGTTTGAACACGCCCAGCAACACATTCCCGGGGGCGTTAATTCGCCGGTTCGGGCCTTTCGTTCAGTGGGTGGGGATCCCGTGTTCGTGAAGCGGGCGCAGGGCGCCTACTTCTGGGATGAGAGCGACAAGTGCTATATCGATTATGTGGGTTCATGGGGGCCGATGATTCTGGGACATGCGCATTCGGTGGTGATCGAGGCAGTCCGTGCAGCCGCCTTGAATGGTTTGTCCTACGGCGCGCCGACGGTGGCAGAGACGCACATGGCGGATCTGATTTGCCAGATCATGCCGTCGATGGAGATGGTGCGGCTGACGTCCTCCGGTACCGAGGCGACCATGAGCGCGATTCGTTTGGCGCGCGGGTACACCGGTCGCGATCGCATCGTTAAGTTCGAGGGGAATTATCACGGTCACTCGGATTCGTTGCTGGTCAAGGCTGGTTCGGGCGCATTAACTCTGGGGATGCCGAGTTCGCCCGGCGTCCCCAAGGCGCTGGCGGAATTGACCATTACGCTGCCGTATAACGATATTGAGCAAGTTCGAGCCGCCTTTGCCGAAATTGGGCATGAAATTGCAGCGATCATCGTTGAACCAGTCGCCGGGAATATGAACTGTATCCCGCCGGTACCGGGTTTTTTGGAAGGGCTGCGTGTCGTGTGCGACGAATATGGCACTGTGCTGATCCTCGATGAGGTCATGACGGGCTTCCGGGTGGCGCTGGGCGGGGCACAGGCCCTGTACGGCATCACACCTGATTTGACGACCCTCGGCAAAATCATCGGTGGTGGCATGCCCGTGGGCGCCTTCGGCGGCAAGCGGGAGATCATGGCGCATATCTCGCCCTTGGGGCCCGTGTACCAGGCAGGTACGCTCTCGGGCAATCCGGTCGCCATGGCGGCAGGTTTGGCCACGCTGCAGTTACTGCAAGCGCCGGGTTTTTACGAGACGCTCACCGCGCGGACGGCTCGACTCTGTGCCGGGCTCACCCAAGCCGCGAAGGCGGCCGGGGTACCCTTTATGACGCAACAGGTGGGTGGCATGTTCGGGATGTTTTTCACTGATAAACCGGTTGTGACGTCCTATGAAGCAGCG
The DNA here is from genome assembly GCA_024636015.1 of Halothiobacillus sp. Lineage (GTDB taxonomy): Bacteria > Pseudomonadota > Gammaproteobacteria > Halothiobacillales > Halothiobacillaceae > Halothiobacillus. The sequence continues at coordinate 64,895 of JAGXHU010000072.1, forward strand.
ACCCAGTGCGATACACAGGCTTTCAACCGATTCTTCCACGGGATGTTGAAGTCGGGTGTGTACCTTGCGCCTTCGGCCTATGAAGCTGGCTTTGTCTCGATGGCGCATCAAGATGCAGATATTGATGAAACCATCGCTCAGGCCGACCGGGTTCTGCGCACACTTTAACGTTCGTTCTCAAGGAAATTTCTATGTGTGGCATTGTGGCGGCCATTGCGCAACGACCGGTATGGCCGATCCTACTGGAAGGGTTACGACGTCTGGAGTACCGGGGCTACGATTCGGCGGGTCTGGCGGTCTTACAGGATCCGTCCGAACTTGCCTGTGTGCGGGCGGTCGGTAAAGTCGACGCATTGGCGGAGCGCATGGGCCCCCAGGGATTGCCTGGACTGGTCGGTATCGCGCATACCCGCTGGGCGACGCATGGTGTGCCGGCAGAACGGAATGCCCACCCGCATATTGCGGGCGGTCGGGTCGCGGTTGTTCATAACGGTATCATCGAAAATCATGCTGCTCTGCGCGCCGAGTTGCAGTCGCAGGGGCGCGTGTTTTCCTCGGATACCGATACTGAAGTCATCGCTCATATGCTGGATCAGCAATTGGTGCAAGGGGCGACGCCGGAGCAGGCATTTCATGTGACGTTGGATCGTCTGCATGGGGCTTTTGCGCTGGCCATTCTGATGACGGGTGCGCCCGATCAATTGTTCGTAGCGCGCCTGGGCAGCCCCTTGGTGATCGGCGTCGGGATTGGCGAACTGTTTGCCGCGTCGGATGCGCTGGCCTTGTTGCCGGTGACGCAGCGGTTCATCTATTTGGCTGAGGGTGATCGGGCCATCCTGTGGCGCGATCACTGGGTCATTACCGATCGAACCGGGGAAGTGGCCGATCGGGCGATCCACGAATCGACGCAAAGTGCTGATAGTGCGGACCGGGGCGGGTTCAAGCACTTCATGCTCAAAGAGATTCATGAGCAGCCACGCGCGATTGCAGACACCCTGGAAGGCCGTATCAGCGAGGGGCGGATTCTGCCCGCTGCCTTCGGTGTGACCGCCGAAGCGCGATTTGCCCATGTGGAACGTGTTCAGATCGTCGCCTGCGGCACCAGCTACCATGCGGGTATGGTGGCGCGATACTGGTTTGAGGATATCCTCCGCCTATCCACGGCCGTGGAGGTGTCCTCCGAGTTTCACTACCGAAATCCCGTGGTATCCAAGGGCACCCTGCTCGTGATGCTGTCTCAGTCGGGCGAAACAGCCGATACGCTGGCGGCGCTGCGGATGGTGCGTGCCCGCCATCCTGATATTCCCGTTCTGGCCATCTGCAATGCGCCCGAATCGTCTCTGGTGCGCGAATCCGATCTCGTGCTGATGACCCATGCGGGGCCCGAAATTTCGGTGGCCTCGACCAAGGCATTTTCAACACAACTCGTTTCCCTGGCACTGCTGATGCTGGCCATCGGCCGGGTGCAGAATCGCCTGACCGAAGAAATCGAGCGGCGGATTGTGGCGGGCCTGGAAAAAATCCCAGCGCTGGCCCAGGCCGCCCTGACCCATGATGCGGCCATCCTCGAACTGGCCGAGCGCTTGGTGGACAAGCAACATGCCCTGTTCCTGGGGCGAGGTGTCATGTTCCCCATTGCTCTGGAAGGCGCCCTGAAGCTGAAGGAAATCAGTTATATCCATGCCGAGGGCTATCCGGCCGGTGAGCTCAAGCACGGCCCCTTGGCCCTGATCGACGAAAACATGCCCGTGATTACGATCGCACCCCAAAACGACCTGCTGGAAAAGCTCAAGTCGAACATGGCAGAGGTTGCCGCACGGGGCGCGGAGTTGTTTGTCTTTGCAGATGAGCGCACAGCCCTGGCCAGCGAAGACCGTCTACACGTACTTCCAGTTACCTCACATGTCGGGCGAATTTCCGCCCCGATTATTTTTAATATTCCCCTACAATTGTTGGCTTATCACGTCGCGGTCCTGAAGGGTACCGATGTCGATCAGCCCCGTAATCTCGCCAAATCGGTAACTGTCGAATGAGTGATCGTCGTTCTTTTTCATCCCCCGAAAATGGGCCCAATGACCTGATGCCACGATCGGAAGATGGTGCCGAGGAAATCAGTAAGACCGAACGCAAGCGCGAAGCCCACGCAGCCAAGGATCTGGGTGAGCGCCTGGCTGAACTGGATAATGCGCAATTGGATACCTTCGCCCTGTCGGATGCGTTGCAGTCTGCCTTGCGGGAAGCCCGTGTGATTACCGCCCACGGGGCGCGCAAGCGGCACTTCCAGTACATCGGGAAACTGATGCGCCATCATGACGTGGCCGAGATCGAGCACCAGTTGGCGCACATCGATCCCGATGCGCCGCATAACGTGCGGTTGATGCACGAGAGCGAGCAGTGGCGCACTCGATTACTTGATGGGGGAGCGGACAAGGTGACCGCGTTTATCGCTGACTATCCGTCTACGGATGTTCAGGCCCTGCGCCAGTTGCTGCGACAGGTCGCCAAGGAGCGCGTCGAGCAGAAGCCGCCCCGCTACTATCGTGAGCTGTACCGCTTTGTTCGTGACGTACTGTCCGAGGCGTCTGCATCGGACTGAGTCAGTTTCTACCGAATAAATCCTTTCATCTCTTCAGGATCTTCCCATCATGAAAATCACGATTTTCGGCACCGGCTATGTCGGGCTTGTTACCGGGGCTTGTCTGGCGGAAGTCGGGCATAACGTCCTGTGTGTGGACGTCGACCAGAGCAAGGTGGAACGGCTCATGCAGGGCATCATTCCGATTTACGAACCCGGACTGGAAGCTATCGTTCGGGAGAACTACGCCAGCGGACGTTTGGCGTTCACGACCGATGCGGCCGAAGGCGTGCAGTTCGGCGATATCCAGTTCATTGCTGTCGGTACGCCGCCGGATGAAGATGGTTCGGCCGATCTGCAATATGTTCGGGCGGTGGCGCGTTCGATCGGCACGCACATGACTGCCGACAAGATTGTGGTGAATAAATCCACGGTCCCTGTGGGCACGGGCGATCAGGTTCGGGCCGAAATTCAGGCTCAATTGGCGGCTCGGGATCAAACACTGACGTTTGATGTGGTATCCAACCCGGAGTTTCTGAAGGAAGGGGCGGCTGTCAACGATTTCATGAAGCCCGACCGGATCATCGTGGGGACCACGGACACCCATAGCGAGCGCCTGATGCGCGAACTGTACGCCCCGTTCAATCGGAATCACGACCGGATCATTGTGATGGATCTGCGTTCGGCCGAACTGACCAAATATGCGGCCAATGCGATGTTGGCGACCAAGATCAGCTTCATGAACGAACTGGCGAATCTGGCCGAACGCCTTGGTGCCGATATCGAGCAGGTACGGATCGGCATCGGCTCCGACCCGCGCATCGGTTACCACTTTATTTATCCGGGCTGCGGCTATGGCGGCTCGTGTTTCCCGAAGGACGTGCAGGCATTGCACCGTACAGCTCGCGAAGTGGGTTACGACGCGGTTTTGCTCGATGCCGTCGAAGCGGTCAACAACCGGCAGAAATCCCGACTGATCGACCTGATCCAGCGGCATTATGGTGGCCAAGCGGCGCTGGCGGGTAAAACCTTTGCTTTGTGGGGGCTGGCCTTCAAGCCGAATACGGACGATATGCGTGCGGCACCATCCCGTGTGGTCATGGAAGCGCTCTGGGCAGCCGGTGCGCGGGTTCAGGCCTATGATCCCGAGGCGATGGAAGAGACGCAGCGTATCTACGGTCAGCGAGAAGATCTGATGCTATGCGGTACCCGGGATTCGGCGCTCAAGGGTGCGGACGCCTTGATTGTCTGTACCGAGTGGAAGTCCTTTCGCGCACCGGATTTCGCCGTGATGGCGGAGTCCTTGCGTGAAAAAACGATTTTCGATGGACGGAATGTCTATGATCCCCAGCGCCTTGCAGAGCAGGGCTGGCAGTATTACGGGATCGGTCGTGGATTGAGTATCAATCGCTCCTAATTTTCTGATTTTTTCCGGGGAACCTGGGCCCCGGAAACATCATCCGGGTGGCCGCGTTTTAGCCTTCGCGCGTCTGTCATCGTCTTAGAACATATCATCAATTTCGCGTTTGATTCGCTGCTGCTCCAGCAGTGCTTCCAGCCGTCGCCGCGAATCCTTGCTGTCCGCGGCAGGCTTCACTTTGTCCACGACACTGGGCGAGACGGCATCGGCGGCGCTGTCCTCATTCTCTTCTTCATCCCATTGTTCGTCGAGGTCGGACAGTTCGTCATCGGTGCTCATTCGGCTTCTCCGCAAATTAAAAATTTGCAGCCTTATACCGCGTTTTTCAGAAGCTGAAAAGAGACAAATGCGAGACGTATGAAATGCGTTGTTGTTCGGACACATCGACCCGGACAATTTGGCCCGCTGGTGGGCTAATCGTTCGAATCAAGTAACTGATGTTGACGAAGTTTTTTGCGCAATGTGCTGCGGTTGATGCCCAGACATTCTGCTGCGCGGGATTGATTCTGCCCACAGCGCAGCATGGCCGTTTCCAGCAACGGGCGCTCGATCTGGGAGATCACGAGATCGTACAGATTGTTGGGCTGATCCCCTTCGAGCGTCTCCCAAAGGGCTTCAAGTGCCGCGCGAACAGCTTGCTGGACGGGATTGTCGGCAGACAGGTTCGTTGTATCGTGTACTTCGGGTGGGCTGGGGTCTTGTTCCGTATCGGCACTCAGCCAGTAACGCTGGCCATTGGTATAAGTAGGCGGTTGATCGGCGAGGGCGTGTTCAGCTGTCATAATTTTCTAATCAGGCTGGGTGGGAACAGGGCGAATCGGCCGCTTTGACTGTCTGGGCAGTCAGCCATTGACGTTGCTGGTCGGGATGATCGAATTGGTTGAACACCGCACGTTCCTTGTCGTCAATGTGAAGTGAGTCAGCATACCAGCACAGATGCTTTCGGGTAATTCGAATTCCTAATGATGAACCGTAATGTTGATAGATTTTTTCAAATTGCGCTCGCACGATTGCGAAGCGTTCGGTCTGGTCGGGTAGGGTGTAACTGCAGTGTTCTATGAGTTCGGCGCGCAACGCAGAGAACAGCCAGGGCCGGCCGAAGGCCCCCCGGCCGACCATGATTCCCGCCGCGCCCGTGTGCGCTAGAACGGCGCGTGCCTTGTCCGGAGAGGTGATGTCTCCATTGGCCAGAACCGGGATCGAGACGGCGTCCACGACGGCTGCAATGGTGTCGTATTCGGCATCGCCTTCATACCGATCGGCACGGGTTCGACCGTGAATGCTCAACAGGGATAGGCCTGCATTTTCGGCGATACGGGCAATTTCCACGGCATTTCGCTGGTTATGGTCCGGGCCGGTGCGCATTTTCAGGCTAACCGGGCAGTCGACCGCTGCCACCAGCGCATCCAGCAGGCGGGCCACTGTGTCTGGATCGGCCATCAAGGCGGAACCGGCGGCCTTTTTGCAGACTTTCTTTGCCGGGCAGCCGAGATTCAGATCGATCATTTGCGCCCCTTGTGAAACGGCGAATCGGGCTGCTGCGGCCAGATCGTCGGGTTCATTGCCGAGCAACTGCACCGCCCGGGGTTCCGGATCGGTCATGTCAATCTGTCGCAGACGGCTTTTGGACGTATCCATCAACTCCGGCTTGGCACTCATCATCTC